>DASUFY010000205.1:0-7512 GCA_036274315.1 Planctomycetota bacterium | reverse complement strand
GGCGGGCACTGGGCCAGCAGCGGTGCGGCGAGGCAGGCGAGCAGGCCCAGGGGCCAGGCAGAGATCGGCATGCGTCGAGAAAGGGGCCGCGGCATGGTCGGCGCGCGGCGCGGGGATGGCAACCCCGGTGCGCCGGATCGGTCCGAGCCGGTGTCAGCCCGTTCCTGCCTGGCGTGGGATCGATCGCATGCTTCAGAGCGAGAAGATGCGCACGTTGCCCTGGGAGAGACGAAGCTGGCCGGTTGCGGCACCAGCATCCTACCCCCGGAGACCGTGCAGGGCTGGCAACCAGAGGTGCCGGGGGGGCCGGTGAAGTCCACGCGCTCAACCGGAGTGGCGGGCTTCGAGGTGTGGTACGGTGGGCTACTCGACGTGAGACGAGAGCGGCATGGAACGACAGGCTTGGCAGTTGACGTTCGGCACCGCGTGCTTGGCCACGACCTTGATGGGCGCCGCGGTGCTGTCGAGTTGCGCAGGGACGCGCCCCCTCCAAACTGTGGCATGGCCGCCGCCCGTGCCGTTGGAGGTCGGGATCGTGCCCCGGGAAACCACGCCGAGCGACCTGTTGGGTGGGGTCGAGCACACGTACAGCATCAGCGTCGTGGAGAAGGAGACCGGGCTGCCAGCCGCGAACGCGGAGGTGCTGTATCTGCCGGCGCCGGTCAGCTTGGAGCACCTCGGGTTCGCGGAACGCGTGCATGCGCGTCGAATGGTCGCGAACAGCGAAGAGTACCTTCGGCGGTACGGCGCGGCCGCGCGGTGTGATGCGAATGGTCGCGTCCGGTTGACGCTGACACAGGACAACAAGTGGTTCCTTGCATCGAAGGGGAACCTGCGGGGCGAGCTGGATGTGTTCGAGGCGCTCCCGTTCGCGAGCGACACCTCCGAACACCGGATCGAGTTGGAGGACCCGCTCCGGCTCGACGTGCAGGTCGTCGATGCCGAAGGACGACCGCAACCCGGCGTCGAGCTGGACGTCTCCTTCGGGGACACGGCCAACGGCGCCGTCTACTACGCCGACAATCCCGACGCGGTGGTCTCGATCACGAAGCCGCTCTGGGCCAACGATGGCGAAGACGACTGGCGCATGCTGCGCATCAGCCCCGCCATCTTCGGTGCGGATCCCGAAGCGCTCGTCGTCGACATGTTGGATCACCCTGCGGGGCCCGTGCGCATCGTCTGCCCGCCGACCGGGCGCCTGTTGGTGACGGCGCCCGGTGGTGTCGCCGCGGCCGCGTGCTACCGGAACCGCCTGATCCTGGCGCGCGCGGCGGACGCGCTCCCCGCGCGCGAGTACTACGATCGCGGACAACTGGGGATCGGCGAGGATCTGCCCGATGGCCGCTTCCTGTTCCCGTTCGTCGCGCTCGATCAGCAGTTCGTGCCCGTGCCGATCGGGCCGTCCACGCTCGATCGCTTCCCGCCCGCGCCCCCGGCGGGATCGCGCAGCAGGTCATCGTCGGCCCGCGCGTGAAGGGTGAGACGGTGCAGGTCGAGTTGCAGCCGGACCTCGACGCTCCGGTGCTGACCGCGCTGCTGCTGGCGCCGGGAGCCGTGGCCAGAGCGGATACCCGCGTCGAGGTGGAGATGGACTTCACGATCGACGAGAGCCGCTATCGAAAGCAGTTCTCGGGATCATCCGACTCGAGAGGCAGATTCCGGTTGCCGCTGCCGTCCTACCTGGTGTCCGTGCATCCAAGCGACCTCTTGATCAGCGTGGTCGACTGCAACGGCGAGAAGATCGGCCCCGTGAGGCGCGTGCAATGCCCGACCTTCGGCAGCGGTGAGACCGTCGAACTCGGTGACGTGGTTCTCTCGCGCCCGGCCCTTCTCGTGACGCTGCATCTCCATGACGTGCAGGGAGGACACTGCTGGGCGTGGCATCAGATCCAGACTCTGGAAGAGGATGCGTCGGGGGCGAAGACGTGGGTGGAGTGGAAGCCGGAGTTCCGCGAGGAGCTGTCAGACGGCGGCATTGCCTACTTTGCCCACGATCTGGACAAGCGGTGGCGTGTCTCCTTCCGTGATCCGAGGGACACGTATGGCGACCTGCGTGCGTTCGCGGGCCCCGTCGAGTTCGATGCAGGCACAGCACGTCTCGATGTCGTTCGGGGGCAGACCTCGCGGTAGCGGCCGGCTCGGACCCTGCCGCTGCCCGCGGGTCGCGGCGCCATCGGCCTGCGTTGGTTGGAACGGTTCCCGGGCGGTCGCGGCGTGAAGGACATGGAGTGCAGGGTGCAGGTGGACTTCCTGATCTCCGGTGGCTCGCCGGGCGACGGACGGGATCACGGCCTGCGATTCCCGGATCCTGGAGCGGTTGCCGTCGAGATCGATGGCAAGCGCTACGTCTCGTTGCCGCGACTGATCGAACTCAAACTGGCCAGCGGCATGTCGGCGCCCGCCGCGCACTTCGACGACGTCATCCAGTTGATCCGCGCCAATGGACTGGCCGAGGACTTCGGCGCCCAGCTCCACCCGCACGTTCAGGCCAAGTACCGCGAGTACTGGGGCTACGCACAGCGGCCGACGGGGGAGTACTGAGCCGATCCGGAGAACGGCGCAGAGAACCGGTGCACAGGGCGCGGGCGCGAAATGACGCCGCCAGGGTGCAACCTCGGCGCGGACCAGGGTAGGAGCCGTTGCAGCCGTCACTGGCGAAGCGTGGGCTTTGCCGGCGATCGGCTCGAGGAGCGATCCCGCCATGTTCGACATCGAAGCTGCGATCGAAGCAAGGTACGAGAAGACGCGCCCGGAGTACCGCCGACTCGCGCACGACGAAGGCGATGCATGGGTCTACGCCAACGAGGCGCAGCTGCATCGTCGCTGGCTCGCGCTCTACCGCGGTGACCGCTGGAGTCTCGAACGCATCGCGGAGCTCGATGGCACGACGATCGCGCAGGTCTGGTGCGGCATCGTGCTCGCGATGCGACACGAGCCGCGCAACGGCCGCCGCGGGACCGAACCCAGCATCGCGCGTCGGGCGGGCTGAGGCTGCACTCAATCCGAGCGGGCAACGGGGAACAGATCGCGCACCGGCACCGAGAACCCGGGCAGCACGTGGTCACCCCCGAGTTCGTCGTCGATCCCGAGCACCTGCACGTCGTCCGTGCTGCGGTAGACGGTGACTCGCCGTGCCTTCGGGTCGACCACCCAGACCAGACGTGTGCCGTACTCGAGCCAGAAGTGGGCCTTCGCGCGCACTTCGTCGTGGCTGTCGCCCGGTGACGTGACTTCGACGGCGAGGTCCGGTCCGGAGAAGTAGCCCGGGGTGAAGTCGCGCGGTATCCGGTCCCGATGCACGAAGGCAACGTCGGGAGCGCGCACGGTGTCGGGGTTGCGGGCGAGCAAGAACCCGGTCTCGGCGCCGAACGTCTCCCCGAGGCGTCGCTCGTACACGTGGGGGCCCACGAACGTGGCGAGCCGGCCGACGACGATGCCGTGCCAAGAGCCGGTGGGGCTCGATCGCCGCAGCTCCCCGCGCACGAGTTCGTGTCGGGACCCAGGCTCGCGCAGCGAGAGAAGCTCTTCAGCGGTCGAGGGAGAAGGCATGATCGGCATGGTATCACTCGGTGCTCCTGTGCGGCGCCCACGCGCCCTGGAGCTGTGTGCACCGAACTCACGAACGGTTGCGGAGAATCCGGGCGCGGCTCGGTCTTCGCGCGCCCGCGCGCCCCCTGGACGCCGTTCCCACGCCTTCGCATGATGCGGTGCATGTGGGACGCCCACGCATGGCACCGGCTCGCCGCGCTACTCGGCGTCACAGGCATGCTGCCCGCGCAGCTGACGACGATCGTGCAAGGCGGCGGCGCGGCGCTGCAGGCCGCGATCAACGCGGCGGCACCGGGCGACGTCCTCGACGTGTTCGCCGGCAGCTACTCGCCGGTGTCCTGCACCAAGGGCCTGCGCATCTCCTTGCGCGCCGGGGCCGATGTCGGCGTCGGCAGCGGCACGGTCGGCCTCACGGTGACCGGGATCCCCGCCAATGAGACGTTCGTGGTCGAGGGCGCTGGCCACCTGAACGGGGTCGCCGCCAACCAGAACGCCGGCTCCGTCGTCGTCGACCGCGTCGCCGCCTGGAACTTCCACACGATGCCGATCGACGCGTGCACGGGGCCGGTCGTGTTCCACGAAACCGACTTCGGCGGCAGCGGCACGTGGGGTTTCGGCAGCATCGTCGTGTCCAACTGTTCGCAGGTCAGCTTCGCGTCGTGTGTGCGCATGCCGCAGGTGCAGGTCACCAACTCGAGCGTCTGCCTCAGCGATTCGACCGTGGTGCCCGCCGGCGTTCCGGCGCCCGGACTGCAGGTGTCGTCGGGCAACGTGACGATCCAAGGGGGCTTCGTCACCGGCGTCGACGGCGTGTTCGTGTCCTCGTCGTCGCCGGCGATCCGCATCGACGCCGGCGAACTCGTCGCGACGGGCGGCGCGATCCTGCAGGCGTTCCAGCTCGGCGCCGCCGGCCCCGCGCCGGGCATGCTGGCGAACGGCGGCACGATCCGGCTCGACCCGAGCGTGACGGTCCTCGGCACACCGCCGATCAGCGGTCCCGGCCTCGTCATCACGACACCGATCCCGAGCCTCGCCGTCGCCCACACCACCAACACGATGAACGTGAGCATCGCCGCGCCGCCCGGCAGCGCCGTGTTCACGCTCGCGGGGCTGCCGGTCGCCGCGATGCCCACGCCCTGGGGCGAAGCCTGGCTGTTGCCGAGCGACCCGATCCTCGACGTCGCGATCCTGCCGGCGTCGGGCACGAGCAGCTTCGCACGCACGTTCGCCGCGGTGCCGCCGTGGTTCGTGCTCGTCGTGCAGTCCGTGGCGTGGACGCCGGCCGGCGCGCTGGTCGTCGGCGCGCCGGTGCGCTTCGCCTGGAACTGAGCGCAGGCTCGCCGGCGCGGTCAGAAGCTGCCGATCACGAGCGCCAGCGCGTTGGTGCTGCTGAGCGCCACGATGGCGCCCGTCGCGTCGAGCTCCGCCGTCACCACCTGCTGGTGCACGACCTGGCCGACGAGTGCGGCCGTGTCCGGAATGGCGAACTGCACCTGCGTCATGCCTGCGGTCGGCACGTAGGCGTCGAGCAGGTCCGGATCGACGAGCAGGGTGCAGCCCGGCAGTCCCTGGGGCAGGATGTTCACGAGTGGCACCGCGGTCGTGCCGAGGCCGCGCACGCCGAGTGCGATCGCCGTGGCCGGCATGCCCGTGGCGACCGCGCGGTAGGTCGAGCCGGTCCACGGCAGCGTCGAGGCACTCAGGACATTGGGTCCCGCGCTGCCGTTGCAGCCCGACCCCGCCGCGGTCGCCGAGGCCGGGCATGTGGTCGACAACCGCGCGACCGACGCAGAGGCGGTGTCGCCGACACTCGTGAAGTGTCCCACCACGGCGAGGTCGCCGTTGGCAAGCGCGGCGAAGGCTCGCGCCCGATCGTTCGCCCCGCCCGCGAGCTGCGACCAACTCGTTCCGTTCCATCGCGCCAGCTTGTGGGCACTCTCTCCGCCGGCGAGCAGGAACGTGCCGGCTGCGGCGAGATCGCCGTTCGGCAGCACGTGGAGTCCGAACACCATCGAGTCGAACCCGGATCCCAGGGGGAACCAGCTCGTGCCGTCCCACCGGGCGATGTAGTTGGCGGCGACGCCACCGGCGGTCGTGAAGCTCCCTGCCGCCACGAGGTCGCCGTTCGGAAGAACGGTCAGGGCCGTGACGGCAGCACCCGTGCCGGAGCCGAGCGGCGACCACGTCGTGCCATCCCACCGCGCGATGTTGCTGGCACCGACGCCGCCGGCGGCGCTGAAGAATCCGCCCGCGACGACATCGCCGTTGGCCAGCGTCGTCAACGACCAGACCGGACCGTTGATGCCCGAGCCGAGCGCACTCCAGTTCGAGCCGTCCCATCTGGCGATGCGGTTGGCGCCGATGCCACCGGCCACGAGGAAGTCGCCAGCCGCCACGAGGTTGCCGTTCGGCAGCGTCGTGAGCGCCAACACCAGGCCGCCCGTACCCGAACCCAGAGGCGACCAGCTCGTTCCGTCCCACTCGGCGATGTGGTTGGCGCCGACGGCACCCGCGGTGGTGAACTCTCCGCCGGCGACGAGCGAGCCGTTGCCCGTCGTCGTCAGCGCCCAGACGACACCGTTCGTCGACGCACCGAGTCGCGACCACGTCGTGCCCGAACGTCTGGCCACGTGGGCCGCTCTCACGCCACCGACGGTGGTGAAGTCTCCGCCGACGACGAGGTCGCCGTTCGGCAGCGCCGCGACGGCATACATCGGACCGTTCGTGCCGGGTGAGAGTGGCGCCCAGCTCGCCCCGTTCCAGCGCGCGATGCCGGGCGTGCGCACGCTGCCGGCCGACGTCAGGAATCCACCGGCGAGGAGATCGCCGCCTGGCGTCTTGGTGAGTGCGTAGACCTCGTTGTCGACGCCCGATCCGAGACCGGACCACGCCGCGCCGTCCCACCGTGCGATGCGGTCGACGGGCAGGCCGCCCGCGAACAGGAACTTGCCTGCGGCAACGACATCGCCGTTGGCCAACGCGGCGACGGCGAGCACGTCGGAACTGGTGCCGGTGCCGAGTGCGGACCAGCTCGACCCGTTCCATCTGGCGATGCGAGGGGCCGGCACGCCGCCCGCATTGTCGAACTGGCCGGCCGCGACGAGGTCGCCGTTCGGCAGCACCGTCAGCGCCGAGGCGGTGCCACTGAGCCCCGCCCCGATTGGCGACCAGGTCGTGCCGTCCCACCTGGCGATGCGACTGGCCCAGGCACCACCGGCGTTCGTGAACGAGCCGGCGGCGACCAGGTCGCCGTTCGGCATCGTGACGAGGGCTTCGACGAAGTAGTTCACGCCCGAACCGAGGGTCGACCAGGTCGTGCCGTCCCACCGTGCGATGTAGCTGGTCAGGAAGCCGCCAGCCGCCGTGAACCAGCCGCCGGCCACGAGGTCGCCGTTCGGCAGCGTGGCGAGGGCCCGCACGCCGATCAGCGAGCCGGAACCCAACGGCGCCCAACTCGCGCCATTCCAGCGCGCGATGCCCCTGGCGAGGACGCCGCCGGCGATCATGAACGACCCGCCGGCGACGAGGTCGCCGTTGGGCAGCACGGCCAGTGCACTCACGAAGCCGTTCAGGCCCGCGCCGAGCGCCGACCAGGTGCCCTGCACGGGATCGTAGGCGGCGATGTTGCTCGCGGTGGCCGAGCCCGCGACGTGGAACGATCCGGCGACGACCAACCGGGGCGGCAGTGGGCCGATGCCGTCCGGATCCCAGTGGATCGCGGCCTTCACCATGCCGACGACGCCGGGCACGCCGTCGCCAGCGGCCCACGTCAGGTCGCATTGAGCAGCTGCCGGCGCCGCCACCTGGGCCGAGAGAATCGCCGCGAACAGCCAACCACGGGGGTCGGGGGACAACGCGCATCGGGAACGCATGTGGGCTCCTTTGAGGGTGAGCGCCGCAGGCGACCCTGGGAGAGTTGCGGCACCCGCTCCTATCACGTCGAGCGGGGCCGGTAACTGGGCC
>DASUFY010000204.1:0-8480 GCA_036274315.1 Planctomycetota bacterium | reverse complement strand
CGCTCGAGCCTGGCTCCGGGCACGGCGAGCACCATGCGTTCCTGTGCCTCGCTGATCCAGATCTCCCACGGCGCGAGGCCCTGGTACTTGAGCGGCGCGTGTTCGAGCTGCACCTCGGCGCCGAGGCCTTCGGCCATCTCGCCGACGGCCGAACTGAAGCCGCCCGCCCCGCAGTCCGTGATCGCGCTGAACAGGTCCTCGTCGGCGCAGCGCAGCACCGCGTCCATGACCTTGCGTTCGGTGATCGGGTCGCCGATCTGCACCGCACCCGAACTCAGCATCTCGCTCTCGGTGTGCAGCTCGAGCGAGCTGAACGTCGCGCCGTGGATGCCGTCGCGGCCCGTGCGGCCGCCGAGCGCGACGATGGCGTCGCCGGTGCGGGCCTTCTTGCTCGCGCGCGCCGTCGGCAGCATGCCGATGTTGCCGACGTAGACGAGCGGGTTGCCGACGAAGTGCTCGTCGAAGTGCACGCTGCCGTTGACGGTCGGGATGCCCATCGGGTTGCCGTAGTCGCGCACGCCGGCGACGACGCCCTTGAGCACCGACAGCGGCGACAGGCAGCCCTTGGGCACCTGCTCCGCCGGCAGATCGGGCGGAGCGAAGCAGAACACGTCGGTGCTCGCGATCGGCCGCGCCCCGAGGCCCGTGCCGAGCACGTCGCGGATGACGCCGCCGACGCCGGTGCCCGCGCCGCCGAACGGCTCGATCGCCGACGGGCGATTGTGCGTCTCGACCTTGATGCAGACGGAGTCCTCGTCGTCGAAGCGGATGATGCCCGCGTTGTCGACGAAGACGCTGACGCAGAAGTCGCGGTTCAGCGTGTGGGTCACGTGCGCGATCGTGCTCTTGAGCAGGTTCTCGATCGTGCGCCCTTCGAACCGCACGTTGCCGGTCAGCGTCTTGTGCTTGCAGTGTTCGCTCCAGGTCTGGGCCAGCGTCTCGAGCTCGAGGCGCGTCGGCGCCCGACCGAGCTGCTTGAAGTGCTGCTGGATCGCCGTCATCTCGGCGCCGTCGAGCGCGAGGCCGCCGCTGGCCGACAGGCGCTCGAGGCCGGTCAGGTCGAGATGCGCGAGCGGGATCGGATGCACCTGCAGGTCGGGCGCGGCCGAGGGACCCGGCAGGCCTTCGGGCAGCGCGTCGAGCAGCACGTCCTGCACGACGTCGTTGGCGAGCGCCTTCCGGGCGACCTGCAGCACGAGGTGGGGTTCGCCCGCGCCGCGCACGTCGTAGACGCGATACGTACCGGTCGGGACGCCGGGCAGGCCCATGTCGGTGAGTGCCTTCTGCACCGAGTGTGCGACCGGGTCCGTCACGCCGGGCCGCGGCACGATCGTCACGGCGTGCGTGCCGCGCGGCGGCACCTGCGGCGCGGCACCGGGCGCGTGCACGACGAACTGGTCGACCACGGGGTCGCACAGCACGGAGCGCGCGAACTCGCGCACCTGGGCCTCGCCGAGCTCGGCGGCCAGCAGGTAGCCGCGCCGGCTGCGCACGTCGGACACGCCGTCGAGGCCCGCGGTGTGCAGGGCGCGCAGCGCCGCCGCGCCCATGGGATCGGGCTGTCCCGGTCGGACGAGAACATCGATGCGCCACGCCTGCATGGGCTGGCACCATGCCGGCGGCGCGGGGGAGGCGCAAGCGAGACGAGGCGCGAGCGCGCCCTTTGGGGCGCCGCGTCGGCGCGCCGCGCTCGCCTGGCGGACGCCGAGGTTGCGGACCGGCGCAAGCTGATTCCGAGGGCGGGCCGGGGGTTGCGGCTGGTTATGCTCCCGCGCTCCGGTTCCGGACCCTTCTCGCGGAGTCTGCCATGCGTTCGCTGCTCGCTGTTGCGACCGTGTTCACGACCTCGGCCGTCGTGGCTCAATGTCCGTTCACGACCGTGGTGACCCAGCCGCATGGGGTCGGATGCGATCCGACCTTCTTCATCCATCCGACGCTGACCGGTGCACTCAACGTGCCCGCGTGTCAGCTCCAGCTCACGGTGGGGGCGTTCGCGGGTTGTTGCGGCACCGTGTTGGTCGGCACCCTGCTCGCGCTCGGAGACCAGCCGTTGTCGGTACCGGTGCCTCAGCTGGGTGCCAACTGCACGCTGCTCGTGCAACCCATCGTGCTGCTGTTCGTGCCATCGACGACCGGGGCGACGTTCTCGTTGCCGCTGCCGACGGTGCTGCCGCCGCTGACGGTGGAGGCGCAGGGTGGGGTGCTCTACTTCACCACGATCGGGGCTTCGTTCGACTTCGCGCTGTCGCAGGGCCTGCGCGTCACGATGTCGTAGTGCGGTTGAGGTCGCTCGGCAGTCGCCGATCTGCAGGCGCCGCGAACGAGGCGACTCGCGACCCGGGTTTGTCGCCGCCGAGTCGCACACCTCCCGGCGGGTCAGCTCCTGCGAAGGCGGGCGAAGCGCGTCCCCCGCACGTTGCTCAGTAGCTCTCGCCCGCGTTGGGGAACGAGCCTGCGCGCACGTCGCTGCAGTACGTGTCGACCGCCTTGCGGATGTCCTGGGCGAGCTCCAGATAGCGGCGCGCGAAGCGCGGGCGGAAGCGGGTGAACAGGCCGAGCAGGTCGTGCGTGACGAGGATCTGGCCGTCGACGTGCGGGCCGGCGCCGATGCCGATGACGGGCATGGACACGGTCTCCGCGACCTGCTTGCCGAGCTCGGCCGGCACCTTCTCGAGCACCAGGGCGAACGCGCCGGCCTGCTCGAGCGCGAGCGCATCGTCGAGGATGCGGCGCTGTTCCTCGGGCTCCTGGCCGCGCGCGCGGTAGCTGCCGAACTGATGGATGCTCTGCGGCGTGAGCCCCAGGTGCCCCATGACGGGGATGCCCGCGTCGACGAGGCGCCGCACGGTCGGTGCGAACGCCGCTCCGCCTTCGAGCTTGACGGCCTCGGCGAGCCCCTCCTTGAGCAGGCGCCCGGCATTGCGCAGGGCGTCCTCGATGCTCACCTGGTAGCTGAGGAACGGCATGTCGCCGACGAGCAGTGCGCGTTTGGTCGCGCGGCCGACGAGTTCGCAGTGATAGACCATCTGGTCCATCGTCACGGGCACGGTCGTGTCGTGGCCCTGCATGACGGTCGCGACCGAGTCGCCGACGAGCAGCACGTCGACGCCGGCGGAGTCCAGCAGATCGGCGAACAGATGGTCGTAGGCGGTCAACGCCGTGATGCGCTCGCGCTGCGCCTTCATCGTGCGCAGCGTCGCCGTGGTGATCTTGGCCCGCTCGGCCGTCATGGGTCACCAGTCGCCGAACGTGTCCGGCGCATCACTCGAGGGTGGGGGTGGCGGCGCGTCGGGACCGGAGTCGCTGCCGGGCGGTGGCGGTGGCCGGTAGTCGTCGACGCCGTCGTCGGGCACGCGCGGTTGGCGGCGTTTGGGCCGGCCCTTGCCCTCGACGATGCTGCCGAACGTGGGCACCCGCTTGGGATCGAGTTCGACGTCGAACGCCGACAGGTCCATCGCCGGCGGTTCGATGACTTCGACCTTGCCGCGGCGATCGCGGTAGCGCGGCACCACGTCGACGTCGCGCGGCCCACCGTGGCCGCCCGGGCGGCGTGATGGTTCGCGACCATCCGGCCGGCGGCGTTTGTGTCGCGGTTGGTCCTGGCGGTGGTGGGGCTGCCGGTGCTGGTCCTGGTGGTGCTGCGCCGGTTGTGTCGCGGCCGCGTCGTGGCCGCTGCGTTGGTGGTCGGCAGCGATCGGTTCGCCGCGCCCTTCGCGGTTGCGGTGCCGGTTCCGGCCGCGCCCGCCGCGCCGGCGCCGGCGTCCGGTTCCTGCCTCGCCGGAGTGTTCGGCCGCCCGGTGGGACTGTGCCTGCCCGCCGAGCGCGGCGGGTGCGATCGGTCCGATGAAGTCGTCGCCGAAGTCGAGCGGTTGCCCGGTCTCGGGCGGTTGCTCGGCGTCGACGTGGGCACCGGGCACGTCCGGGCCGTGGTGCTCGCGCCGCGGGCCATCCGGTGCGCCTTCGATGCCCCGTCCGCGCCGTCGGCGGCGTCGGCGGCGTCGGCGCCGGCCCGGCTCACCCGGCTCCGGCGGCTCGCCGTGGTCGAGCTGAGGCTCGTCGGGATCGACCTCGGGCGGCTCCAGGTCGGGGGGGACGTCGGCCGGATCCAACTGCTCGAGGACGGGTTCGCCGTCGGGCTCGTCGCGAGCTTCGTGCGCACCGCTCGTCGAGCTGTCGACGGGACCGTCGTGTGCGGCCGGCGCGGTGCCCTCGTCCAGGTCGTCGCCGCGGTGCCGCCGTCCGCGGCGCCGTCGCCGCCGGCGCGGGCCGCCCTCGGATCCGCGTTCCCGTTGGTGCACGGGCGCCTGGTCGACCGGCATCACCGGCGCGGGCTCGGCGTGCTCCTCGGTCCACGGTGCGTGCGCTGCAGCCGCGTCACCGAGCGCTTCGTCGCCCTGGCCGCGCGGTTCCTCGTCGCCGACGGACCGGCCGAGCTCGGTCGCTTCATCGTGCGAGGCGTCGTCCTCGAAGTCCTCGCGCGCGCCGTGTTCGTCCCGCCTCTCCGCGTGCGCGGAGGCACTGGCGAGTTCGTGCCAGCGTTCGACTTCGTCGCGACCGGCGCCGCCGCCGAGCACACGCAGTTCGAACAGCTCGAGCGCCTCTTCGAAGTACGGGCCCTGCACGAAGCCCTCGATGCGGAAGCGTTTGGTCTGCTCCGTCTGCGTGAAGCGGTGCTGCACGCCACAGATGCGCTTGAGACAGCCGGCGTCGCGCCGCGGCAGGCGCAGCGACTGGCTCAGCGGGCCGAGCAGTTCTTCGGCGATGGACGAGGGGCTGCGGCCGGGGTTGTGTTCCGCGCTCGCGAGCACGGGGCCGACCAGCAGCGCACCGAGCAGCACCGGGCTCGGCGGCACGCGGCCGGCCTGCACGCGATGGTCGAGCGCCTCGAGCAGGCGCCAGAACGCGACGCGTTGGTCGTGCCGCGCCTGCTGCAGGAAGTCCGCCAGCACGGGCACGAGGCTGCGCAGAGCGCCGACATCGCGCAGCAGTTGGAAGCTGTCGAGCGCGTGGCCGCCGCGAAGCAGCCGCAGGATCTCCTCGAACAGCCGCGGCGGTGCGGCGCGCACGAGATCGCCCGACGTCTCCGCCATCGCGGCGAACGTGTCGGGTTCGATCGTGAAGCCGAGCCTGCCCGCGAACTTCGCCGCCCGCAGGATGCGCACCGGATCCTCGCGGAAGCGCACGCGCGGGTCGCCGATCGTGCGGATGACGCGGTGGCGCAGGTCGGTCAGACCGTTCGTGTAGTCGAGGATGCAGTTGCGCGTCGGATCGAGGAACAGCGCGTTGACCGTGAAGTCGCGGCGCAGCGCATCCTCTTCGGCCGTGCCGAACTCGTTGTCGCGCGTGATGAGCAGGTCGTCCTCGGTGTTCTCGATCTGCGGCGTGCGCCGGAACGTCGAGCACTCGAGGATCTTGGTGTTGTTGTTGAAGTGCAGGTGGGCGAGCTTGAAGCGACGGCCGATGATGCGGCAGTTGCGCGGGAACGTGCGCTTGACCTGGGGCGGTCGCGCTTCGGTCGCGATGTCGTAGTCCTTCGGTGTGCGGTCGAGTAACAGGTCGCGGACGCAGCCGCCGACGAGATAGGCTTCGAAACCCCGCGCGATGAGTCGCTGCGTCGCTCGCACCGCATCGGCGTCGAGCTTGGACAGGTCGGCCCCCGTGGGGGATAGGATCGTTGGTTCGATCTTCGTAATCCCGGAAAGTGGGGATGGATGTTGGATGTGGACCCTTGGATTTACTCGTGCGGCACGGGCAGTGACAACCAGTTTCTCGGTTGCCGCCCGGGTTCGCGCGAATCAGGCGTGCAGCCCGCCGTCGACGGCGAGCACCTGGCCCGTGACGTAGTCCGCGGCCGGCGACAGCAGGTAGCGCACCGCGCCGACGACGTCATCGGGGCGGCCCAGGCGCGACATCGGCACCCGCGGCAGCAGGCGTTGCTGGCTCTCGAGGTGGCTGTCCGGGTGGGCGATGAGCCCCGGCGCGACGACGTTGACGGTGACGCCGGCGCCGGCGACTTCGGCCGCCAGGCAGCGCGCCAGTTGGATCACCGCGGCCTTGGCGGCGAAGTAGACCGGGGCGCGCAACATGGCCCGGTCCTTGTCGGCGCCGCTGGCCGCGAACAGGATCACGCGGCCGCGGCCGGCCGCGACCAGCGCCGGCACGATGGTCTGCACGACGTGGAAGGTGGTGTCGACGTTGCTCGCGAAGAGGTGACGGTAGGTGGCCGCGTCGGTCGCGAGCAGTGGCTGCTCGGCGAAGTCACCGACGCAGTGGATCACGGCAAATGGAGGGCCGTGGCGGCCGACGTGGGCCGCGAAGGCTGCGCGCAGCGACTCGGGGTCGGTGGCGTCGACGCCGCCGTGGCGTGTCCACACCGTCGCGCGCTCGGCGAAGGCCTGGGCGGTGGCGGCGCCGATGCCCTGGCCGGCGCCGATGATCAGGACGCGGTCGTGGTCGTTCATGCAGAGGCGCGGCTCAGCTCTCGCGCAGCCAGCCGAGGATCTCGCGCAGCTTGGGTGGGTTGCCCGTCATCAGGACGCCGACGCGGAAGATCTTGCCGGCGGCCTTGAAGGCGACGAACAGGCTCACCAGGATCAGGACCGTGGTGATCGCGTACTCGATCGGCGGCGGCGGGCCGCTGGCACGATTCATCATCGCGAACGGCGTGTAGATCGGGATGTAGGTGAACACGCGGGCCATCAGGCCGTTGGGCTCCTGAACGATCGGGATCATCGCGAACAGCGGGATCATCAGCAGCAGGAACACGGGCTGCAGCAGGTTCTGGGCCTCCTTGAGGCTGTTGCAGACCGAGCCGATGGCGACGAGGATCGACGCGAAGAGCAGGTAGCCGGACAGGAAGTAGCCGACGAAGGATGCCAGGTAGAGCGGGTCCCCGACGATCTCGGACAGGTTCCACTCGGCGAGCTTGGGCACTGCACGGGTGCCGACCTGGACCCCGATGACGCCGCAGATGGCCCAGGAGAGGATCAGGGTCAGGCCCGTGGCTCCGATGCCCCAGATCTTGCCCGCCATGAGCTCGCCGGGCGACACCGACGACAGCAGGACCTCGATGATACGGTTGCTCTTCTCCTCGACGGTGTTGGTCAAGAGCATCTGCGCGGCGGTGAAGACCGCGATCCACAGCAGGTAGACGAACACGACCGGCGCGAACTTGTTGGCCTTCTGCTCGTCCTTGACGTCTTCGACGCCGGCTGCGGTGACCTGCTTGGCCCGAAACGAGATGGACTCCTGCAGGTGGCGCGCGATCTTGGGATCGACGTTTGCGGCGGCGATGCGGAGCTTGCGCACGACACGCGTGGTCGCACCGTCGTACCACTCGCGCAGCGCGTCGTCGGTCAGGTTGTTCGAAACATAGGTGAGTTTCGTCGCATCGGCGACGGGGTCGCCGTCGAGCACGAAGTACGCGAAGAGCTTGCCGTCACGCACTCGATCGCTGAGCTGCTGCTCGCGTTCTTCGCGCGCGCCCTGCGCCGCGCCGAGTTCCGCGAGCGGCACGAAGCGGTACTTGGCGGCGAGCGACTCGATCATGCTCTGGAGCCGCGCTGCGTCCTCGGGCTTGGCCTGCGCGGTCGCAGCCGACCGCATTTCGCGCAGCTGCGCCTCCATCGAAGAGGGGTCGGTGACGTCGAGTTCGTCGTATCTTGCGAGCTGTTGCTGCGCGATCCCATGGTCGCGCGCGAACCGCCGAATCGATGCGATCTGATCGTTGGCCCGCGCGTTCGCCTCGATCCTCGCGCCGAGCTGCTGCTCGGTGAGGTCGAGCACGGCGTAGGGCTGCTGCGCCTTGGTCTTGTTCATGACCCAGCCGATCCCGATCGACAGCGCGAAGATCGCGGGGAACGCCAGGATGCCGAGCCAGAACGTCTTGGTGCGGACGTTGTCGAGATACTCGCGTTGGGCGACGAGGATGGTCTTGTTGGCCATGGTCAGCGTGCCTCACCGGCCACGGCCAACCGCTCGTTCGCTGCCTCGACGGTCTTGATGAACACCTCGTGCAGCGACGGCTCGCGGTAGTCGAACCGCTTGACAGTGACGTGATCGATGAGCCAGCGCAGGGCAGCCTGGGGATCGGCGCCTTGTTGCAGGAAGATCTCGGCCTGTTTGCCGTTGTCGTTGACGCGCTGCGCGCCGGGCAGCCGTTGCAGCGCGCTGCCGTCGCCGTCGTAGTCGAGCTGGATGCCCTGGTCGCGCCCCTTCTTGATCTCGGTCAAGGTGCCCGCGAACTCGAGGCGAGCCTTGTGGATCATCATCACGAAATCGCAGAGCTGCTCGGCCTGCTCCATGCCGTGCGTGCTGAAGATCACGGTGCGGCCCTGGCGCTTCATGTCGAGGATGATGTCGCGCATCGTGTCGCGGTTGACGGGGTCGAGGCCGCTGAACGGCTCGTCGAGGATGACGAGTTCGGGCTCGTGGATGATGGTGCCGAGAACCTGCACCTTCTGGCCCATGCCCTTGCTCAT
>DASUFY010000203.1:0-23617 GCA_036274315.1 Planctomycetota bacterium | reverse complement strand
CGCGCCGTCGCGCAGCACGACGATCTCGGTGTCCTGGCCGGCCGTGCCCGCGAGCGCGACGAAGGCATGGAAGTGCTCGACCGAGACGAAGTCGTGTTTGCCCGCGAACGACACGACCACATCGCCCTTGCGCAGGCCCGCCGCGATCGCGGCGCGGCCGCGGTGCGCGTTCTCGCCCCAGTCGACGAGGTACTGCACGCGGAACGCGAACGCGTGCTCGTCGAGGCCGAGCTGCTGCTTCTGCTCGCCCGTGAGCGCCGGGCCGCCGAAACCCGCTGACGGCGACAGCGTCCACTTGTAGGGGCGCCACGCGTAGTCCTCGGGCGGGCAGACCTTCCAATTGCCGGGCAGCTGCAGCGTCGCGTCGTGGTCCCTGCCGTCGCGCCGGTAGCGCACGGGCAGCTCGCCGGTCGCGAACGGCGCGCGATGCAGCGCCCACTGCACGTCGCTCAGCGTGCGCACGCGCCGCTGCTCGCCGAGCGAGAGCAGCTCGTCGCCCGCGCGCAGGCCAGCGGAGTCGGCCGCGGAGCCGGCGGCGACCTCCGCGACGAGGCTCTGGTGGGCCGCGTCGAGCGTGAGCCCGATGCGCGCCGGATCCGGGAACACGTAGAGCTGTTCCTTCTGCCAGCGTCCGGCGAGCACGGTCTCCCGATGTTCGGCGTCGTTGATGGTGTGGCAGTGCACGCAGTCGATGCGCTGGCCGCCCTGGATCTTCTTCTGCAGCACGGGCAGCTCGATGGCCGGCAGCGCCGGTTGCGCGGGCGGCGGCGCGGGATGGCGTTCGTAGTCGGCGTGGTCCTGCAGCGTGTCGCGCAGCAGCTCGGCGAGCGAACCGAGCGACAGGTAGCCGGTCGCGTCGTCGGGCCCGCGCCCGCCGTAGCGGTGGTAGATCGTGCCGTCGGCGTTCATGAGCACGGCCGCGAACGTCAGGTCGAAGTCGAAGCGCATCGCGCGCACGTCGACGCGGCTCATGTCGGTGATGCGCACGCAGACGTAGGGTGCTTCGGCCGCGGTCAGTTCCTCGGAGCCACGGCCCAACTGGCCGTAGAACGCGCTGCAGTCCTTTCAACGTTCGCAGCGGAACGTGACGAACAGCGGCGCCGCGCGTTCGGCCGCGAGCTTCTTCGCGGCCGCGAGGTCGCTGAGCCAGGTGGTGTCGGTCGTTTGCGCCGGTGTCGATGGGGCCGGCGTCGATGGGGCCGGCGTCGATTGGGGCGGCTTCGATTGGCCTGGCGCGGCGGCCAGCAGGAACGGCAACACGACGAGGGAGAGCCTGGACATTTCCCCACGATACGCGCACCGCGGGTGGCATGCACCGCACGAGTGCGTAGGCCCGCACCGGCGCCGTGCGATCGCCGCGCCGTCGTCGGCGCGCGCTCGATACGATGGGCGGTCGCTGCAGGTGCTGCGCATGACACGGTCCGACGAGAGCACGAGCAGGGCACCGACGCTGCTGATCGGCGGCGTCGCGATCGTGTTGCTCGCGTTCGTCGTGTTCTGGCCGGGGCAGGGTTCGTCGACGCACCCGCCGCCCGCAGTGCCCGGTGCAGGCGACGCCGCGGCCGAGCCCGCGCCCGAGTCCGCGGTGCCCGTCGAGTCGGCGCGGGACCTGGTGCGCGAACGGCAGGCGGTCGGTGCCGAGGCCGTCCAGTTCGTCGTGCTCGAGCACGATGCGCGCACCGCGGTCGCTGGCGCCGAGGTCGTGGCGTGCGACTTCGACGAGTTCCAGCGCGTCCGCGCACAGCGGGACGCGGCGGGTGCGCCGCTCGACGCTGCGGCGCGCACCGCGGTGCGCGTTGCGATGTCGACCGTGCGGCACACCGACGAGCGTGGTCAGGCCGGCATGCCGATGCTCGGCACGCGCATGCTGGTCGTGGTGACGGCGCCCGGCGGCCTGTGGGGGCAGCGCCTGCTGTGGCAACGACCGACCGCGCCCGTCGAGATCCTCGTCGCGGTCGATCGCACGCTGCGTGTGCAGGTGCAGTCGCAGGCCGGGCAGCCCGTGGCCGATGTGCCGGTCGAGCTGCGCCGCCGCAGCAACGACGGGGGGCACCCGACGCGCCGGTCGGGCGCGCCCGACGGCATCGCCGTCTTCGAACACGTGCAGGCCACGCTCGACGAGGGCGACGACTGGTACGTCGGCTTCGGCTTGCCGTTGCCCGCGCCGCCGCAGCTGCCCGTCGCGCGCACGAACCTGCCCGCCGAGCCGCTCGTGCTCGTGCTGCCCGCGACCGGCAGCCTGCGCATCGAACTCGTCGACGAGGACGAACGCCCCGTCGACGGCGCCCAGGTCGAACTGCACGTCGCCGCGTTCGAGGACCCCGAGCGCGGGCGTGAGGTGCTGCCCGGCGCCGCCTGGTCGTTCGCGCATGCCGACGCCCAGGGCATCGCCTCGGTGCCGCAGCTCGGCCTCGGCTTCTTCCTGCGCGTCGTGGCCAGCGCGCGCGAGCCCGAGTCCGGGCACCGGCCGGCGCTCGTCGACGTCGCCGGGCCGCGGCTCGCGGGCGAGGTCGTGCACTGCGAGGTGCCGTGGCCGTCGGCCGCCGTGGCCGAGGCGAGCTACCCCGTGGCCAGGGGCCGCTTCGTGCGCAGCGACGGCACACCGTGGCCGGCCGCCGAGGTCGACGTGTGGGCGAGCATCTTCCCGGTGCCCGCCGAACGCGCCGGCCGCCGCAGGCTCCAGGTGGCCGGCGACGGGCGCTTCGAGTTGCTGCTGCGCGAACCGTGTCCACCGGACGGGGTGCGCATCTATCGCCTGACCTGCCGCACGCCGCCCGACCTCGCCGGCGTCGAAGGGCGCCTCGACCTGTCGCGCCGGTTCCCACCCGGCGTCAGCGAGCTCGGTGATGTCGTGCTCGACCATGGCGCGCTGCTGGCCAGCGGCACCATCGTCGATGCACAGGGGGCGCCGATCGCGGGCGCGTCCGTACAGCTCTGCCAGTTCGTCGAGGGCCATTCGTTCGCCGGGGCGAACGACGAGCTGTGGCCGACCGTCGACTGCGCCGGCAGCCAACCGACGCCGGCGGACGGCAGCTTCGCTCTGCGCGCGATCTGGGGCCAGGAGCCGCCGCATGCGCGGCTGCGCGTGCACGCGCGCGCCGACGGGTTCGCGGCGCGCGACGTCGACGTGCGGCTCGGCGAGCGCGGTGTGCGCGTGGTGCTCGAGCGAACGGGCGCGTTGGCGGGCGCGGTGCGGCTGGGCCCCGGCCAGCAGGCCTCGGACATCACGCTGCTGCTCAAACGCGGCGAGGTCGGCGTCGCGGTGCCCTCGCTGCAACCCGATGGCAGCTTCGAGAAGCGCGACCTCGCGCCCGGTTCGCTGCGCCTGCTCGCGTGGCTGAACACCGGCGACGACGCCGAGCGCAAGGCGTCGCGCGTCACGATCGACGACCTCGTGATCGTCGCGGGCGAGACCAACCGCGACCCCCGCATCCAGGCCCTGTCGATCGCCGGCACGGCCGCCGTGCTGACCGTGCACGTCACCGACCACGCCGGCGCGCCGATCGAACGCGCGGTCGTCGAGGGCGGCGGCAGCTCCGTGCTGACGGATGCCGCGGGCCTGGCGCGGCTGCGGCCCGCGCAGCTGCCGGCCGACGTGCACGTCACCGCGTTCGGCCATCGCGACGTGCAGCGAACGGGCGTGCGCGAGGACCTGGACGTGGCGCTCGACCCGGCGCTGCGCATCCGTCTCGTCACCGACGCCAGGCCCCAGGGCCACGACCCCGACTACCAGCTCGGCTTCTTCCTCTACCACGTCGACGGCGGCGGCCGGCGCCGCGCCATGGTCTACGGCCGCAGCTTCCCGTTCGAACGCATGTACTTCGACACGACCGGCGCGGCGGCGTTGCCCGTGCCCGGCCCCGGCTGCTACGAGGTCGCGCCGCGCGTCTTCGTGCACGGCAAGGACAACGTCGGGCGCGGCGGCATGCTGCCGATCCAGCCCGCGCCGCGCTTCACGGTGCTCGAGACGGCGGGCGTGCAGACGTTCGAGGTGCCGATCCCGCAGGCGGTGATCGACGTCGCGGTGCGCGAGTACGACCGGTAGGTGGGCCGCGCGCTACAGGGCCCGCATCGACCCCATCGCTGGCGCTGGCGCTAGCGCTTCTCCTGAGCCTGCGAGATCAGATGGCTCACGATCAGCCAACGGCCATCCCGACGATGCAGGACACGCAGGTGGTTGATGTGGCGATCTGGCATCGGCGTGCCGTCGGACCGCTTCTGACCGACGCGGACGAGCTTGCTGCGGATGAGCGCGATGTCCGGCGCGAGGAACGTGACGTCCGCGAACTCGTTGCCCGACGACTCACCGGCCATGACGAAGCCGAGACCGAAGATGAACTCCAGCCCGTCTCGCAGCGCAGCGCGCCCCTGGAAGCGATCGCCGAAGGCGTTCGTCCAATCGGCGTCCTCCGCATAGTCCTCGACAGCAAGCGCAGCGTCGGCTTCGGCCCAGCCGCGGTTCCAGGAGTCCAGCGTGGCAAGGACGGCGACACGATCGCCGGCATCGTCGCGCAGGGAAGCGCACGACGTTGCGACCGCGGCGAGAAGCATCGCGAGTGGGTTCGGTACTCTCATGTCATCGGTGTGGTCGGCTCGACCGCCTACTTCTTGCGCATCGCGTCGATCTGGCGGTTGAGGTCGAGGGCCTTCAGGATCTCGGGATCGGTCTCGTTCACGCTCGCGGCGCCGTGGCACTTGAAGCAGTTCTTGGTGATCGTCTCGCCCGTGCTCGCCGTGTGTTCGCCCTTGTGGCAGCGGAAGCACCCCGGCGAGGCCTCGTGGCCGCCGTTGTCCGGGTAGGTGCGCCAGTCGACGCCGAGCTCCGGGAAGAAGTTGTGCGCGTAGATCTCGGCGAGCGCGCGCCCCGCCTCCGCCACGTCCTCGCCGCGCGCGGCGAACACCTGCGGATGTTGCTCGCGGTACCAGCCCGTCAGCGCGGCCGGGATGCGTTCCGCGGCCTCGGCGCGGCTGGCGTAGGTCGCGGCCAGCAGTTCGACGCCCTTCTTCTTGAGGCCGGGCAGACTCGAAGACATCTGCCCGAGCGTCAGCCCGCGATCGACGGCGCGCTCGGGCGACAGGAACACGTGCGCCGGACGGTTGTGGCAGTCGATGCATTGCATGGTGATGCGCGGCGCGTTCGCGAGCTCGGCCTGTTTGGCATCGGAGCGCACGTAGGTGCGGTGTTCGCCGGTGGCCGCGTTCGTGTACTCGACGAGCGGGATTTCCTGACGCCTGGCGTCGTTGGCGACGAAGCGGATCTCGACGCCCGCCGCGCAGTGCGCGCCGTGGATCCCGCCCATCCTGGCGCCGCCGACGTGCA
Organism: Planctomycetota bacterium; assembly: GCA_036274315.1. GTDB lineage: Bacteria > Planctomycetota > UBA1135 > UBA1135 > UBA2386 > DASVAL01. Next base: position 18,297 of record DASUFY010000203.1, on the reverse strand, counting down.
TCGTCATGACCGTGGTCTTCGGCGTGTTGGCTTCGTCGTCGGCGTAGGTGCGCCGGATCCTGAGCCGGATGGTGGCGAGCTTGTCGCGCTCGTGGCACCGCTCGCAGGTCTCGGTGCTCGAGACGAGGCGCCCCGATTCGATCGCGGACGGGATCGGTCTGGTCACGCTGCCGGCCATCACGTGCCACAGCTGCCGCGTGCCCGACAGCTTGCTCGCGAACCATCCCCTGGCACCGCTGCCGACGTGGCAATCGACGCACATCAGGGCGCTGTGCGGGCCGGGCGAGAGTGCGGTCGACTCCGGCGTCATCACGTGGCACGAGGCGCAGAACTCGCGCGACTCCATGTGGTGCACGGCCCGGTAGGTGACCTGGGTCGCGATCAGCAGGTTGACGACGGCGGTGACGATCAGGAAGACGATCAACCGGCGCAGGGCGCGCGGCCGGTCGTCGACGTTCGCGGCGAGGCGCTCGGCGATGCGCGCGCGCCCCAACCGCAGGCCGAGCAGCGTCAGCAGCAGGCCCGCGACCAGCACCGCGGGCACGACGACGAACATCGCGAGGCCCACGTACGGGTTGTCGTCGCCGTTCCTCAGGTGCATCGGCAACAACACGATCCAGGTCACCATCGCCGTCACGAAGATCCCGAACCCCAGCTGCGACAGCCAGTGTCCGGTCGTGATGGCCAGCAGGGGACGGTTCTTGAGGAAGTGCGGTGGTCCGGGCATTGCGGTCGGGTCCGTCGCGGGTCCGTTCGTGGCGAGAGTATGGTGCGTGCGCGGGTGCCGGTCATGGCTTCCCCGCGATTCCCGCGGCGCTGTGCGCAGGCCGGCCGCACCCCGGCCCGCTTCACTTCTCGTCGAGCACGACCTGGCGCGAGCCGCTTCCGGGGCCGAACGACACGCCGGCGACACGCTGCAGCACCTCGGTGTCCTTGCGCACGACGAGCACCAGGTCGTCGCGCCCGCCGAGGCCGTAGACGATGCACTGGCCACCTTCGTCGGTCGCCGCGCGGATCGACCATCGCGTCGCCGTGGCCCTGCCACGCCGCGGGCAGGCCGTTGACCGGGTCCGACCAAGTGTATACAGTCGACACATGGTCGTGCGAACCACGCTGCGTCACCAGGTGCACCGGACCCTGCTCCGGTGGCTGCGCGACAAGCGGCTGCGCCCCGGCGATCGCATCAACGAAGTGCACCTCGCGCGCGCGCTCGAGGTCAGCCGCACGCCGATCCGCGAGGCGCTGCGCTCGCTCGAACACGGCGGGCTCGTCGTCTCGGCGCCGTTCCGCGGCTACTTCGTGCAGGAGCTGTCGCGCGACGTCGTCAGCCAGCTCTATCCGCTGATCGGTGCGCTCGAGGCGCTCGCCGTGCGCCTGCTCGGCGAAGGGCTCGGGGACCGGGTCGCGGAGCTGCGCACGATCAACCGCCGGCTGCTGGCGCCGCGGCTCTCGCCGGCGCGGCGGTACGCGCTCGATCGCGAGTGGCACGAGACGCTGACGGCGTCGACCGGCAACCAGCAGCTCGACGAGTTGCTGCTGTCGCGGCGCGAGATGGCGCGCAGCTACGACGGTTCGTACGCGCGCGGCCTCGCCGCGGTGCAAGCATCGCACGAGGGGCACGAGGCGGTGCTCGTTGCGATCGAGAAGGGTGCGCACCTCGAGGCGCAGGAACTGATCCGCACGCACTGGGAGTGGGGCGTCGGCGTGGTGCACCGATGGCTGGAGGAAACACAAGCATGAACCCAACATGTCCGCCCATAGTCGTCGCACTGCTCTCTGCGTTCGCCGCGGCGCAGGACGACGCGCCCGATCCGGTGCTCGTCGTGCGCCTGTTCGACGGCGAGGTCCGGATCGCCGAGTGCTGGCAGCAGGAGTCGCTGGCGGCGGCGCCGCGCGACGCCGCGATCGAACACGTCACCGTGGTGCCGATGACCGGTGGTCCCGCGCTGGCGGACCAGACCGTCACGGTCGCCCGTGGCCTGATCCGCGCGATCGAGCCTGCGGCGACGGCGGTGGTCGGCGAGCACGTCGTGCGCATCGACGGCCGCGGCCGGTTCCTGGTGCCCGGCCTCGTCGACATGCACGTGCATCGGCTGGCGTCGATGTCGACGGACCTGCTGCTGCTGCTCAACGGCGTCACGAGCGTGCGCGACATGGACGGCTTCCCGTGGATGCTGCGGCAGCGGCGCGCGATCACGGACGGCAGGCTGCTGGCGCCGACGCCGTACATCGCGGGGCACATCCTCAACTACTTCCCGATGGGCATCTACGCGACCGTCGTGCGCACGCCGCAGGCGGCCCGGGAGGCCGTTCGGGCGCAGGCGAAGGCGGGCTACGACTTCATCAAGATCCACAATGCGATGCCGGTGCCGATCTTCGACGCCGTGTGCGACGAGGCCAGGGCGCAGCACCTCGACGTCGTCGGGCACGTGCCGCACGAGGTCAGCGTCGCGCACGCCATCGAGTCGGGCATGCGCACGCTCGAGCACCTCAAGGGCTACGTGCTCGACTCGACGCTGCAGATCTCGGAGGAGGACTGGCTCACGCCGACCGGCAAGGCCGAGGTGTGGAACGCGCCGACGCTCTACAGCGCAGTGCGCAGCGACGTGCGCGGCGAGGCGGCCATCGAACTGCTCGCGACACCCGAACTGCAGTTCGTGCCTGTGCTGTTGCGCGAGCAGTGGCGCGTGCTCGCCGGCAAGCCGGTGATCGGGCCGCACCGCGGCCTCGCGGCCAGGATGGGCCAGGTGTTCGAACAACTGCTCGCGATCCACGCGCGGTTGCTCGTCGGCACCGATTCGGGTGGTGGCTACGCGTTCATGGTGCCCGGCTTCGCGACGCTCACGGAGATGGAGCTCATGGAGCAGCACGGCATGCCGGCGCTCGACGTGCTCGCCGCCGCGACGCGCGAGCCGGCCGTCGCGCTGCGCCGCGAACGCGACTTCGGCACGATCGCCGCCGGAATGCGCGCCGACCTCGTGCTGCTGGGCCGCGATCCGGCGGTCGCCACGGCGAACCTGCGCACGATCGAAGGCGTGATGGTGCGCGGCATCTGGCTCGCGCGGACCGACCTGGACCGCATCGCCGCGTCGCTGACCTCGATCGCGGCCGCGTCGCCGACCTGGCCGGCGGCGCCGGCCGAACAGCAGGCGATGGTTCGACGCCACGTCGACGCGCTCGAGCAGCTGGCGAAGGCCGGCTTCGTGCTGCCGACCCACGCGGTCACCGGGTACGCGGACGCGCTGGACAAGCTCGGTCTCGGCGACGCTGCGGGCCGCGCCCGCGCGACGGTCGCCATCGACGCGCGATAGCCTCGTCCGGGCGCGGCACGCGGCGACGGTGCTACTTGGGCTTGGGCTCCGGGTTCTTGATCGTGAAGCGGCCGACGGTCGCGCTCGCCTCGAGGCCATAGCCGGTCGCGAACCAGCGGATCTCGTGGCCGTTCTCGCCGAGGTAGGTGGCGACGGAGCCGCCGGCCTCGGTGACGGCGCCGGTCGCGCTCGTGCCCTTCGTCGAGTAGTTGCCGAGGAAGCGGCGCTGGTCGCGCAGGCCGAGCACGAGCGCGATGCCGTCGTGGCCGCCGCCGCCGACGGTGCCGCCGATCTTGTAGCCCGAGACCTCGAACGGCACCGCCGAGCCGCCGCCCTTGAAGCTCGCGAGGCCGTCGCCGCCGCCCGCGGCGTAGATGAAGCCGCCGCTGGCGCTGTGGAACACGGCGACGCCGGTGACGCCCGGCTGCTCGAGCATGCCCTTGTTCGCGGCCAGCGTCTCGTCGAGCGTCTCGAGCAGCGACGAGCGGTCGCGGTCGGGCACGTTGCGCGCCGCCAGCAGGCCCTTCGCCTCGGCCACGATCTCTTCGGCGGTGTAGTTGCCGAGGTCGGGGCCGCGCTCGCCGATGGGGTCGACCTGGGTCGAGGAACAGGCCGCGACGAGCAGGAGGGCGCACAGCCGCAGGGACGCACGAACGCGTGTCATGGGGTCCTTCATGGCCGGGAACATAACGATGCCCGGGGGCTCCGGCCAAGCGCGATGGCCGCTTTGGTTCGCAGCCCGGCGTGCACCTGCCCGCACGGCTCGCCGGGGTGCCGCCAACACTGGCCGCGAGAATCCTGAACCCTTCGGGACCCTTCCGGGCGATGCTCAGTCGATGGCCGCGATGGCGCCGATCTCGACGAATTGCCCGGGCCCGCAGGCCCTGGCCGTGTATGCGGCGATGCTGCGGCGCTACCTGTTCGTGCTCGGCGCGCGCGCCGACCGCATCGACGACCTCGTTCAGGAGGTGTTCGTGTTGACGCTGAAGAAGGGCATCGAGGATCGTGGTGCACCGGCGGTCGGCGCGTTCCTGCGCGGCGTCGCCAAGAACCTGCTGCTGCGCGAACGGCGCTCGCGCACCGCGCGGCGCGAGGTCGAGTTGGCGGACGAGGTCTGGCACGAGACCGACGGCGATGGCGACGATCGCGTCGAGGCACTGCGGCGCTGCGTCGACGCGCTGCCCGAGCGCAGCCGGCTGCTGCTGCAGCAGACCTACGCGCACGGGCTCGGTCGCGACGCCGCGGCGCACGCGTTCGGCCTGCGCGTCGACGGCGTCAAGACGGCGCTGCGACGCTTGCGCGACGGCCTGCGCGAATGCGTCGAACGACGCCTGCGAGGTGGAGCATGAGCAGCATGGATCGGGAGGTCGTGCGAGCGGCGGCGCGCGAGCGGCGCCTCGACGCGGAGTTGGCCGAGGTGTTGCGTGTGCCGCTGGCCTCGCCGGTGGGCAGCCCCGGGCTCGGCGAACGACCCCGCAGCTCGTGGTTGGCGGCGGCGGTGGTGCTGCTCGGGCTCGGCGTCGCGGCCGGCGTCGCGTTGCTGCACGGTGCCGGCCAGGACGCCATGGCGCAGGATCCCGCGTGGGACGACGTGGTCGATCCACCCTACGAACGCTTCGAGCAGTGGCTCGACGTGGACGGAGCGGCGTTGGCGAGCACCGCCAAGGACGCCGACTGCCTGCGTGTCCGACTCGCGGATCCCGCCGACCTCGACCGCCTCGCGGGCTTCGACCGGCTGCGCGCGCTGTCGCTGACGTGGGCCGACGGCGCACAGAAGGGGGGCCTGCTCGGCGAAGCGACCCTGCGCGTGCTCACGAGCCTGCCGAGTCTCGACAAGCTCTACCTGGCCGATGGCTTGCTGTGCGACGCCGGGCAGCTGCGTGCACTGCGGACCGCGCCCCGACTGCGCGAGCTGCGGCTGCAGGGGGCGGCGTTGGACCCGGCGTTGGCGCGTGCGCTCGTCGAACTGCCTCGCATCGCGCACCTGCAGTTGTATGACGGCACCGCGACCGCCGAAGGCATCGCGGTGCTCGAAGGGCTGCCCGAGTTGACGGTCCTCGAACTGCGTTCGGTCGACATCGATGCCGGCGTCGTGTTGGCGATCGGTCGGTTGCGCACATTGCGCGTCATCAAGCTGTATGGCACGGGCCTCGCCACGCCGTGGCTCAGCGACGCCGGCGCGCGCGCCTTCTGCGAGCTTCCCCACCTGACCGCGGTCTGGCTGCGCAGTGTCACGCTCGAGGCGGGCGCGCTGGCGGCGCTGCCCAAGGACCTCACGTGGCTCGGGCTCGAGAGCGTCAACGGCGTCGATGCCGACGCACTGCGTGGCGTCGCCACGCAGCTGCCTGGACTGAAGGGCCTGACGTTGCGCCTGTCCCAGGACGAGATCCCCGTCGCGGCGGAACTCGTGCGCAAGCTGCCGCTGCAGCGATTCCGCTACTCGGGCAACCCCAGCAAGGCCCTCTGGGCAGCGCTGGCCGGCAAGGCCTCGCTGCGCGCGCTGGACCTCAAGTTGTTCTCGGCGCCGCCGTCGGTGCTCGCTCACGTGCTCGAGCTGCCCGCGGTGGAACGCCTGTTCGTGCTCGGCGGGCCGCCGGCGGCGTCGGACCTGGCGCCGTTGCGCGAACACCCGCGCCTCCGCACGGTCGACTGGATGCTCGTGCCGCCGGGTGAGCTGCCGGACCTGGGGTCCGCACTCGGCCCGGGCATCCGGCTGCGTTCGGTCTGGCCCTGAAGAAGATCAGCCTCTGCACGCGGACACGTCGTTACGACACAACCGCGCGACGCGACGCGACGCGACCGCCGGGCATGTGAAGGACGGGGCCATTCGGATGGCGCGTTGGCATCGAAATGCGCGCCGCCCCGGTTTGCCACCAACACCTCTCACCTCTCGAGCGTCCAGCGGTCAGAAGTAGTGCGCAACGAAGATGGTCCGGATGCCCGGAGGAACCACTTGTTGCCAACTGATGAGAAACGTCCCGTCCGTTGCTCCCGCAATCCCACGCTGGGATACAGACGCCAACGAACCTGGAAAACCCATCGCGTTCGCGAGCGTGGTCGGGTGGTTCCACACTCCATGGCGACACTCACTCATATAGACCCTGTAGATGCTGCTGCTGTCGGGTTGGTTCCATGCGAACACGTAGTTCCCAAGGCCGTCCGAGGTGACTTCACCCGCACCCACCCCCGGCCCCGGGGGATTGAAGAAGTTCTGCGGTGGAATCCACGAACCCCCGCGGCGTTCTCTCAGGCAGTTGGCCCACTGCCCGGTAGTGTCGCGCTGGGTCCATGTCGCGACAAAGCCCCCCAGGCCGTCGGCCGCAACACGCGGTTCATCGCAATCGCCGATGCCAGCGTTCAGGCGATCCGCGAACGAGACCGGGTAGGTCCAGCCATTGGTTGGGTTGTACTCAGCCTTGAGAATCATCCAGATACTCGCGGTCTGCTGCATCCAGGCGATCACGGCATTGCCAAATCGATCCGCGGCAACAAATGGATACCGTGATTCACTGGACGCGAGCGAGATGAACGAACCGAGAGAGGTCGGATGCACCCAGGTACCATTCCTGAACTCACTGACGAAGACCCCGCTGTATGCCGACACATCCTGGTTCCAGACCACGATGAAGTTCCCGACGTCGTCTGACACGACGCTCGCAGCGTTCACAAACGTGGCGCCGGGGCTGATGTGGTCGGACAAGCCAGTCGGATGCATCCAAACCGAGTTCATGTACTGGCTGAAGAAAATCTGCTGATGGTTGGAGCTGTCGTTCTGCCTCCACACGATGACGGTCTGACCCTGCTGGCCCATCGCCACTCTTGGGTTGCTCGCCCAGGTACCGTCGGGGCTGACGTTGTCTGCGAGGGACGCGGGATGTGACCATGATCCGCCCCGATACTCGCTCTTGAAAATCTGACCGGAAGTGCCGTCGCTCTGCTGCCACGCGATCACCGCATCGCCGTTGGGATCCATGGCTACGGTGGGGCCGACGGCGTCCTGGCCATCCGGGCTGATGTTGTCGGCCAAGCTGGCGGGAACGAGCCATGTCCGATTGCGGTACTCTGCCTTGAAGATCTGCTCGTGCACGCCGTCACTCTGTTGCCATACGACAATCTTGTCGCCGTTGGCGCTGGCGGCGACCCTGGGGTTCCTCGCAATCTGATTCCGCGGACTGATGGTGTCCATGAAGCTCGATGGATAGTGCCAGTGCGGTCGGTTGGCGACTGTCGCCGTGAGGGACTGGTTTGGGTCAAGGGGGAGCTGCGCGGTGTTGGTGGAAGGCCCCGCCGGTAGTCGGATGCGGCCGTCGCAGCAGGCCATCAACGTCAACAAGAGCGAAACCGGGAGAGCCGTCTTGCTTGGTGGAAGGGTGCTGGTAGACGCACCGCGCGTGCTCCATTCGGGATCGCGCGACAGTGCTGCGCGAGGTTGTCGGCGAACACGAGCGCGGAAGTCACTGGTGGTTCTTGTCATCTGTCAGTTCCCCCACAAACGCGCGAGCCCGAAGTGTGTGTAGGTCGCGGCAACCAACCTACCGATTCCATCGCGGGCGATTGCTCGACCCGCGCTGTTCATGCCACCGAAGATGGCGCCATCGCTGCGTCCACCCGTGCCGAATGACGCATCCGGTGTGCCATCGCCGAGGAACCGGAACGCCATCATCTGCACCGGCGAGCCAGGCGGATACCACGTGCCGATCACGACGATCTTGCCGTCCGGCTGCAGCACGAGCCCATTGCCCTGGTCCTCGTCCGGCAACCCGGTGAGGGCGATGCCGTCGCCGCTGAACGACGTGTCGAGGGATCCGTTCGCGAGATGCCGCGTGACGATCATGTCAAAGCTGTTGCCGCCCGTCTGGCAGCGACCGGCGGCGAGGATCCTGCCGTCGGGCTGCACGGCGACCTCGGCAAGGCGCACGCTCGTGAGGCCTGCGAACGTCGGTGTGAAGGCGCCACCACTGCCGAAGCTCGTGTCTACCGCGCCGCTGGCGAGGTAGCGCGTCAGCGTCCAGCCGGAGATGGCGCTGAACACGGGAGCGCCTCCCAGCACGATCCGGCCATCGGGTTGGATCGCCATGGCGCGCGGCCACACGTTGTCGGCAGTGCCAACGTCATGGCGGACCACGCCACCCGAGCCGAACGTCGGGTCGAGCGAGCCGTTCGCCAGCAGACGCGCGATGCCGTAGTCGGTGTCACTGCCGCTGTTCTTCTTCATGACGTGCCCGGCGAGCAGGATCTTGCCGTCGGCTTGCAGCTGCAGCGCCTTCGCCTCGCTGCCGCCCTTGTTCGCGGTGCTCATGTGCACGACGACGCTGCCGCTCGCACCGAAGCCCGGATCGAGCAAGCCTGCCGGCGTCAGCCGCGCCACCGCGAAGTCACTGTGCGGTCCGTGCGGCGCCGAGCCAGCGACCAGGATGTTGCCGCTGCCGTCGACCGCGACGTCGTAGCAGTGACCGAGGAACAGCTCGACGCGGCCACCGATTCCGAACGTCGGATCGAGGTTGCCATCGGCATCGAGCCGGACGACGAACCCGCCCCCCGTGTCGTGGCCGGCAGCGACCACCTTGTCGTCCGCCTGCACGGCGACATCCCAGATCTGGCCGGCTTGCGGCAGGAGCGACAAGCCGCCGGTGCCGAAGGACGGATCCAGGGTTCCTGGGGTCTGCCCCGCCGCAGCTGCGGCGAGCGCAACGTAGAGAGAAGTGGTTCGAAAAGTGATCATGATGCTCCTGGTTCGTGGGCCACACGCGTCACTTGTTCGGCGGGGCCTGTTGTTGTTTGCGGTACGCGGCAGCCAGCTCCGGCCTGCCCCAGTCGTCGTAGTGCTTGATCAGCCGAGCCAAGGCCTCTTGCTTGCACGCGAGGCTCTGCGGCGGCGGTTGCATCTTGTCGTAGGCGTCTCGCAGCAGCGGGTCGGCTTCCTCATGCCGCCCCTGTGCGGCGATCGCACCACCGATCAGGCTCATCGTGTGGAGGGTGATGACCTCGTTTGGCATGCACCCTGCCCGGATCTGCAGGCACTCGCGCAGGATGGGTTCGGCGTCGGCATGCTTCTGCCGCTGCATCAGCACCTGCGCCAGTTGCTCGAGTGCAGCCGCAAGGCTTGGGTCGTCCTTCGTGTTCCGACGTCGCGAGACCTCGAGTGCCTGCCGGCTGACGATCTCCGCATCCGAGAGCTTGCCCTGTGCCACGAGCACGGTTGCGAGGCTCGCGCGACTCTGGGCGACCGCCGGATGGTCCTCGCCGAGCAGTCGGCAGCGCATCTCGATCGCTTGGCGCAGCAGCGGTTCCGCCTCCGCGTGCTTGCCCTGCGCGTGAAGAACTGCGGCGAGGTTGTTCAGACTGGCGGCGACACTCGGGTGCTCCACGCCGAGCAACTCGCGCTGCATCTCGAGCGCCTCCCGATCGAACTGTTCGGCCTCGTCGAGCCTGCCGAGCTCGAGCAGCACGGACGCCAGGTTGCACAGGCACACTGCAACCATGGGGTGCTTGTTGCCGAGCACCGCGCGGTCGATCGTCAGGGCGTCGCGGTTCGCCTGCTCGGATTCCGCGAACTTCTTCTCGGCGTTCAGCACCACAGCGAGATTCGAGAGGCACAGGGCGACCGCGGGATGCTGTTCGCCGAGCAACCTGCGCCGCATGGCGAGCGACTGTCGCAGAAGACCCTCGGCGTCGGTGTACTTGCCCTGCGCAGTCAGCACGGCCGCGAGATTGCCGAGGTCCGTCGCGACATCCGGGTGTTCGTCGCCGAGGATCTTGCGGGTCAGCGCTAGCGCTTCTCGATGCAACCGCTCGGATTCGGCGAGCTTGCCCATGGAATGCAGGATGAGGGCCAGGTTGTTCAGGCTCGCCGCGACGGTCGGATGCTCCTCCCCCAAGACAGCGCGGAGCATCTCCAGCGCCTGCCGGTTGACCTTCTCGGCCTCCGGGTAGCGGCCCAGGTCGCGCAGCACTTCGGCGAGGTTGTGCAGACTCTTGCCGACCAGTTCGCTGGGTTCGCCAGCGACCCTGCGACCCGTCGCCAGTGCTTGCTGCAACAGCGCTTCTGCCTCGTCCAGCTCGCCCAGATCACGGAGTGTCGCCGCCAGGTTGATCTGCTGCGCGGCAACATCCGCGTGATCCGGCCCCAGCTCCTGCTCCAGGATCGCGAGCGCCGACCGGTGCATCGCTGCGGCCTCGGTGAATCGCCCCTGTGCCGCCATGGACTCGGCGACGTCATTCATGCGTCTCGAGGCCTCGACGCTGTGCTCACCCGCTCGCACGCTATCGATCTCCAGCGCGCGCTCCAGGTGCCCTTCCGCCTTCGCGGCGAAACCGAGCGCCAAGTAGGCCCTGCCAAGAAGATGGCGCACGGATGCCTCGACGGCGGGCTCGCTGGTCAACCTTGCCCCGAGGCCATGATCGAACGCATCGAGCATCTGCCGCACGGTGTAGTCCTTGCCCTTCACCTGTTCCGGATCCGCGGCACCGAGCATGTCCTCGACGATGCGCACCACGGTGTTGGCGCGCAGGGCCTCTTGCTTCGCCAGTGCTTCCCCGGCTTCGGCGCGCGCCCTCTCCTGATTCGCGCGCTCGGTCTCCTTCACCGCCAACTCCTTCGCCGTGATCGCGTCGCCGGCCCGCGCCACCGCCTGTTCCTCCGCCAAGACCGCTCGGTTGCGCTGCTCACTTGCATCCAGCAGCCCCCATGTCGCCGCACCTGCCCCGCCGATCACGGCGAGCGTCACGAGCCCGCCCGCCGTGACCGCGACACGATGCCGCCGCAGGTACTTCCTGAACCGGTATCCGGCTCCCGGCGGTCCCGCCAACACCGGCTCGTGCGCGAGGAACCGCCGCACATCCTCCGCGAACGCGCTCGCCGTGTCGTAGCGCCGCGCCCGGTCCTTCTCGAGCGCCTTCATCACCATCCAATCCAGATCGCCCTGCACCAACCGTCGCAGCCGCCGCGCGTCCACGCGCCGGCTCTTCGCGACGGCCGCGACCCGTTCCCCGAGCGTGCTGATGCGCGTCGACGGCTTCTCCGCTTCCTCTTCGCGGATGATGCGCAGCATCTCCAATACCCCGCGCTCCCGCACATTGGCGAACGGCGTCGACCCCGTCAGCAGCTCGTAGAGCAGGACGCCGAGCGAGTACACGTCGGCGCGCGTGTCGACGTCCAACCCGGAGACCTCGGCCTGTTCCGGCGACATGTACTCCGGCGTGCCCATCATCTGCCGGAACTCGGTGAACATCGTCTTGTCGGTGAGGCGCCGGTTCGTCGCCTTGGCGACGCCGAAGTCGATCACCTTGACCACCGGCACCACGTCGTGCAGTTCGACCAGCACGTTGGAGGGCTTGAGATCGCGATGGATGATGCCCTTCTGGTGCGCGTGCTGAACGGCGTGGCAGACCTGTACGAACAGCTCGAGCCGCTCGTGACTGTCGAGGTGCTGCTCGTCGCAGTAGGTCGTGATCGGCACCCCGCGCACGAGCTCCATCACGAAGAACGGCAGCCCGCTCGGCGTCTCGCCGCCGTCGAACACCTTGGCGATGTTCGGATGATCCATCAACGCGAGCGCCTGACGTTCGGCCTCGAACCGCGCGACCACCATCTTGCTGTCCATGCCGCGCTTGATGATCTTGAGCGCCACCTGCCGGTGGACCGGCTCCTGCTGCTCGGCCATCCAGACCGTGCCGAAGCCACCTTCGCCGATCACCTGCTGCAGCTTGTAGCGGCCGATCTGCTGGCCGGACTGCTCTTCCGGCGCGGCACCGCGTCGGCCACCGGTCGGATTGGCGAGGAAGACCCCGGCCTCGCCGTGGGCGGTCAACAGCAGGTCGATGCGTCGACGCAGCGTGCGCTGGCCACGGCAGGCCTGATCCAGGTAGGCGCCACGCTCGGCTTCCGGAAGCTCGAGGGCCTCCTGGAACACGATGCGTTCGGCGTCGTCGGGGCGAGAGTCCATCGTCATCGCGTAGTGCTCCGTCTGGCCGCGACACCGGCCAGCAAACCGGAAACTACTCGGCGCGATCGCGCAGCGCCGCGAACAACCAGGCCCGCGCGTAGCTCCAGTCCCGTCGCACCGAGCGCTCCGACACGCCAAGGGTGGCGGCCGTCTCCGCCTCGCTGAGCCCGGCGTAGAAGCGCAGGCGCACGACATCGGCCGTGCGTGGGCTCGCCTGCTGCAGGCGCTCGAAGGCTTCGTCGACCTCGAGCACCTGGTCGAGGTCCTCGTCGTTGGCGAGATCGAGCCCGGTCAGCGTCAACGGCCTCTTGCCACCGCCCTTCTTGAGACGGCCGCGGTTGCGGGCGTGGTCGATCAGGATGCGGCGCATCGCCTCGGCCGCGGCGGCAAAGTACTGCGCGCGACTCTGCCACGGCTGCTCGATGGTGCCCGCGAGCCGCAGCCAGGCCTCGTGCACGAGGGCCGTCGCCCCGAGCGTGTGGCCGCCGCGTTCGCTTGCCATGCGTTCCTGAGCGAGCCGCCGCAGTTCCTGATAGACGACTGGCAGCAACTCCGCCGACGAGAGCGCGGGCGGATTCGGCGTGGTGGGGTCGTCCCCGGATGGCGGAGTGGTCGGCAAGGAGCGCCGGATGGTAGGCGCGCACCGGGTCCACCGGGAAGGGCTGTCACGGCCGGATGGCGATAACGCGACGCGCTGCGAAGGCATGTTCCTCAGCGCCACACCGTTTCGCCGTGCGCAAGGCGTGCAATCGGGTCCGGACCCGATCACCGGTCGATCGCCCAGTCGCCGACCTCGGCGAGCCCGCGCACCGTCACCTCCCGCCGCGCCACGACGTCGGCGCCGTTGAGCACCTCCAGCCGGAACGACCCGTCCGCGACATGCGGCAGCTCGAAGCTGCCGTCGGCACCGAGCGGCACGCCGAGTGCTCGCGCGAACTTCGCACTCGCGAACAGTTCCGCCGCGAGCCCGCCGGCCGGCACGTCGGGCACGGCGACCACCCGCAGCTCGCCGCGGTCGGCGCGCTGCGTGAGCACGCGGCCGCGCACGATGCCGGTCGGGGCCTGCAGGTCGATCGCGACCTGCACGAAGCCGTCGACGTGCACGCGCGGCAGCAGCGCCATCGGCAGGTCGCGCTGCCCGCCGTCGGCGGGCGTGAACACGACCACGTAGTCGCCGCGCTTCAGGCCGCCCGCGTCGTAGCCGCTGCCGTGCACGCGGCTCTGCGTCCAGCTGCCCGTGCCCGTGTGCGGCACGAACATCGGCACGAGGCCCGGCGCCACGCCGACGAGCGTGCCGAACACGCGCACCGCGTCGGGCGGCTCCGCCTCGAGCACGACGTCCTGGTGTTCGCCGGCGGCGACCGCGTACCGGCCGGTCGCGATCGCACGTTCGTCGGGATCGCCGGCGCGCGCGAGCAGGCAGACGCGGTAGCGGTCGGCGAGCAGCTTCTCGAAGAAGATCTCGCCGCGCTCGTCGGTGCGCACGCGTTCGTACAGGTCGTGGGCCGGGCCGAGGAACAGCACCGGGGCGCCGGCGATCGGTTGGCCGTGGCCGTCGACGATGCGGCAGCGCAACGTCGCGCGCCGCGTCAGGCGCACGACGAGTTCGGTCGTGGGCTGCGTCGGCACGGTGAGGTCCTCGTAGTCCGGGTGCTGCACGAGCAGCGGGCCCGGGCTGCCGTTGCGCGGCATCGCGATCGTGAACGAGCCGTCGGCGCGGCTCTGCACGTAGCGCGTCCAGCTGGCCTGGCCCGGGTTGGGCTTGGCGACCGTCATCACGACTTCGGTGCCCGGGATCGGCTGCCCCGTCGCGGCATCGAGCACGCGGCCGCGCTGCACCTGCGCGGCCAGCCGTTCCGCGGCGTCGAAGTCGACCTCGAACACGAGGTGCAGCGGTTGTCCAGGCACGGGGGTGACCTGGCGGCGCGGCACGGGGTCGGTGCCGTCGTTCCACTCACCGCGCCCGTAGCCGGGGCAGCTGGCGAGCACGTCGAGCGGCGTGCCCTCGACGAAGCGCGCGACGCCGCGGAACACGCCGTCGGTGCCGGTCGCGCCATCGGGCGCGCGCAGCTGGCGGCTCGGCATCTGCCCCGGCGCTTCGTCGCCCGTGCGCCAGCACGTCGTCGCCGTCACGACGAAGCGAGGTGCGGGTGTGCCGGTGGTGCGTTCGTGCACCTCGACGACGAGCGGCACCTCGTGCGCGCGCAGCATGACGATCGTCGCGGGCTCGCCGAGTCTGCAGACGACGCGATCGCACAGCGGCTCGTGCTCGGTGTGTTCGGCGCGGAGCCAGGCCGTGCGGTTGCTCGAGCCCACGCCCGGCAGCGAGAACGATCCGTCGGCGGCGGTCGTGGTGCGCACGTCGGTGGGTCGGGCGCGGCCATCGTCGACGAGGCTCTCGGCGACCCACGCGGGCCAGCGCTGCACCGTGGCACCGGCGATCGGCGCGCCGTCGCGATCGACGACGCGCCCGACGAAGCGTTCGTCGCGGGCGGGGTCGGGCACGGCTTCGCGCTGCGCTTCGGGCGCGGGGCGCGGGGCCGCCGCCGCGGGTCGTTCCAGCAGGCTCGCCACCGGCGTGCTCTGGCCGTAGTCGGGAGGCGTGGGCAGGCGCGGCCTCGACAGCAGGTAGGTGGCGGGGATGCCGGTGAGCAGCAGCATGGCGGCCGCGGCGACGACGAGCTTGTGCGTCTGCATGGCGAACACGGTCAGGTGCAAGGCCGCGGTGCCGGCGCCGGCGGCGGCGACGACGTGCCGCGGCCGCGCGAGTGCCATACACGCGAGCGCCCACGTGCGGCGGTCGCCGAAGTCGGCGTCGAGCTGTTCGCGCAGTCGTTCCTGCGCGCGCTGCAACCGCGTGCGGACCGTCGCGACCGGCACGCCGAGGCGCGCTGCGATGGCGCGCGGCGGCAGGTCCTCGAAGTGGCGCAGCAGCACGGCGTCGCGCATCGCTTCGGGCAGCGCGTTGACGGCGGCGAGCAGGCGCTGCTGCAGTTCGGCGTGTTCGGCGAGGTCGGCGGTGCTCGCGGCGGAGTGTGTGCGCGCCGCGGCCGACTCGCGCCGGCGCCGCCGCACGGCGCCGCGCGCCGCCATCGCCGTCAGGTTGTGCGCGATGCCCCACAGCCAGGCGCGCAGCGGCACCGAGGTGCCGGGCCGGCGCTGCAGCGCCGCGCGCCAGATCTCCTGCTCGAGGTCGGCGCGTTGGCCCGCGTCGAACGCGAGCTTCGCCGCCAGCGAACGCACCCAGTCCAGGTGTTCGAGCAAGTCGTGCGGCGTCGGGCGCGGGGCGGGCATGTCTCCGTCGATGTTGCCGTGGGCGCAGGAATCGACTCATTGCGCCGCCGGGTTTCTCGCGCGGTCGTCGTGCCGTGCTGGCATGCCGCCCGGGCGCCGCGAAGTTCTTCCCGGGCCCGTCGGCGGTGTGCGCGCCGCCCGCACCGCGCGCCGCAGTGGCCGTGCTGCGGCGGTGCTACCATGCCGCACGTTCCGTTCCGCAAGAGAGTCACTCATGAAACAACCATCCCTCGCGTTGGGTCTCGTGCTTCCACTGTTCGCCGGTCTCACGCCCGCGCAGACGCTCGAGGTCGGCATGGCCGCGCCGCCGCTCGAGATCGCCAAGTGGGTCAAGGGCGACGCGGTCGACGCGTTCCAACCCGGTCGCGTCTACGTGGTCGAGTTCTGGGCCACGTGGTGCGGCCCGTGCATCGCGAGCATGCCGCACCTGAGCAAGCTCCAGGCGGAATACAAGGCGAAGGGCGTCACGATCATCGGCGTCACCAAGGCCGATCCGCACAACACGATCGAAGGCGTGCAGGCCATGGTCGCCGACAAGGGTGACGGCATGGCCTACACGGTCGCCTGGGACAAGGACCACGCGACGAGCGACGCCTACATGCGCGCCGCGAAGCAGGGCGGCATCCCGACCGCGTTCCTCATCGACCGCACCGGCAAGGTCGTCTACATCGGCCATCCGGCCGTGCTCGACATCCCGCTCGAGGCGGTCGTCGAGGGCACCTGGGACGCCACCAAGGGCGAACAGGTGATCGAGACCAGGATGAAGCACATCAGCGACGCGGTCGAGGCGGTCGCGAAGCAGAGCGACGGCGCCGAGGCTGCGCTCGCGGCCGCGGTGGGCAAGAGCGCGGGCCTCGTGCACCTCGCCGACCAGATGCTCTACCAGAAGCTCATCGAAGACGGCGCCGCCGACCGCGCCGCAGTCGTCGCCGCCAGGCTCGTCGATGCCGCGATCGCCGACAAGGACGCCAGCGCGCTCAACGACATCGCGTGGGGCATCGTCGATCCCGAGCAGAAGTCGGACAAGCGCGACCTCGAGCTGGCGATGAAGGCGGCGAGCAAGGCCGTCGAGTTCAGCAAGGAGAAGGACGGCGCGATCCTCGACACGCTCGCGCGCGTCTGGTTCTGGAAGCGCGACTACCAGAAGGCGCTCGAGCTGCAGACGAAGGCCTGCAAGCTCGACGCGCGCGCCGACCTCGCGAAGTCGCTCGAGGAGTACCAGAAGCTGGTCGGCAAAGGCGAAGGCAAGAGCGTCGGCAACAGCGGCAAGTGATCGCGCTCCGCGCCGCGCGCCGCAGCGGCCCGCGTCACTGGATCACGAACTGGATCGCGGGCGAACTCGTCATCGGGAACACCTGCAGCACGCAACCGGCATCGCCGAGCGACACGGCCTGCGTCGTGAGGTCGAGTCCGCGCAGTGACAGCGAGTACGGCCACTGCACCGAGGTGAAGAACCGGCCGACCGGCGCCGCGACGGCCAGCTGCGTGACGAACAGCGAGCCGAACGGATCGACGAGCAGCTCGATGCCGAGTGCCGGCACCGTGAGCCCGGCGTAGTTGCCGATCGGGTTGCCGAACAGCCAGAGCCCGATCGCACCCGGTTGCACGGCGTCGCACGAGAACGTGGTCGGTGCTCCGCCGGCGACGACGGGCCCATCGACGTCGAGCGTGTGGGCGCCGAGGCAACCCGGGGTGCCGTCGCCGAAACGCAGCACGCCGGCGTGGTCGAACACGAGCTGGCACCGTTCCTGTTCCGACGCCGCCGGGTTCGAGGGCACGCTGACCTGCACCAAGAGCGGCGAGAACGTGCCGCGCGGCGTGCCGGGTGGCACGAACAGCTGGATGTCGAACGTGCCGTTCTGGCCCGCGGCGAGCATCATCGACTGCGAGCCCGGTGCGGCGAAGCCCATCGGGTCGCTCCACTGGCAGTTGAACATCGCGGCCTGGTTGCCGGTGTTCTGCAGCTGCACGGACAGCGTCGTCGGCAGCGCGTCGAGCGAACGGAACGCGGGCACCGCGAGTTCGGCGCGCGCTTCGAGCACGCCGGGCAACACGATCGGCGGCGGCTGGAACAGATCGGCGATGGTCACGCCGGGATCGAGCAGGATGGTGTCGCAGCGCAGCACCGCCGGTGCGTCGCTGACGAACAGCGGGCCGCCGGCGGCCGGGTTCTGGCGCAGGTCGAGCGTGCTGCCGGGGCCGCCGAGGAACTCGAGGTCGTCGGCGGCGAGCGCGGGGCGCACGGGGCTCGCCGCGTAGGACAGGGTGCTCGCCGCGGGCGTGATCACGCGCCGGCCGAACCGGCGCTGCAGCAACGCGTCGCGGTAGCGCCATTCGACCTGCACGTCGCTGGGACTCCCGGGTGGACCGGCATCGGCCTCTTGGCGCGCGTCCTCGACGTAGACGATCACGCCGTTGCTGCATCGCGTCAGCGTGCGCGTGTGCTCGTAGACGTAGACCGAACCATCGTCGAAGGTCAACCGCACGTAGCAGGACGTCCAGCGCGTCACGCAGCGCGGCGAGCTCGAGACGACGCGCGCGCCGCTGCTGCAGCCGGCGCGGATCGAGGTGACGTCGGGCGGCAGGGCCGGTCCCGGCACCGGGAAGTTGGGAGCCGTGCCGGCGTAGATGCCGTTGGGCGTCACCTGGTCGAGGATGTCGGCCAGCACGAAGCCCGGCGCGGGCGGTGCGGTGTTGGTGAACGTCTGTTGGGAGGCGAACTGCTGGGCCTTGGTCTGCCCGGCGGC
>DASUFY010000202.1:0-2901 GCA_036274315.1 Planctomycetota bacterium | reverse complement strand
CGTCACGATCGACGACCGCGGACCGAACGCGTTCGGGTCGCCGTCGCCGCTGCTGTCGGCGCACGAGCGCCGTGCGTTCGCGGTCGGCAATTCGTTCTTCCGGCAGAACTGGGTGACCGCACCGTCGAGCACAACCGGGCGCGACGGGCTCGGTCCGTTGTTCAACGCGCGCTCGTGCAGCGCCTGCCACTTCAAGGACGGGCGCAGCCGGCCGCCGCTCGACGGCGAGTTCGAACGGCAGGGGCTGCTGATCCGCATCGGCGTGCCGGTCCCGGACGGACCCGACCGCGACCATGCACACTACGGGTCGCAGATCCAGGACGGTGCGGTGCTCGGTGTCGCTCCGGAGGCCACGGTCGTGATCCACCGGCGCACGCTCGAGGGCAGCTACGGCGACGGCACGCCGTTCGAGCTCGAGGCGCCCGCGTACGAACTCGCGGATCTCGCGTACGGCGAACTCGGTTCTTCGTTCGTGCTGAGTCCTCGCGTGGCCCCGCAGCTGATCGGCCTCGGCCTGCTCGAGGCGGTCCCCGCGGCCACGATCGAAGCGCTCGCCGACGCCGACGATCGCGATGGCGACGGCATCTCCGGGCGCGCCCACCACGTCGGCGGCGAACTCGGCCGCTTCGGCTGGAAGGCCGCCCAGCCGACGGTCGCGAGCCAGACCGCGGCGGCGTTCGCCAACGACATGGGCATCACGTCGCCGCTGCATCCGGACGAAGTGTTGACCGAGGAGCAGCGTCGGCGGCTCGTCTTCACGAGCGGCGGTGCGCCCGAGATCGGGCAGCTCGCGTTCGATCGGGTCGTGTTCTACACACGCACGCTCGCCGTGCCGGCCGCACGCGACCAGGCGGACCCGCAGGTCGCAGCGGGTCGTGTGCTGTTCGAGCGCTTCCGCTGCACCTCGTGCCACGTGCCCGAACTGCGTACGGGGCCTGTCGCCTGGCACGCCGGCCACGGCGGCCGCACGATCCATGCGTTCACCGATCTGCTGCTGCACGACATGGGCGAGGCGCTCGCCGATGGCAAGCGCGACGGTGAGGCCGGCCCGCAGGAGTGGCGCACGCCGCCGCTGTGGGGCATCGGTCTCGTGCCCGTGGTCAACGCGCATTCGCGCTACCTGCACGACGGTCGCGCTCGCGACCTCGCCGAGGCCGTGCTGTGGCACGGCGGCGAGGCCGAGGCGGCGAAGGAACGCTTCCGCTGCGCCCGCAGCGGCGAGCGCGACGCGCTGCTCGCGTTCCTGCGTTCGCTCTGAGTGCGCGCCGATCCTCAGCGCGGCGTCGCCTCGGCGGGACGCCGCTGGATCACGAGCTCCTGTTCGAATTGCGTCGTGCCGCGGCACAGGCGCAGGCGCACGCGCTTGCCGACGCCGGCGAGGTAGAGCGCCTTCTGGAAGTCGACGGGCGCGAAGATGCTCGTGTCGTCGAGACCCGTGAGGAAGTCGCCGGGCTGGATGCCGGCGCCGGCCGCCGGGCTCGGCGAGTACACGTTTTCGATGAGGATGCCGTGGCGCGGCTTCTCGAGCGCGTTGAAGGCATCGATGCCGCGCGCGGCCGCGAGCTCGGCGCGGCTCATCACGCTGAAGCCGAGCCACGGCGACTGGAAGCTGCGCACCTGCCGGATCGACTGGTAGAGGCCCTGCACGATCTTGCTCGGCATCGCGTACTCGATGCCGGTCCGCGGTTCGTTGCCGCCGCCGGGCGTCGCGTGGCGCGGTGCGAGCACGCCGATGACTTCGCCGTCCAGGTTCACGATCGGGCCGCCGTAGGCTTCGCGCGGCACGGTCAGCGCGACCTGCAGGAAGAACGCACTCAGTTGGTCCTGGTAGCAGTCGCGCGTGGGGCGCGCGATGAACGTGCCGGTGCCCATGTACTTGTCGGGCCCGGAAGGGTCGCCGAAGCCGAGCACCCATTGCCCGCTCTCCATCGCGTCGCTGTCGCCGAAGCGCAGCGCCTTCATCCGTGACGCGCCCGGTGCATCGGCCGGCTGCCTGCCCGACGGGAACACGGTGCACTGCACGAGCGCAAGATTCACGGTCGGTTCGGTGCCCACGATCTCGGCGATCATGCGCGTGCCGTCGTACGTCTCGACATCGACGAGGTCCGGCAGGCCCCCGCCCGGCTGTTCGAGCGCGTGCAGGCAGGTCAGCACCTCGCCGCCCGCGTCGACGAGGAAGCCCGAGCCAGCGGCGTAGAACTTGAAGCCCGGATAGTCCTCGGTCTCGGGCTCCGCCTGCCAGCCCGAGGGCTTCGCCGGCGCCCGGGCCGCGGCCTCGGCGTGCGCGGCTGCTTCGACGGCTGGCGCGATGGCGGCGCGCGCGAAGGCACGCAGCGTGACGACGCCAGGCCGCACCGTGCGCGCGATCTCGACGAACGCCTGCTGCACCTGCGCTGCACTCGTCCGGGCCGCGGACGTCGCTGGCGTGGCCGCTTCTGCCTGTGCCGGTGCCCGCGTTGGTGCGAACGAGAACACGAGCGCGGCGACGTGAAGCACGAGAGAACGGATCCGAAGGGTGGAGTGGGTCATCGAGTGAAGAGCGTGCATGGCTTGCACGAAGCAGGCTCGAAGCACGCGTGAAGAGTTGCGAGTGCAGGTGCAAGGAGCGGTGAAGCGGAGCGTCGCTCGCAGCCCGCGCGTGCGCCGCGCGTCGGCGTCGCACGCACCGCGCACGCGTCGGGATTGACGAACGCCTCACGCGCCGTTGTCCGAATGCTCCGTTCGCGACGTAGGTTCGCGCAGCGATCTGCTGTCGCGCCACGTCGGCGAGGCCGCAGGCACAACAACCGAGAAGGATCCTCACGCCATGCGCACCCATCTCCCCCTCTGCATGCTCGCTGCGGCCGCGTCGCTCGCCGCTCAAGACACGTTCCCGCTGCCGGCCTCCGCGGCGACGGGCAG
>DASUFY010000201.1:0-64477 GCA_036274315.1 Planctomycetota bacterium | reverse complement strand
GCCAGATGGAGTACGCGGAGATCGCGCCGCTGACGGGCCTGGCCAACGCGGACGCGGTGCGCGCCGTCTACAGCCGCGCGCTGCGGGAACTGCGCGCGCGGCTCGGCTGAGCTGGGCGATTCGGGCAGCGCCGGCTGGCGCTATCAGCGCCGCGGGCGCGTGCGATCGCGGCACACGCCGAGCCCGTTCACCCCGCCTGCCCGATGCGATCGACGCACACACGGGACGGGTTGCGCGGGGTGGCGCCGATGGGATGGTGGGTAGTCGTTCGAACCATCACCGCAGCGCGCCCGGAGTGGCGCGCGGCCTCGATTCCCCAGCGTGCGAACCGTCCCGCTAGAGCAGCAACGGTGCTGCCAGAACAACCCATGACATTGCCGTTCATGACGTGTCCAGTTTGGTGGTCACTGCGATCGATGGCCAGCAGACTGGTCGAGCGCCGCCCGGACTCCGTCGAGTCGACACCATGGACCCCGCCGAGCGCGGGCTGACGGAGCTGCCGGGGCGAAGCGTGAGGCGCATGCGCGATCGCGGCGACAACGTCCGGCCGCATCGAGCCGCGCCTGGGGCGAGTCTCGACGGGGCGCACGAGTGGGGCGCGGAGACGAACGGATCACCTGCGCTGCCACTGCAGCCGCACCGTGCCGTTGCCCGGGCCGACCGTCGCCATCGCCGGCGTGAACACGAACTCGTCCGGGAACGCGCGCAGACAGTAGCTGCCGGGCAGAAGCCCCTTCAGCACCGCGGCGCCATCGTCCTTCAGCGACAGCAGCTGATGCATGAGCCCCGGTTCGCCGATCCACATGTTGATGCCATTGATGCGGTGGTTCGACGGCCCACCCTGCTCCGCGAACGGTCCACGCACCAGGTCGAGCTGCGAGCTGTGCAGCAGGAACAGCAGGTGGTCCTTCATGTCGTCACCAGCGGGCGACGCGCCGACCAGCTCGACGCGCACCTGCACGCCGCGTTCGAGCAGCACTTCGATCGGTTCGGGCGCCGCCTGGTCGAGGACCGGCAACCCCAGGGCATGTTGCGGCGCGTAGCCCGCAGCGAGCATCGACACGACGACGTCAGCCGCGCCGACCGGAAGCTCCATGTCGATCCCGCCGTTGGCGTCAGGCCGCAGGCGCAGCTCGCGGAACGCCTCGGCGCCGCTGGTCCGCCAGGCCAGGGTCCACAACCCCGACTTGCGCACCGGTTCGCGGCTCGCCGCGTCGAGCAGCCGCAGTCGCACGTGGCCGAGGTCCGGCAGCACGAAGTCGACGCCGCTGGCGCCGGCCTCCACGTCGTCGCGGCTCGCCGCCGTCACGCCGCGGTTCACACAGATCGTGAACGACCTGCCGGCCTCGACGACGAGCGTGTAGCGGCCGTCGACGCCGGCGCGGCTCGAGGCCTGCTCCGTGAGCGCCCCCTTGGTCGCGGCACGAACCACCACGTCCGCGAGCGGCCTGCCGCTGGCGCTGGCGACCTTGCCGGTGATCTTGCCGGTGGCGACCTGCCACGTGAAGTCGTGTTGCACGCGTTGTCCGGCGACCACCTGTACGGTCGCTCCGTGCAACGGACTCGACGTCGCTTCCGCGAACACGCCGATCTCCAGCGCGCCCGCTGGCACGCGCTTCAGCTCGTAGGTGCCGTCGGACTCGATGCGAGCATGGAGGCCCCAGGCCGTCTCGCCGACGGCGCGTCCGCGCACGGTGCCCCGGAACGGCTCGCGGTTGCGCAGCACGGTGCCGTGCACCACGCCGGCGCGACGCATCGTCAGTTCGACCAGAGCACGACGGCCCGCAGCCGCGAGCACGACCGGCTGCGACTGAGCCGCCACGTAGTCATCGTGTGCGCCATCGACACGCCACGGCGACGCGGCCGGCCGCACCGCGATCGTGAAGCGGCCCTGCTCGTCGGTGCAGGTGCCGTGGTCCGGGTCGTCGTCGGTGACGCTGCCGGGCACTCTCAGGGCCTGCAGTTCGGCCGCCGTCAGGCGACCGCGTTCGAAGCGATCGGCTTCGTTCTCGGCGGTGACAAAGACCCTCGCCAGTGGCGCACCGTGCTCGTCGACAACGCGGCCCTCCAGCGTCGCGCAGCCCTGCAACGGCAGGGTCACCAAGGTGTTCGCCGCGTCGGTCACCTGCCAGCTCCAGCTCATCGGGCAGTGGTCGATCGCGGACACCGCGAGGTGGAGGTCCCGCCCGTCGCCGACCTGCAGCGTGCAGCGCCCGTACGCATCACTGCGAACGAGCACGGGACCGGGACCGAACTGCCGCACCGCGGCGCCGGCGATCGGTGCCTTGGTGTCGCGGTCGACGACCTGCAGCGCCAGCGCCACCGCGGGCTGCAGCGTGAAGTTCAGCTCGGTGCGCCCCGGTTCATTGACGCGCAGCGTCGTTCGCTCTTCGACGAAGCCGTCGCAACGCGCAACCACGGAGGTGTCCGCGCCGACCGCAGCACCGCGAAGCTCGTAGCCGCCAAAGGAGTCCGTGAACGCTTGCTGCTCCCAGCCCGAGACCTTCGCGCCGACGAGAGGCGCCTGCGTGTCCTTCGCGGCCACTCGGCCGAACAACCAGGTCAGGCGGTACAGGCGGAGCGTCACCTCGCGCCCCGGCACGATCGGGTCCTGCGACAGCGACGCGCAGCCGGGCGCAGCGGCGAAGATGCGGAAGGGTTGCGGCCACCGTGCATCGCAGTCGATCTCGAAGCTGCCATCCGTGGTCGTGATGCCGCCGCCGAGCACCGGGTCGTTCGAGCCCGCAGCGTCGCCGGCCTTCAGCTGCAGCGTCGCGGCGGCGATCGGTTCACCGGCCCGGTCGAGCACACGGCCGAACACGCGCAGCGCAGGTGTGGCAGCGGCGGTGATCTGTTGCCGCGCGAGAGGTTGGTTCTCGGCGAGGGTGGATGGGGTCACGGCCTCGGCGATCGGCAAGGCTGGCGGCTGGGGCACGAGGGCCGGCTGGTTGGAGACGGGCCACGACAGCCAGATCAGCAGAGCCACCGCGAGCGCGGCGGTGAGACGCGTGAGCAGCTTGCTTGGCATGACGGACTCCGCGAGCAGGCCAGGATACCTGGGGGCGGCGGCGGCGACTCGCGGAGTTGCTCGGCGCGCTCGGGCTGGATTGACCGCTTCCGGCGGGAGGTCCCGGGAGCGGCGGGCCCGCGCGCTACTTGCCGCCGAGCCAGCCGTCGCGGATGCGCTGCTGCTGCTCGGTCGGCGCGTCGACGAACCGCAGCGTCGGCGTCATGCGCTTCTGCTCGCGCAGCGACACCTCGACCTGCTCGGTCTTGCCGTCGCGCAGCAGCTCGACCTGGACCTTCTCGCCGGGCTTGCGTTCCTTCAAGAAGACCGCCGGCTGCACGCCGCGTTCGCTGCCGAGCGCGGTGACCACGTCGCCGGTCTGCACCTCGGCGACGCTCGCGGTCGTGACGCGCAGCCCGTTGCCGCCGCGCCGCGTCTCGAACGGCAGCGCCGACGCGACCTCGTTCTGCTCGCGGTACTCGATGCCGGCGTAGGCCAGGTACTCGGCCAGCGGCGGATCGAGCGTGCCGCGCACGTGCCGCGCGAAGAACTCGCCGAAGTCGTGGTTGCTGATCGCGGTGCAGGCGCGCTCGATGTCGCCCTCCTCGAAGCCGACGCCGCGCTCGGCGAACCAGCGGTTCAGGAACACCATGACGTCGTCGAGCGACTTGCGGTTGTCGGTCTCGTGGCGGATCTTCAGGTCGATCATCGCGCCGAGCATCTCGCCCTTGGCGTAGTAGTCGACGCGCGGCGCCTCGTCGCGTTCGCGATGCCAGACGTTGCGGCTGGCCCAGTAGACCGAGTGCTCTTTGCGCGAATCCTTGTTGAGCTCGGTCTGGATGTAGCGAGCGAACGACGACAGGAACTCGTCCCTCGACGTGATGCCCGTGCGCACGAGCGCGAGATCGCCGTAGTACGAGGTCCAGCCCTCGGACACCCACAGGTTGCCGGTGTAGTTCTCGTGCTCGTACTCGAACGGCCCGAGCACCTTCGGCCGGATGCGCTTGACGTTCCACAGGTGGAAGAACTCGTGCGCGGTCACGAACGCGCCGGCGCGCGGGTCCTTGGCCTGGGCCGCCGCGTTGAGGCCGATGCTCGTCGAGTTCAGGTGTTCGAGTCCGCCGCCGCCGGGGATCGTGAACAGGAACACGTAGTTGGGGAACGGGAAGCTGCCGAACAGCGAACCCTCGTAGGCAGCAATGCGCTTGACGAGGTCGACGAACGCGGGCACGTCGAAGTCGTAGCGCTGCTGGTTCTCGAAGAACACGCACTGGAACGGCGTGCCGTTCACGTCGAAGTCGTACGACTTGAAGATGCCGACCTGCGTCGGCGCGTCGATGAACGTGTCGTAGTCGCGCGCGCGGCGCACGAGCGGGTCGTCGGTCGGCAGCAGGCCGTTGGCGTACTTCCAGCCCTCGGGCAGCCGGTAGCGCACGGTCACGGGGCGTTCCTTGGCACCGACGACGTACACGTACGTGGCGGGTCCCGAGATCTGCATGCCGGTCTTCTCGTCGCCGGTCGCGCGCGGCCCGAAGCGGCCCGGCCGCTGCTTCGTGTCGTAGGCGACGCGCATCGTGTCGATGCCCTGCGTGTCGATCGACCACGTCAACGGATCGATCTGCAGCACGTCGAGCTTGCGCTCGCCGCTGGTCGCGGTGAGCCCGTCGATCTGGGCGCCGAAGTCGCGGATGCCGTAGGCGCCCGGCATCCAGTTGGGGATCGCGACGCGCGTCGTCGGTCGCGCGAGGTGGTGCACGTCGACGTCGACGTGCACGGTCGCCTTGTCGTCGAGCACCGACACCGTGTAGCCGATGTCGAGCGGCGTCAGGTCGTCGCGGTTCTGTTGGGCGGGAAGGAACGCCGGGAGCGCTCCGAACAGGATCAGGGTCGCTGCGGCTCGCATGGGGAACCTCGGGCTCGGGGGAGAAGCGGGTCGTGCACGCTACGCGAATCGGCGCCGGCTTGCAGGGAAGTTGCGAGCCGGAAGGGCTGGCAGGCGGCGCGACCCGATGGCGAGGGCGGTGCGCCGGACCGTTGCGGCGTGGCCAGCGGCCCCCCACCAACGGCGCCCGCGCCACCTCGGGCACCAGGGACTGCGCGCCGGCGCGCGCGCGGGTCACCGCGGCGGATGCGCCTCGATCCACGTCGACGGCCGCAGCCACTCGCCGACGGTCGCTTCGTCGCCGTAGCCCTCGCACCAGCACATGATGTCGGCCGGCACGTGGCCGGGGCTCGTGCTGCCGACGAGCAGCGACAGCACGATCGACGCGCCGTCGGCCTTGCTGCGCACGAGCACGGCGTCGTCATCGCGCTGCACGAGTTCGATCTCGCCGCGGATCGGCCGCGCGCCGCCGAGCACGATGCCGCCGGCCTTGGCCTGCGCCTCGAGTTCGCGGCGCAACGACGGCGGGATCTGCACGTACGGACCCCGGTGCAAGCCGAAGTGCAGGTGCGCCGGATAGAGCCCGTTCTCGGCGCTGCGATCGGCACCGATCACCGCGAGCTGCTGCCCGCGCCGCACGCGGTCGCCGACCTGCGCGCGCCGGTCCTTGCCGAGGTGCACGTAGAACGAACAGACGGCCCGCATGCCGTCGACGGGCGGATCGAGCGCGTGTTCGACGACGATCACGTTGCCGAGGTTCCAGTGCGTGCGGCCCTTCTCGTCCTTCCAGCTCGGGCTCCAGTCCGAGTAGCGCACGACGCCGTCGGCGACGCAGCGCACCGGCGTGCCCGCGGGCAACCAGACGTCCTCGGCGAGGTGCCACGAGTCGTGGAACGGCGACTCCTTGCGGTCGATGTGCACGCCGAAGTTGCCGCCGGCGCGCAGCCCGCGGCGGTAGCCGGTGCACGGCAGTTCGAAGCCGGGCGCGGACTGCGCCGGCGTTGCGGGATCCGCAGGTCGCTGCGCGGTGGCGAAGGGTGCGAGCAGCGCCGCAGCCAGCAGCGCGAGCGCTGGCGTTGCGGCGCGGATCATGGATTCCGATGCGGGCACGATCCTCGCAACTGTAGCCGGCGAACGCGCGGCGTCGGCCGCGGTGTCGGAGCCGCGCGCCGAACGCGGATCCGCGCCCGGGCGGCTTTCGCGGGTGCATCGCGGCCTCCGAAAAGGGCCCGGCCCACGAATAGCATTGCCCATGCCCGGGGATGTTGTCTCGTGCGCCACACGTGCCCCAGGCCGACGATGTCCGACCCAGCGCCCGACAACCGACCGGTGCCGTCAGCGTGCGGTCTGGCGGAGCTCGTCGATCGCCATCAGACCGGTGTCTGGCGCTACCTGCGCGCGCTCGGTGCCGGCCCGCAGTTGGCCGAGGAGCTGCTGCAAGACACGTTCGTGGTCGCTTGGCGCCGGGGTCTGGCCGACCGCGGCGAGCTCCCGGTCGAGACGTTCCTGCGGCGCACGGCGAAGCACCTGTTCCTCAGGCAGAGCAGGGCCCAGGGTCGGCGCACTGCGCTGTTGGTCGAGCTCGTCGATCGACTGTGGCAGCGTGATTGTGAGTCCGACCAAGGAGAAGCGTGGTTGAACGCACTGCGCGAATGCACGCAGCAACTCGAAGGCAGGGCCCGTGCGGCGCTGCGGATCTGCTACGGCCCCGGTGCGCAGCGTGGTGATCGCGGCCGTGCCGCCGCGGCTCTCGGCATGAAGCCGAACGGGCTCAAGACGCTGCTGCAGCGCGTGCGGGCGCTGCTACGCACCTGCATCGAACGACGACTCGAGGTGGACGATGAACGATGACGTCGAGCAACAGGCGTTCTGGCAGCAGGTGGAATGGGCGCTCGGCGAGATCGAGGGCGGCGACCTGCCACCCGACGTGACGAGCCGCGTGATGGCGGCTGTACAGGGCGACGGCTTCGCGGCTAGCCCCATCGTGTCGAGATCGCGCTGGCTGACCGGTGCCGCCATGGTCGTGCTCTGCGCGGGCGCCGTGGTCGGTGTGCGCGTACTGTCGAGGGCGTCGGCGGACGCGGTGCACCACGAGGGGCTTCAGGATCCGGGGACGCCGGATCAGCATGCCGGCGCCCATGTGCTCGAGCCCGGCACCGACGTCGCATCACTGCCGTCGGACGCGCGCGAAGTCACGGTGGTGCATCAGGGCGACGACGTGCTGCAGCAGCTGGCCCGACAATGCCCGCGGCTCGAACGATTGACGGTCGTGAGCCTCGGGGACGTGTCGTCGTCGCCAACGGATCGCGTCTTCGAGATCGCGGCGAGCCTCACGGGCCTGCGACAACTGCACCTGATCAAGCCGATCGCGATCACCGGCAACGGGATCGAGCGCCTGCGCGACCTGCCGATGCTGGAGTCCCTGGCGCTGGCATCGACCACGCTCACGCCGCAGTCGTTCGAGGCATTCCCGCGGCTGCCGTCGCTGCGAGTCCTGGATCTCTCGTACACAGGTGGGCTCGACGATGACGCGATGCGGGCCGTCGCACGCTGTCCGGGTCTGCGCCAGCTTTCCATTCCGGGCTGCAAGGACATCACTGCCGAGGGCCTCGCGCTCGTCGCGCACCTGACGGGCCTCGAGACGCTCGAGGCGCGCCAACTGAAGTGTTCCTTCGATGCGCTGCGCATCGACCGGCTGACCCGGCTCGAGGTGCTGGACAGCGCCGACGCTGCCTTCTCCGCGGTGTTCGTCGATCGCCTGCCGCCATCACTGACCGAACTCACGCTCTCCGGCACGGCGCTCGACGACGACGGCTGTCGAGTGCTGCGCGAGCGCCTGCCGAGGCTGCGCAGCTTGCGCGTCGGCTCGACCGGGATCGGGGATCGCGGCATTGCCGAGCTGAGCGCACTACCCGATCTTGGCGAGCTGGATCTCGGACGCTGCCCGAACCTCACAGCGGCATGTCTCGATGAACTCGCGCACAGCGATCGCATCTGCCGCCTCGGACTCGGCGGTCTGTCCTGGCTCCGCCTGGCGGACGTGCAGCGGTTGATGGCGCGGGGCATCGACGTCGACGCAAGCGGCTCCGGCGCACGAGTCGAAGCCGAGATCGCTCCGCTTCGGGGCCGTTACCGTTCAGCCATCGCCGCGCGGGCCACACGCAACGAGCAACGCTGAACCGGGGCTGGCGCGGTGGCGGGAGGTCTCGCCTCGGTCAGAAGAACACGCGCCCGTGCGCCAGGGTCACCTTGCGGCCATCGGGGTACTCGAGTTCGATCGAACTCGTGCCGGCCGTGGAGCTCTTCGGGTTGCCGAGGCAGCGGGCCGCGTCGGCCGCGCGCTGCGCGGGAAAGGGTTCGCCCGGCTTCGGCGGCACGACCGCCGCGGGCACGAAGCTGTCGGGCGGCACCTGCACGGCCGCGTCACCGTGGAACAGGAACGTGCCGAGCGCGCCGTTCTTGTCCTTGTAGGAGAGCGAGAAGGCGCTGCTCGAGGTCCAGTGCTCGCACGCCAACCCATAGGTCGCGAGGATGGTCTCGGGACTGCAGCCGAGCAGGTCGTGCGGCACGGGCGGGGCCGGCGCGCGCGTCATCGCAGCAACCGGCACGGCAAGCACGGCAAGCGCGGCCGCGGCCGCGCGGGCCAGGAAGCGGAACGATCTCATCGGTGGCTCTCCTCGGGGTTCGGATGATGGCGTTGGAAGGCGGCGGCGCGACGTTCTTCCCGGCAGCGTTGCCGGCCCCGGCGACGGCGCGGGCGGGCTCGAGATCACGATCGACCGGGCGCACCGGCATCGCGGATTGTCCCGAACGACCCGGAACCCGTTGTGCATCCGGTGACCGCCGAGCGACTCCGCACTACTCCGGACGTCGCGCGGCCCGTACTGTCGTGCCTCGAGATGATTCCTCCCGTGTCCCGCACCCTCCTGCTCACCGCAACCGTACTGACGTCGCTGCTCGCGCCCGGCCGCGCCCAGAACTCCGGCCCGACGATGGATTGGCCGCAGAAGACGTTCGAAGACTCGCTCGCGCGCTACAAGGAGTGCCTGAAGCGCAAGGCGTTCCTGTTCCACTGGCAGGCGCGCGAGGTGCTCGGCCACCTCGGCTCGCCCGAGGCGCTGCCGCTGCTCGCCGACGACTACCACCACGTCAAGGAATACGCCGAGTACGTGCGCTACACGATCGCCGAGGTGTTCGGGCGCAGCTTCGGCAGGCAGGAGTTCGTCGACCGGCTGCGGGCCCTGCGCGGCTCGCACCGCGGGCCCGGCGACGTCTGGCTCTGGTACCAGACGCTGCGCACGCAGGTGGACGCCGAGGGCGACGCCGAAGCGGTCCAGGTGGCGACCACCGACAAGAGCGCGCCGCTGCGCGCGGCGGCGATCCTGGCGCTCGGCGACTCGCGCAACGGTTCGATCAAGGGCGCGATCGTGCCCAACTGCGTCGAGTTCCCGCGCAAGGACAGCGACCGCATGGTGCTGCTCGGTGCGATGACCGGCGCGCTGTACGGCAACCGGGCGCGCGTCAACGACGACGACTACCGCTCGGCGCTGACCGCCTACATCGGCCTGCTCGAGGACCCGGTGGGACTGTCGCACACCGCCAAGGTGCAGATGGCGCGCCACCTGCAGATCATCCTCAAGGCACCGGGCACCTACATGAACCCCGAGGCGTGGCTCGAGATCCTGTCGCACGGCGAGGTCAAGACGCCGGCGCGCCAGACCACGACCGCGAGCCCGCGCTTCTTCGGCATCGAGACCGACGGCGACCGCCTCGTCTACGTCGTCGACATGTCCGACTCGATGCTGAAGGAGATCGAGCCGAGCGCCAAGCCGCAGGGGCCGCTGACCGGCCCGCGGCAGAAGAAGAAGAAGGGCGCGCTGCTCGACGAGAGCGACATCCCGTGGAACCTGATCAAGACGCGCTGGGACCTGGCCCGCGAGAACCTGCGCATCTCGCTGTCGCGCCTGACGCCCGACAAGGAGTTCTGCGTCGTGTGGTTCGGCTCCGAGGCGGGCACGCTCGACGCGTGCAAGGGCATGGTCAAGGCGTCGCGCGCCAACACCGATCGCGTGATGGCGGAGCTCGACGCGGTCAAGCCGCGCACCACGCCCGACCCGCAGATCCAGAACGAGATCATGCCGCCCGAGGGCAAGCTGCGCGGCGACACCAACCTGCACGGCGGCCTGCGGCTCGCCTACGCGCTGCACAGCCGGGGCTTCGCGAGCGACTTCGCCTACGTCGACCCACGCGCGTTGACCGAGGGCTGCGACACGATCCTGCTGCTGACCGACGGCGACCCGTCGGTCGACGACTTCACCCTGCTCGAGACGAACTACCGCGAGGGCAAGGTGATCCACAGCTTCGAGCGCGGCGAAGCGGCGCCCGACACGCCGACCGTCCGCTACTCGGGCCCGTTCGTGTCCCAGGGCATCCCGGAGTGCCCGACGCTGGTCGCCGACGTGCGCCGCATGAACGCATTCCGCCGCGTGCGCATGCACGCCGTCGGCTTCGGCGAGGCGAACATGAAGCTGCTGCGGCTGCTCGCCGACATCGGCCAGGGCGAGTCGTTCGCCGTCGGCAGCCGGAAGCCCGATGCCGGCGAGGGCGCCGGCGACAAGTCGGGCAAGTAGCTCGCGGGCGTCCGTCGAACGGCCCGCGCACTCGCGAGCCGCTTCCAGCTCGCGGTCAATCGAGCACGACGCGCCGCCAGCCGATGACGACCTCGGGTTGCCCCGGGTTCTGCACCGAAACGTAGTGCCAGTTGAAGAGGTCCGGGGCCACGGCGGGGCCGCTCGGCGCGCGCCACGGCGGAGCACCGAGCGGCGGTTCGACGATCGTGCTGTTGAGGTCCTCGAGGATCTCCGGCACGCCCTGAGCCCGAGGTCCACCCACCATCATCAGGTAGTAGGTCATCGGGTCGAACTCGACGGCGGACTCCCAGATGGGCACGCCGTCGGCAGTCTCGCCGCTCGGATGGATCGGGATGCGCAGCAGGCGTGTCTTCGTCGGGTTGGCAGCCTGCGAGAGCACCGGCGGAACGGTGTCGTCGGGCGTGCGGATCCACAACACGGCGCCGAGCAGCAGCTGGGACCCGGCGACGCGGAACCGACGCGGCGCGTCGTGACGCAACCCGGCGAGGCCGAAGTCCTGCGCCGGACCACCGACGGGCGTGCCGGTCTTCAGGGCGTGTTGCAGCAGGCGGATCGCGTGCAGTGCCGGCGGCGTCGGCAGGCTCTGGTGGGTGAACACGAAGGGCGCAACGGGGTCGAGCGGGCTCCAGTTGCCGGTCAACAGCGGCACGCCGCGATAGGCCGTGTTCGGCCGCATCGGTTGGAACGACAGGTTGGCGGGCGTCAGCGGCGGCTGCGCGGTTGCCGTGCCCGCGGGGGACGCGATGCGGCGTTCGCTGCCCAGCGGCGTGCTGCAGAACACGAGGCTGTCCTGGCTCGTGCCGAGCAGCGCCAGCAGGTTGCTGCGAGTGCGTGCGTCGGCCGTGCCGCTGGTCACCTGCTCGACGTAGAGATCGCGCGTCACGTAGTAGACCCAGTTGCGGCGCACGATCGCACCGCCGACGACGAGCTGTGCGAACGCGACGACGCCCGCGTTGGCCTTCTTGGCTTCGGCCTCCATCGACACCACTTCGCCGTCGCCGTCGCCGAGGTGAAGGGTGCGGATGCGGCCGACGATCGGCGCCGTGCCCCAATCCATCTCACGGACGAAGGCCCGGATGTCGTCGAGGTCGCCGGCGCTGAAGTTGCCCGAGAACGTGTCCGTGATGAAGCCGTTGACGCTCGCGTGCGTCGCATCGTGGGCCATGCCGGCGCTGTCGGCGAGCGAGCCCAGCCGCACGGAGCCGACGCTGGTGTGGTTGAGGTCGAGCGTGGCGTTCTTCTGCAGCAGGCCGCGCAGCGCGGCGGTCTCGAGCACCTCGCCGTCGGACTCGGTCATGCGGTTGCCGCTGCCCTCGGGCAGCCAGTGGCACTGCACGCACGAGCGGTTGTTGCAGCCGCCGACGGAGCCGCCGATGCCGACCGTGTGGAATGCGTCGAGCCCGTTCGTCGCTCCGGCACCGAACTCGCGGGTCGCGAGCTGATGCGGATTCGGCGGGTAGTGGATCGAGTTGACGAACTCCTCGAACGCCGACATGCCCGCGGTCGGGATGCCGGTCGGCGGCGTGTTGGGCGGCGACAGGTTGGGCAGCCCGAGCAGGCCCGTGAAGGCTTCGTTGAAGACGGTGAAGGTGCTGCGATCACCGCGCCAGTGGTACGGAGCATTGCTCGTGTACGACTGCGTGTCGGGCTCGATCTCGTAGTTGAGCAGACCCTGCAGGGACTGCGTCACGAGCGGTCCCTTGTCGGGATCGAAGCCGTGCAGCACGAGATCGCTGAGTTCACCGGGGCCCGTGCGCGCGGGACTGTCGGGGAACTCCGGCGGGAAGGCCGCCGAGAAGCCGGTCGGACTCCCGAGCCGCCACCGCAGGCTGTCGGTGCGGCCATCGGTGTGGCACGAGGCGCAGGCGACGAAGCCATTCGCGGACAACTTGGCGCTGTACAGGAAGGGCCGGCCGTCCCGCACGTAGGCGGGCGTCGGGTCGTTGTGCAGCGGAACCATCGCGAGCACCGACTCGGTGATCGGATTGAGGATGCCGATCGCGTTGCCGAGCCGATTGAGGAAGTAGATGCGGTGCCCGAGCGTCGTCGTTCGCTGCTTGTAGGCGAAGGCGCGAGGTCCCCACTCGAGCGGCGCGCTCGGCGGTGCGAGGTCGATGGTGTCGGTGACCCAGGTCGCGGGCGGCTGGTTCGTCGGTCGCACGACCGCGATGCGATCGGTGCCGAGCGAGGCGACGAAGACCTTGCCGCCGACGCCGCCCACTGCGAACGGCATCACGTCCGCCGGCTGCGAGCAGGACGACGTCGGCGGGCGCACAGCACCGCTCGGCAGGACGTTGAGGTCGTGCGTCTGCAGGCTCGCCGCGGCGAGCGAGGCGTCGAGCACGTACAGCCGACTCTCGACGAAGCCGCTGGGCGCACTTGCGGCGAAGGCCGTCGCGGGCAGTTCGTTGCGCGCGAGGCCGCCGACGACGTAGAGCTTGCCGTCGCCGCCGAGCGCGAGGTTGCTGTTCGTGGTGCCGAGGTTGCCGGTCCACGCCGTCGTCAGCCCCGTCACGAGGTCGATCTTCGCGAGGTCGTAGTCGTAGTTGTTGGCACCGATCGCGCGGTGGCCACCCTTGTGCCCGATCACGTAGGCAGAACTGCCATCGACGACGACCGTGCGCGGTTCCCGCAGGGCCCAGACTTCGTTGGGCCCGCCCGGAGTCGGCACGCCCGAATCGACGTGCGTCGAGATCACGGGCGCCGTCGGCGCCAGCGTGGCCGCGTCGAACACGGCGACCGAATGCGAGCTCATGAACGCGACGACGAGCTTCGTATCGCCGAAGGCGAGCGCCAGGTGCACGGGCTCGTCGCCGACGTTGCGCATCGCCCGCACCTCGAACGTGAGCGGCGCGGCCGGCGACCCGCTGGCCGTCAACTGCACGGCGGTGACCGAGTCGCTGAGGAAGTCGGTCGTGTAGAAGCAGTTCGTGACGGCGCTGAAGATCACCGAGCCTGGCTCGAGCCCGACCGGGATGCGCAGCAGGAAGCGGCTGCTCTCGGGCACGATCGTCTCGTCGGTGTCCCAGATCTCGACCGAGTTGTCGGGCGTGTTGCAGGCGAGGATGTAGTCGTGGCCGTCGATCCTCGCCACGGCGATCGGTTTCACCTGCGGAGTCTCGACGTTGAGGTAATCGGTGCGTCCCTGCGCCGACAGAACGTGGGCGAGGAGGAGCGAGGAGATCGTGGGAAGGGCATTGCGCATCGTGGAGCCTCGGCGATTGCGGAACAGCGAGGGAAGCCGGCGGATCCGGCACGGTGCGATCGGGTCCGTCGGCCCGATTCCGGTTGCCCAATTCCAGTCGCCCAATTCCAGTCGCCCAATTCCAGTCGCCCTGTTCCGCGTTTCCGCCCGAGTCATCGCCGCGCCGAGGCCGCGGCGCCGCCGCTCGCGCTCGCCGGCTCTTCGCATGCGCATTTTCCGGCGATTGTCGCACCCGAACGGGCCGGAACGGACCCTAGGGACCGACGCGATCAGGCCCGCTCGCAACGCTGCTGGTGTCGAGTAGTCTGCCTCGGCTCTGCGCCGCGCCCGCCGCCAAGGATGCCCATGTTCGACTGCCCCCGACCCGTGTTCGCGATCCTGCTCGCCACCCTGCTCGCAACCAGCGCCGCCGCGCAGTACTGGCGGCCCATACCGTTCGCCCCGACGCTGCCGCCGGACGCCGTGGCGACGGGCACGCTGGCTGGCAACTTCACGGGTCACGGCTATCCGGACCTCGCGTTCCTGCTCGGCAGCCAGGTCGCGTTGTGCACTGCCCCATCCGTACACAACGCGACGACGCCGATCGCTGCCGGTGTTGCAGCGGTCGGGCTCGCGACGATGCCGGGCGGTGGCACGTTCGGGCGCGACGGGCTCGCGATCGCGACCAGCGACGGCCTGTGGCAGTGGAGCGTCGATGCGCCGACGCTCGAATCCCTCGATCCGGCCGTTGACTGGCGCAGCGTCGCGTGCGGCGATCTCGACGGACACGAACCCTGTGACCTGGTCGGCGTCGTCGGCAGCGCGCGCGACCGCCTGCGCATCTGCCTGCGCGATGACTCTGCCACGCCGGCGCACGCCGTCGTCGAGCTGGCGTTCACGGGCCAGACGATCGCCGACGTCGTGCTGGCGCAGTGGAACGACACCGCGCCGCTCGAGATCGTCGTCGCCACCAACCAGCGCTTGTGGGTCGGCACGCCGGACACGGTGTTGCGCCAGCTCGTGCTCGGCAACGACGGCGACAGCCGTCTGGCGCGCGTGCGCATGCAGCCCTGCGACCACGTTGCCTGGTGGGTCCGGGTCGCCGGGCAGGCGAGCTTGCACGGCATCAGCCGCTTGGGCCACTCACAGACCGACGCGGCCGCACTCGGTCAAGTGACCCATGTCGCCGCCGGCGACTACGACGGCAACGACGCCGACGATCTCGTCGTCACGGCAGCGGCGTGTCCGCCCAAGCTCGTCATGAACGACCGCCTGCCGACCGCCGCTGTGGCAGGGTTCGATGTGGCGCAGGCGACGGCGATGACGCCGTTCGGCGTCGTGCAGCCGGTCATGCAGGCGTTCGGAGCCGCATGGCTCGGGGACCTCGACGGCGACGGCAATGTCGACCTGTTCGCCCCGTGGCGCTTCACGACGCCGGCGAACGTCTCGTCGTCGTCGGTGTGGATCCACGTGCAACAGAGCGGCCTGTCGCCGCGGCCCCCACTCGCCGAGATCACCGCCGACGGTACGCCGGCGCAGCCGCGTTTCGTCGTCACGGTCGATCCGTGGCTCGTGCCTCCTGCCGCCGCGACACATCTCGAGCTGCTCGTGTTCGGCGTGCACGCGGACGGCGGCTCGATGGCGCTCGATCCCGTGGGTCTCGAACGCGTGCGCGCGGCCTTGCCGGCGGAGAGCATCGCCTTCACGGTGGACGCCGGTCCGACGACGCCGCGAGCGTTCGCCGGCTTGCTGCGCTGGGTCGAGGTGGCCGCCGGCGCGACCACGCGCGTGTGGTCGCCCACGCGTTTCGTCTTCGCGCTCGACGGCGACGTGGTGCCGTACTCGCTGTGGCGGCTCGCGCGCGCCGAGGAGGTCGCGATTCCGACGTTCATGCTGTACCAGACGGAGACGGCGACGGAGACATCGACGAACCGCTATCTGCTGCGTCCGCTGCCCGTCGAGCCCGTGCCGCCGATCATCCACGAATCGCACAGCGGCGACGAAGAACCGCCGGACCTGCCGCCCCCACCCCCGGTGCCGCCGAAGCCGCCGACGCCGCCGCCGCCGGGGGGTTAGCACCGGCCGGCGGGCGCCGCTCGCCGGCAGCGGACGACGAACGCGGCGCCGATCGCGATGAGCGCGGCGCCGAGCCACATCGACAGATGCCACGTCCGCGACGAACGCGTCGACGCGGGCAAGCGCACCGTCGCCGACGGCAGACCCTCGAGACGGAACGCCGCCCACACTCGCGGCGAGGCTCCGCGGGCAGCGAGCTGCCGCCGCGCACCCAACAGGGCGGTCGCCAGGTCGGCGCCGCGCAGGACCTCGGCGAGCAGCGCCCCGTGCAGCGCGAGCACGTCGTCGAGACGCACGTCGAGATCCGTTGCCACCACCGCGTCGCTGCCCGCGGCGAGGAACGCGCTGGTGAAGCGATGGCCACCATCCTCGCCGGCGCGCAGCGCTGCCCGCCGAGCGCCGCACACGCCGAGGAACACGCCGCGCGGCGTGCCGGCGGGGGGCAGGTCGGTCGCGAACACCGCACCCGTCTCGCGGCCTCTCGCCGGCGCCAGCAGCATGCCGCCGGGACAGGACCGATGCGGATCGCTGATGCCGTGCGCGATGACGGTCCCCCACTCCGCGCGCGTGCCGGCCCCGGCCCACGGCTCGAACGAGGCGTCGCGACGAACGTCGAGTGCAGCGGGTTCGAGGTCGGCGAACGCGGCCCGCAGCGCGGTCGTCGCGACGTCGATCGGGTCGTGCTGCCAACGCGCCACATCGGCCGGCGCGATGGTCGTGCCGGCGAGCACCTCCGCGCGCCCGTTCGACGCCGCCGCCGCGCGCCGAGCCAGGTGGGCCGCCAGCGTCACCGACGGCACATAGACGATCGCGTGTTGCAACCCGAACCAGCGGTACTCGGTCTCGCCGTCGGTGGGCAACAGCTCGAGCGGCAGCGAGTGCAGCAGTTCGTAGCCGGCGACGACTAGCGTCTCGGCGGTCGCAATCCGTTGGCGCAGGGCCGGCGGCAGCAGCTGGTCCGCGATCGGCTGGGCCAGGTCCCGCCAGGCGCGTTCGTCGAGCGCGTCCTGGTCGAAGGCTCGCCGCAGTGCGCGGACGCGGCGCCGCAGCGGCCCCTCGGAGGGCAACGGCACGACGTCGACGCCGCGATGGTCGAGCACCAGTGCGTGCGAGCCGACGGGTGCTGGCAAGAACACGAGCAATGCGCCGCGCGCCGGCACGAGATCGGCGAGCGCCTGCTCGCAACCGATGGGCGCGAGCTGCATGCGCCGCGCGGTGGACCCCGATGCGTCGGCTTGG
Organism: Planctomycetota bacterium; assembly: GCA_036274315.1. GTDB lineage: Bacteria > Planctomycetota > UBA1135 > UBA1135 > UBA2386 > DASVAL01. The sequence continues at coordinate 47,438 of DASUFY010000201.1, read as the reverse complement.
AGATAGTGCTCGAAGCAGGCGGCAGCCCCGCCCGCCCCGAGCCGGCGCACGCGCAGCCACAAGCTCAGGATGTTGCGGCGCGTCTCCATCTGCAGGAACGCCAGCGCTTCGCCGTCGGGTTCGACCTCGTGCCACTCGCGCAACAGGCGCTGCCACGCGGTGTCGAGCGCCGATTCCCAGGCTCGCCAATCCTGCGGCCGCGGCTCGGCGCCCGGGCGGAGCGCGTAGCACCCGACGGCCACCAGGGTCTCCAGCGTCACCGTCGGATCGTCGAGCGCGCGACCGGCGAGCAATCGCTCGGCAGTTTCGCGGGCAACGTCCTCGGCGCCGCAGCGCAGCGCTTGTTCGATCAAGACTGCGGCCCGCCCCGGCTTGTTGAGCTGATTGGCGCCCTCGAACAGTTCGCGCAAGGTGGCGAGCGACACGGTCTCGCCGCGGCCGATCCGGGCCTGCAGCTCGCGCAGTCGCGCCCGCGAAGCCGCCGCCGGCTGCAACGGGCGCTGCTGCAGCGCCAACGCCGCCGCCTCGAGCGCGTCATAGTCCTGCCGCAGCAGCGCCAGTTCCATGTCCACCAGGGACGCCTGCTCGCGGTCCTCCGAGGCGACCGCCACGTGCGCCGCTTCGCGTTCGGCGAGGATCGCGCGCGCCGCGGCGAGCTTCTGCGCCGCGCAGTCGAACAGGCCGACCCGCAGCGCGAAGTGCGCTTCGTACACCTGCTCGCGGAAGGTGTCCATGCCCGCGCGGCCCGCCTCGAGCTCCGCCCACGCGGCGCGGTAGTTCTGGCGATCGAGCTCGACCCGAAAGGCCCGCGCCCGCGTGTGCGGCCGCAGCGCCGGCTGCAGCTCCTCGGCGCGCCGGAAGCCGTCGATCGCGCCGTCGGCGTCACCGGTCGTGAAGTGGGTCTCGCCGATGGCGTACGCCAGATAACTGGCGACCAGCGGAGTCACACTCGGATGATGCGACATGCCTTCGCACCAGGCGACGAATCGCTCCGGCAGGGTCGCATCGTCGCCTTCCTCGAGCCAGTGCGTCGACACGCGATGGGCCAGCGTGGCCAAGGCGGCCTCGACATGCTCGCCAGGTGATGCGGGCAGAGCCGCCAACAACGCCTCGAGTCTGCCGACGTGGGCCGCCGTCAACCGTTCGCCCCGCGCATGCGGCATGGCCGCTTCGACCGCTGCGATGCGCTCGGCCCACGTCGATGGGGGCGTCGCCTGCGCCACCGCCGCGCCGGTGGCGAGCACGAAGGCAACGCAGCCGGTGAGAACGGAACCTCGCATGCCCGTGGTTCTACCCCGGGTTCCGCCGCGCTGCCCTACCGTGCCGGCACCCAGCCCGGGAGCGGGCGGCCGTTCGTGCGCCCCATGTCGCTCGACTCGGCGACGACCGTGACGCGCCAGTCGGGTGCCCAGCGCGCGACGAGCGCCGCATCGGGTCGCCAGGTCGCGACCCTCAATCGCGGGCTCGCGTGCATGGTGTTGCCGGCAGCATCGACGACGGTGACCAGGAAGTACTCTCCCTCCGCCAGCTGGTGCCCGAACGCGAGACCGCGGCCGTCGGCAGTCGCCGCGACCGGGAAGCCGCCGAGCACCTGAGAACCTGCGGGCGTTGCTCGCGACCACCACCACCCGAGCACGCTGATCGCGAGAACGGCCGCCGCCACGAGCCAGACGTTCCAGCGCCGCCGATCGTGGCGCGGCTCGATGGCGCGACGCATCGCGCGTTCGGCCGCCGCCTCCAAGGCCGGGGCGGGCTCGCGCAGATCGTCGCGCGCCTCGCGCCCGTGCGCCGTCAACTGCTGCTGGATGCGGATCAGCTCGGCGAGCTGCACCGCGAACTCCGCGTCGTCGCGGCACGCATCGGCGACTTCCGCCGCCGTCGGTTCGATCTCGCCGGCGAGCACCGCCTCGAGCAGGCGCTGCCGCCGTTGGCGTTCGGGTTCCGCGCTCATCGTCGGTCCTCGCAGCCCATGCAGATGCGCAGGTCGTGCAGCGCCCGGCTGTACTGGCTCTTGAGCGTGTTGAGATTCGCACCGCTCTCGGCCGCGATGTCGCCGAGCGTCGCGCCATCGTAGTGCTTGCGGTGCAGGATGCGCTGCTGTTCGTCGGACAGCCGTTGCAGGCAGCGCCGCAGCGGATCCTCGACGCCCGCGCTGGCCGTGGTCGGATCGGCCAGGGCAGCCGCATCGGTGGCATCTTGCAGCAGCCGTCGCTCCCGGAAGCGACGGCGCGCCGCGTTGCGGAACGCGTGATCACAGTAGCCGTGCGTCCACGCCTCGATCGTGCCGATGCCGCGGTAAGCAGCCAATTGCGCCCACAACGTCGTCGCGACGTCCTGGCAAAGATCTTCGAGGTCTTCAACGCGCAGCGGCGCGCCCGCCCGCCGGTTGCGCGCCGCCAGGATCCTGCCGATGCAGCGCATGCGCACGGCGAGTTCGTCGGCCGCGCCACGATCGCGCGCCATCGCGCGTTGGACCAGGAGCCGGTCTCGTTCGTGGCCCGTGGAGCCATCGGCACCACCGCCGATCGGTTGCCCTGCGCTGTCGAAGTCGGCCACTGTCGACAGCTGACGATAGGTGGCGCGCAGGCCCGCGCAACGGGGATGCGGATCGGGGCAACGTCGGCAGACGAGGATTCGTTCGCGCAGCAAGGGGAAGGCTCGCGGCCGCGTGGATGCACGCTCGGCCATGCACTCGGGTGGGAAGGTGGACCCGGCTCCGGGTCCGCAACGGCCTGCGCGGTTGCCGATTCTTCGAAAAAGCGCTGCGTGGCGAGCACGAGGTTTCGCGCGCAGCGGAACGTGGGCGGCGGCTTCCTGGCAGGTTGGGGCGCAGCTGGGTTCCCCTTCACGCATGGAGCCGATCCGAGTCACTTCATCAGATCGCCGGACCAGAGACGGCGCAGCATCTCGTCGACCGGCAGGATGTCGATGCCGTCTTCCGTGCGCCTCGGGCGACGCTCGAGGCAAGCCAGAACGCGGCGTTGCACCGACCTCTGGTCCTCGCGCAGGGCGCGCAAGCCGCTCAGGTGCGCGTCGCTGGGCCGCGCCGTCGACTTGACTTCGACCGCGAGGCGCAGGTCGTCGGTCACGAAATCGACCTCGATGCCACTGGCCAGACGCCAGTAGCGCAGCTCGCATCCGACTTCGCGATAGGCCAGGTAGGCGCTCAGTTCGTGGCAGACCCAGCTCTCGAGCGCTTTGCCGAACGACTCGGTACCGGGCTGCAGCTGGCGTCGTCGGGTCAGACAGTTCACCACGCCGACGTCGGCGAAATAGAACTTGGGCGCCTGGATGACGCGCCGTTTGGGTCGCTTGGTGTAGGCAGGCACGAATCGGCCGAGCAGGGTGTCGACCAGGATCTGGAAGTGCTCACGTACGGTCGGTGCCGAGACGCCGCATTCGCGGGCGATGTTGACGTAGTTGGTCATCTCGGTGTCGGCGAGGGCGGCGGCGCCGAGGAAGTTGGCGAACGCGGGCAGATTGCGGACCAGGGACTCGGCCGCGATCTCCTCCTTGAGGTAGTCGTCGACGTAGGCTTGCAGCAGCTTCGCAGGTGCGTCCTCGAGGTAGTGGCGCGGCAGGCCGCCGTGGTTGACGGCGCGCACGAGGTCGAAGTCGGCGCCGATCTCGGCGGAAACGAGGCCGAACAGTTCGTTGCGGATGGCGCGGCCACCGAGCAGGTTGGCATGACCGCGCCGCACCTTTCGGGCGCTCGAGCCGCAGAGAACGAAGATGCAGCCGCGATTCTCGATCAACCAATGTACTTCGTCGAGCAACGCCGGCACCTTCTGCACCTCGTCGACGACGACCACGGATGCCGGCCGCGCGCTCAGCTCCTCGCGCAACAGCTCCGGCTGGCGGCTGTAGCGAACGAACTCCTCGTTCTTGAGCAGATCGAGCCACCTGGCGTTCGGGTATCGGGACCGCAACAGCGAGCTCTTGCCGGTCTGGCGCGGTCCCCAGAGGAACGCGCTCGTCCTGGGTCGGGCCGGGAGCACCAATTCTCGCTCGAACATGCGCTTTTGTTTATCATGATAAACGAAAGTGCTCAATCGGATGGTCACGACCCGGCACACACGATGCCGACGGCAACGAGAACCGCACACCCGCCCTGTTCCCCGCGCACCGGCCGCAGGAAGCTGCGCGCCATGGTCCGCCACCTGCTGCTCCTCCTTGCCTGCGCCGCGCCGCTGGCCGCACCCGCCGCCCAGGATCCGCGCCTGCACACGAGCCGCGCCGCCGGCGCCGAGCTGTTGAAGCTGCCCAAGGAAGACGACGCGTTCGGCTTCGTCGTCTTCGGCGACCGCACGGGCGGCCCCAAGGAGGGCATCCAGGTGCTCGCGCAGGCCGTCGCCGACACCAACCTGCTCGACCCCGACCTCGTGTTCACGGTCGGCGACCTCGTGCAGGGCTACAACGCGCACGACGCCTGGCACGAGCAGGCCGTCGAGTTCAAGGCGACGATGGCGAAGCTGCGCATGCCGTGGTTTCCCGTCGCGGGCAACCACGACATCTACTGGCGCGGCCCCGACAAGCCGCGCGGCGAACACGAACACGACTTCGAGACGGTGTTCGGTCCGCTCTGGTACGCGGTGCAGCACAAGCAGTGCTGGTTCGTCGTGCTCTACAGCGACGAGGGCAACCCGACGACGGGCGCCAAGAACTTCGACGACCCCGACGCCCAGCGCATGAGCGAAGCGCAGTTCACGTGGCTCGCAGAGACGCTGCAGCAGGCCAAGGGCGCGCGGCACGTGTTCGTGTTCCTGCACCACCCGCGTTGGCTCGCCCGCTACGGCACGGACTGGGATCGTGTGCACACGCTGCTGGCCCGGAACGGCAACGTCACCGCCGTGTTCGCCGGGCACATCCACCGCATGCGCTTCGACGGCGTGCGCGACGGCATCCAGTACTTCACGGTCGCTTCGGTCGGCGCCAACCTCGAGTTCGAAGCACCGGCGGCCGGCTACCTGCACCAGTTCCACGTCGTCACCGTGCGGCCCGAGGGCATCACGGTCGCTGCACTGCCCGTGGGCACCGTCATGGACCCCAAGCTGATCACGGGCCAGCTCAGCGAGGACGTCGACCTCGTGCACGCCCACCTGCAGCCCTCGCTCGTGAGCTGCGTCGCCGCCGGACCCGGGGCCGGCGTGCGCAGCGACGGCAGCGTCGACGCGGTGCTCACGCTGCGCTGCGACAATCCGGCCACGCGCGCGATCGAACTCGAACTCGTGCCGATCGCCGAATCCGGCTACGTGTTCTCGCCCGACCACCAGCACGTCGTCGTGGCGCCCGGTCAGCACGGCACGACGACGTTCGCGGTGCGCCGGCACGCCGACGCCGCGGTGCCGTTCGTGCTGCCCAACGTCGAGGTGCGCTGCGACTACCTCGCCGAACATGCGCGCATCGGCCTGCCGCGGCGCGAGTTCGTGCTCGAGCTGCCGCCGCCCGACGACCTCGGCACCACGGCCGCACCGCACGAAGGGGTGCTCGTGCTCGACGGCAAGAAGGCCTGCCTCGAGCTGGCCTCGTCGCGCGTGCAGCTGCCCGATGGTCCGTTCACGATCGAAGCCTGGCTGCGCGGCGAGGACTTCCGCGGCCGGCGCGCGCTGCTCGCCAAGACCGAGAACAGCGACTTCGGTCTGTACTGCAGCGACGGCAAACCGGAGTTCCTCGTCTGGCTCGGCGACCGCTATGCGCACGCCGAGAGCAAGGAGGTGTCGCTGACGGCGGGCCGGTGGCACCACGTCGCGGGCGTCTTCGACGGCAGCCGCGTGCGCTGCTGGGTCGACGGCAGGCTCGCGGCGGAGAGCGCGGCCCACGGCGCGCGCAAGACGAACGAGTTGCCGCTGTTCGTCGGCGCCGATCCGAACGGCAACGGCGCGCCGGGCTCGTTCTTCGCGGGTTGCATCGACGAGGTGCGGCTGTCGAGCGTCGCGCGCTACGCGGGCCCCTCGTTCGCACCGCCGGTGCGACACGAGAGCGACGCTGCGACCGTGCTGCTGCTGCACCTCGATTCAGACTTCGGACCGTGGACGCCGGACAGCTCGGCGCAGAAGGCGCACGCGACGCGGCGCGGCCCCGCGCACTGCACGCTCGAGTCGCGGCCGGCGGTGCGCTGAACGGTTCTCCGAACGACGACAATGACCAGCTGACGCAGGCCTGCGCGTGGCAAGTCGCGCTCGAAGACCCGGACACGCGCCGGTAGCGACAGCCGATCCGGCTGCCCGGAGTTGGACCAGGTGCTGGGCGATCCGGGCCGCTGAGCGACCGCATCCACCATTCCACGCGCGCACCGCGGAGCAGTGATTGCCAACCGACCGAGGCGGCGCGATGCTGCTGCGCGTGGCGAATCCCCTCTCGATGGACCTCGACGACCCGAATGCGCGGCCGTACTTCATCTGGGATGAGGAGATCACCTACGCGGAGCTACGCGAGAAGCTCGCTTCGACCGACCTCGACGAGCGGGCGCTGTGGATGGGCCGCGTGATGCGCGAAGCCCGCTACAAGGATGTCTGGAAGCTGCTGCGCCTGCGGGACGTGTTGCCCCTGCTGCCGCGCATCGATCGCCATCTCGGGCGTTCGCGCGAGTTCTGGAACTGGCTCATCGAAGGATGGCGCAGCGATGGACTCATCCCGCGGGCTTAGTCGATTGCAGGCCGAGGTGCTGCGCGAGACCGCACCCCGGATGTCGACCCGCCGGAGCTCGCCGCCGACGGTGTGCGCCTGCATTCGCTGCGCGAGATCGCGGCGAACAAGGTCTGCGCGCTGCCCGGGCGCGGCGAGATCCGCGACCTGATCGACCTGCGCGCCATCCTGCGACGCGGGCTCGACCTTCGCGCCGTGCTCACGGATGCCGAACGCAAGGACGGTGGCGTCTCTGCAGCGACACTTGCCTGGCTGATCGACGCGATCAAGATCGGCATCGATGCGCGACTACCGGGAGTATCGGCGCAGGAACTCGATGCGTTCCGCCGCGACCTCGTGCGCCAGCTGCGGGCGATCGACATCCCGCCCGCCTGACATCCTGAAGCCACACCCGCCCGCCGACCGCGTTCACCACCCGGGTGGCAGCCGCAGCTCGAACGTGCCCGTCTTGCCGCGCACCGCGGTGACGTCGCCGAGCCGGATCCGGAACGGCGCCAGCGCGTCGTGCACGCCGCGGTGCTCGCGCAGGAACTGCGCCTGCGCGCCGTCGGCGAGCAGGCGGCGCGGCAGGACCTGCACCGAGAACGTCCCAGGCTCGACCTCGCAGGTCGTGCAACCCTCGGCGTCGGTCGCCGCGGGCCGGTGCCACAGCGCCAGCTGCGGGCCCGGCAGCAACAACGGCACGCCTGCCACGGGCTCGCCGCGCTCGTCGAGCACGCGCAGGCGCAGCGTGCACGGCTCGACCGCGAACGTCGCTTGCACCGCGCTGCCGGCGGTCAGCTGCAGCTGCTGGTCCGCGTAGACGAGCTGGTACGAGTACGACCCGCCCCCCAGCGGTGCGCGATGCTGCGCCGTGCGATCGATCGCCACGCGCAGGGAGCCCGGCGGCATGCGCAGATGGAAGCGGCCCTCGGCGTCGGTCTTCGCGTTGAGCAGGAAGCGTCCCGGCCACGGGAACTCGCCGGTCGGGCGCTCGACCTCGATCGCGATCGCCGCGTCCGCCACGAGCTCGCCGTTGCACGTGACCGTGCCGTCGAGTTCGCCGGGCAGGTGGTCACCGAGGTCGAGTTCGATCTCCGTCGTGACGCCTTCGCGCAGCGCAACGGGTGCAAGCAGCACGGGCGCGCCCCACGAGAACATCGTGCCGGAGACCTCGTGCCACGCGTCGAGCCCGAGCTGCCAGTCGCCGGCCGGCGCCTCGTCGATGACGACCGTGCCGTCGCCCGCAATCGAGAACGGCGGCTCGCGCGACGGCGGCAGCATCTCGCGTTCGAGCCAGGCGCCGCGGAACAGCCGGAAGCCGGGTTTGTGGTTGGGCCCGCGCCGCGGTGCGGGCCCTTCGCGCGACAGGCCGCAAGCCTCGCGCAACAGCTGAACCATCGCCGGCGGATGCACGTGCACGACGAGCCGCGCGGCCGCCGGCAGCGTGAGCACGAGCGGTTCGGGGTCGTCGAGCCGCATGGGCTCCGGGATCAGCTGCGGCAGGCCCTTGCACGTGACACGCAGCCGCACGGCGCGGCCCGCGGGACCACGCAGCATCGCTTCGCCGCTCGCGTCGGTGCTCGTCTGGTGCAGCAGCAGCGGCCCGAAGTCGCGGTCCGTGCGCGGGCTCCAGTGCTCGAGCGTCACGACCGACATGCCCTGGCCGAGCATCGTGCCGGCGTCGGCGACGTCGATCGCGGCGGCCCGCACGGGCGTCTCGTCGCCACGCTGCACCCGCACCAGACGGTTCGCCGCCGCCTGCAGCCGCACCTCGACGTGCACGGGCCCACCCGGCGTCACGGCCACCGGCACCGCATCACTGCGCCAGAGGTCCAGGCGCAGCGGTTCGACGATCAACAAGTGGTCGCCGCGCGCGATGTCCTCGACCACCGCAACGCCGCCTTCGTGATGGCCGTCGACGAGCTCCTTGCCCTCGTCGACGAAGGCCACAGGATCCGACTTCACGTCCCACCAGCGGCGCACGCAGAAGTCCTCGACCGGCGCGCCGTCGGCGTCGGCGACGACGTGCACGACGATTGCCGAACTCGCGCGCAGCGTCAGGCGCAGCTCGGGGTCGCCGAAGCGCACGCGGATGCGCTGCGGCTCGAAGCCGCGCTTGTCGAGCGACAGGTCGGCATCGGGGCCGCCGCTGGTGGCCTGCAGCAGCGCGAAGCGGCCGTCGCGACGCGTGCGCGTACCGGCGCTGGTGACGCCGTTCCAAGCGGTGAGGGCGACGCCGGGCACGGGCAGGTCGTGCTCGTCGACGACGAGCCCCGCGAGCACCTGCGCCGGCGGCAACGCGCCGACGACGATCTCGTGGTCGAAGACCGCCGCGCCGGGCGGCACGACGAACTGCTCGCCGCGTTCGATCGTGCGGCCGACGCTGCACTGCCAGGTGCCCGCCGCCAGCAGCCAGTCGGCGCCGACCTCGGGTTCGGTGAAGTCGGCCCACGGCACGTTGCGCGCGTTCGGATCGCGTGCCGCGGGCCGGATCGAGACGACCGGCGCCGGAAGCTCGGCGCCGGCGGTGTCGCGCACGCGCACGCGCACGACGCACGAGCACGGCACGCACAGGTCGCCGAGGTCGCGGGTCTCGCTGCGCAGCATCTGGCCGATGCTCAGCCGCCAGTCGAGCCGGTCGCGCCGCAGCGACAGGCCGAGGTTGAGCGGCGACGGCTCGACCACGAACGTGAACGCACCGCCGCTGCCGGTCGTCGTCTCGCGGTCGAGTGATGGCCGGCCGCCGCGCACGAGCCAGTCCGAGTACTCGCGCGCGAAGTCCTTGCCCACACCGCCCGTCACGCGGTGACCGCTGAGCGCGACGGCGCAGCCCGCGAGCGGCAGTCCGCGTTCGTCGACGACGCGGCCGCGCAGCGTCACGTCGGCGGCCGCGAGCTCGCGCTCGCTGCCCGTGCGCAAGGCGCCCGGGGCATCGGGTTGCGTCGCGACGTCGCGCGCCGGCGATCGTTCGAGCGCCGCGGCCGCAAGCGGCGCACCGTCGTGTGCATCGGTGCGGCCCGCGGTTGCACCGAACACGGCCTCGCGGCCGAACCACAACGTCGCCGCCACCGCCAACACGGCGGCTCCGACTGCCAGCTTGCTCGCGCTGCCCATGAACAGGACTCCCGCAGTGGTGGTTGCGATCGGTGCGGCACTGCTGCCGAAGACGCCGCCGAAGACGGCGCCGAGCGCGGGCCGCCAGTGCGCATCGCGCGCCGCGAGCTGCGCGCGCAGCGTCGCGAGGCCGCGCTGCAGCCGGCTCTTGACGGTCGCCAGCGGCACGCCCGTGCGCGCCGCGATGGCGCCCGGCTGCAGGTCCTCGAAGAAGCGCAGCAGCAGCGTGCCGAGGTAGGGTTCGGGCAGCGACGTCAGCGCCGCGGTCAGGCGCTGCAGCGTCTCCTTGTGTTCGGCGAGATGGCTCGGCGTCGCGACGGGATCGGGCGGCGGGCTCGCGCGCTCGCGCCGCTGCCGGCGGCGTTCGCCGCGGTGGTGCTTGCTCGCGCGGTGGCGCAGCACCGCGGCGAGCCAGCCGAAGAGGCCCGCGAGCCGCGGCGGCGGTGCGGCGAGCAGTTGCAGCGCCGTGTCCTGCACGAGGTCGTCGGCCTGCTGCTCGCCGACCAGCACGCGCGCGAGGCCGCGCAGGGCCGCGGCGTGGCTGGTCAGTTCGTGCTCGAGTCCGCGCATGAAGGGATCGGAACGCCAACTCCCCGCGGCGGCCAGATCGGATGCACGGCGGGCTGGCGCACGGGGGGTCCACGGCCACCGCAGCCCCTGGGTGGAGCACGAGCTGCGGGCCGCGGGGGCAGGCCTGCCGCGGGCATGCTATCCTCGGGCGCCTGCCCCGCCCCGGCAGCCGGAGGCCCATGTCCAAGCTCCTCGTCGTTCTCGCGCTCGGTGCAACCGCCACCGCGCAGATCCCGTACGGTCACCTGCTCTATGCGAACCGCGTCGCGTCGACGACGGTGCCCGCGACCGGCATCGTCGATCCGGTGTTCGGCACGATCACGCCGCTCGTGCCCGTGACCGGGAACCTGACGCAGCACGGCAGCCGCACGATGGCCATCGACCCGCTCGCGCCGAACACGATCTACTCGATCACCTCGATCTCGATCTCGATCTCGACCACGGTGTTGGTGCTGCAGCTCGACGGCAATCGCTTCACGCGCACCAGCCTGCCGGTCAACCTCGGCGTGCCGGGCCTGCCGTACGAACTGCGCGTTGCGCCGGGCTTCGGCCTGATGCTGCTCGGTCGCGGCGGCCAGATCAACCGCATGTTCCTGCGCAACATGGCCAGCGGCATGGTGACCTCGCAACCGACTCCGACGCTGCTGCCCGACAACGCGGCCGACATGGTCGTCATCGGCAGCAAGGCCTACGCGCTGTCGGAAGGTGACGGCACCGCGGCCGCGACGAGCACGATCATCGAATGGGATCTGGTCGCCAACACCGACCGCATCGTCGGCAGCGGCTATCCGCCGTTCTACGCGATGGCCGAGTTCGCCGGCATGTTGCTCGTCGGCGACGGCACCGGCGGGCTGTCCTTCGTCGATCCGGTCACCGGCGCCCTGTCCCCGTTCCTCACGACCGGGCTCGGCAAGCTGACCTCGATCGCCGTCGACCCGACCCTGACCATCTTCGTCGTCGCCGAGACGCCGGGCGCGTGGACGATCCACAGCTCGTCGGTGGCGACGCCGCTGTACACGAGCACGGTGCCCATCGACGACCTCGTGCTCGGGCCGGCGCCGGTCGCGACGATGCTCGTCTACGGCAGCGGCTGCGTCGGCAGCACGGGCGTGACGCCCGCGCTCGGCTTCACGGCGCCGCCCGCGATCGGCATGACGTTCGCGGTGTCGCTCGCGGACGCGCTGCCGAACACGGCAGCGCTGCTGATGTTCGGCAGCTCGCGCACAGCCGACCCGCTCGGCATGCTGCCGCGCGATCTCGGCATCATCGGCATGCCGATGTGCACGCAGTACAACGACCTCGGCGGCTCCTTGCTCACGCTGGCGGGCGGCACGGGCGCGGGGCAGCTGTCGTTCACGATCCCGAACAACCCGTCGTTCTCGGGCGAACGCCTGCCGATCCAGTGGTTGTGCCTCGACGCGGCGGCCAACGCGCTCGGCGCGACGACGAGCAACGGCGGCGAGTGCTACGTCTACTAGGCACCGGCGAAGGCGGGAGCCCTCGCAGCCGAGGGCGTCGCCGCCCGGCGCGCGGCGACTCCAGGACCGGCAGCCGTCGCGACGCGGGCTGACGTCCCCGAGCTGGACACGCGGCCGGTCCGCCGCGACGTTTCTTCGGGCGCACCACGCGCTGCGGGACGACCAACTGCGCCGTGGAGTCGTGGGCGCGGTCCCGCTAACACATGCGCATGGCCCGAAGTCCGACACCCACCCGACGCAAACCCCGCCGCAAGCCCCGCCGCAAGGAGGGTCTCACGGCGCGCACCGCCGACCGCCACGAACTCTACCAGCGCGCCGTGCAGTCGCCCGAGGCCGACGCCGAGTGTTACGCGCGCTGGTTCAAGAAGTACTCGGGTCGCGAGCTGCGCGTCCTGCGCGAGGACTTCTGCGGCACGGCCGCCTTGGCCTGCCACCACGTCAAACGCCACAGGCACAACCGCGCGATCGGCGTCGATCTGCACTGGCCGACATTGGCCTGGGGCCGCATCCACAACGTCAAGACGCTGCTCGACGAAGAACAGCAGAGGCGCCTCCTGCTGCTGCAGAAGAACGTGCTCGACGTACGTTCGCCGAAGGCCGACGTGATCCTCGCGCTCAACTTCAGCTACTCGGTGTTCAAGACGCGCAAGGAGCTCGGCGCCTACATCACGAACTGCTACCGCTCGCTGAGGCCCGGCGGCGTGCTGTTCCTCGACGCGTGGGGCGGCCCCGACGTCATGCAGCAGAAGGTCGACAAGTCGCGGCGCCCCGGCTTCACCTACCTGTGGGAGCAGCGGCGCTACGACCCGATCTCGCACGAGATCCAGTGCGCGATCCACTTCGAGTTCCAGGACGGCACGCGGCTGCGCGAAGCGTTCTTCTACGACTGGCGGCTGTGGACGCTGGCCGAGCTGCGCGAGCTGTTCGACGAGGCGGGGTTCCAGGACACACACGTGCTCTGGGAAGGCACCGACGCCAGGACCGGCGGCGGCAACGGCGTCTTCCGGCGCAAGGAACGCGGCGACATGGACGAGGCGTGGATCAGCATCGTCGTCGGCCTGAAGCCGAAGTGACGACCACGCGGGCATGCGCCGTGCGAACGACGGTTCGGCCGTCGCCGCGTACACCGGCGCCCCGGGCGCCCGACGGAGCTTGCGTCCGGACCGTCGGCTCCCAACAATGCTCGGCCCTTGAACGGCCTCGAGTCGGCGCAACCGCCGGCCGATCAGTACACCTCTTCCCGTCATGAACAACCTGGTCATCCTCGGCGCCGGCAAGATCGGCCGCATGGTCACGCATCTGATGGCCAAGTCCGGCGACTACGCGGTGCGCGTCGGCGACGTGTCCCAGGCCGCAGTCGACCACCTGACGAAGAAGTACACGGCCGTGCAGGGGCAGGTCGTCGACTTCGGTGACGCAGGGAGCCTCGACGCGATCCTCGGCGGCGCCTGGGCGGTCATCAGCTGCGCGCCGTTCCACTGCAACCCGCTGATCGCCGAGCGCGCGAAGGCGCGCGGTGTGCACTACTTCGACCTCACCGAGGACGTCGAGGTGACGCAGAAGGTGAAGGAGCTCGCCGAAGGCAGCAAGACGCTGTTCGCGCCGCAGTGCGGCCTCGCTCCGGGTTTCATCACGATCGTCGCCAACCACCTGATGCGCTCGATGACGCAGGTCACCGACCTGCGCCTGCGCGTCGGCGCGTTGCCGCGCTACCCGAGCAACCGGCTCAAGTACAATCTCACGTGGAGCACCGAGGGCCTCATCAACGAGTACTGCAACCCGTGCGAGGCCGTCGAGAACGGCGAGCTCGTGTCGGTGCCGCCGCTGGCCCAGCTCGAGCACCTGACCATCGACGGCGTCGAGTACGAGGCGTTCAACACCTCGGGTGGCCTCGGCACGCTCGCGATCACGCTCAAGGACCGGGTCAAGAACGTCAACTACAAGACGATGCGCTTCCCGGGCCACTGCGAGCTCATGAAGTTCCTGCTGCAGGACCTGCAGATGGACACGCAGCAGGAGCTGCTGCGCACGATCTTCGAGAAGGCGCTGCCGGCGACGTTCCAGGACCAGATCGTCATCTTCGTCAGCGCCACCGGGCAGTACCTGAACCGCCTCTGCGAGCGCACCTACGCCAAGACGATCTACCACCAGAAGATCGACGGCGAGAACTGGAGCGGCATCCAGATCACGACGGCGGCCGGCGTGACCGCGATCGTCGACATGCTGCGCGACGGCAAGCTGCCGGCGAGCGGGCTGTTGAAGATGGAGACGGTCGACCACGACGAGTTCCTGCAGAACCGGTTCGGCAAGTACTACGCGTAGCCCGGACGGCGGGCGCCGGCTAAAGCCTGCGGCCCCGGGAGCCGATGAGCCCTTGGCAACGAGCCATGGTGCGAATCCTCCCCTTCCTGGTGCTCGCCTGCGGCAGCCTGCCAGCTCAGGAGCCGCCGACACCCGTCGACCTCGACGAACACGAGCACAGCTCGATGCGGGAAGTGGTCGACCGCGCCGGGCACACGCTCGACGACTGGATCGATCGCTTCCGGCTCTCGGGCTTCGTCGCCGCGCGCTACTTCGACACCGAGGCCCGCGGCAGCAGGCCCGACGGCGCGCTCGGCATCGGGGCGGCGACGCTGTTCGTCGACGCCGACGTGCGCAACGTCGGGTCGGTGTTCCTCGAACTTCGCCTCGACTACTTCCAGGAGGCGGGCCAGAACGCGGTCGGGATCGGCGAGGCGTACATGCGCTTTGGCGACGTGTTCGGCAGCGGTGGCGACCACGGCGTCGGCCTGAAGGTCGGTCGCTTCGACCTGCCGTTCGGCGAGTACTACAACTACGAGGATCCGGACCGCAACCGCCTGGTCGGCTTCCCGGCCGCGATCCCGTACCGCTGGGACGAGGGTGTGCTCGCGTTCGCCGACTGCGGCGCGTGGGGCTTCACCGCCGCGTTCACGGACGGCACCGCCAGCCGTAACTCGTCGTCGGGCATCGCGCCGGCGGCAACGCTCCGCCTGCACTCGCGCCCGAGCGAGGAGCTCTACCTGAGCGCGAGCGGCATGTACATCCACTCGGCCGACCTGAGCTCGATCTGCTTCGGGGGTTCGGTCATCACGCCGGTCACCGGCTCGGCCTCGGGTTCGAGCCCGAGCGCCGAGGTGCGCTCGTCCCTGGGCAGCCTCGACGCCGACTGGCAGCTGCTCGAACGCGTGCACCTGCAGGTCTCGGCCGGCGGCGGCCGCGTCGACGACGACGCCGACGCCTTCGACCGCACGATCGTCTGGTGGATGCTCGAACCGACCGTGATCCTCGCGCCGGGATGGGACACGACGCTGCGCTGGAGCGGTGCCGGCACGTTCGACCGGCGCAAGGGCTTCCAGTTCGAGGGCCGGCCCTACGCCAACGGTGCGGCGAGCTACGGCTTCGACCTGTCCCAGCTGCAGCGCGTGCAGCTCGGCCTGCGCCACACGTTCGCGCCGGGGCTGATCGGCAAGGTCGAGGTCGGATTCGACCACCTCGTCGCGACCGACGTCAGCGCCCTGCCCGACGACACGCGCCTCTTCACGGCCGCGGAGCTCGTGCTGTCCTTCTGATTCCGATGCTCGGCCGACTCACGCTGCCCCTGCTCGCCGCCGCGCTCGCCGCCCAGGACGGCGAGGGTGAACTGCTCGCGGTCATGAAGCACCTGAGCCAGGCGGTGACGACGCTGCAGAAGGCCGTCGCCGCGCACGATCGTGCGGCCTACCCGGCCCCGCTCGACACGCTCGCCGAGCAGGTGCGCGGCCTGCGCGCGACGAACCTGCCGCTCGCCGGCGCCCGGGAGACCGGCGTCTGGCTGCTGCAACTACAGGAAGCGATCGACGACCTGCGCCAACCCGTCGCCGACGGCTCCGCCAGCGACGAGTGGGACCTCGGCCGACTGCGCGGCGCGTGCACGGGTTGCCACGTGCAGTACCGCTCGCACAACGACACGCGCGGCCTGTTCCCCAACCGGGGCAACGTCGTGACCGGCACGCTGCGCCTCGAAGAACAGGACGGCACCGCGCGCGAGGATCGCAGCGCGGTCGTGGTCTTCCTCGAAGGACCCGAGCTGCGGTCGCCGCCGCTGCCGAGGTCGCCGGTGCTGTCGCAGAAGGGTCGTAGCTTCCACCCACCGGTGCTCGTCGTCACCGCGGGCACGACGGTCGTGTTCCCCAACGACGACCTCGTTTTCCACAACGTCTTCTCGCTGTCGCGCAGCAATCCGTTCGACCTCGGCACCTACGGCGCCGGTTCGCGGCAGCAGCACGTCTTCGCCAATCCGGGCCTCGTCAAGGTGCACTGCAACATCCACCCCGACATGGCGGCGCACGTGCTCGTGCTCGCCAGCAGCTTCGCCGCGGTGACCTCGGCGAGCGGCTTCTGGATGATCCCCGACGTGCCCGACGGCGAGTACACGCTGCGCGTCTGGCACCCGCTCGGCGACGGGCAACAGCAGACCGTGCGCGTCGCCGACGGCGCCGCGCTGGAGGTCGCGCTGACCGTGCGCGAGACCAGGCCGCGCGTGCAGCACACGGACAAGAACGGCCGGCCCTACCCGGTCAAGTACTGACATGCGCCTCGGCTTCCGCGCTCGCCTGGTGCTCGGCACGACGCTGCTCGTCGCGGCGTTCGTCGCCACGGCGGTCGTCGTGCTGGCCGTGCTGACCGGTCGCTTCGCCGCGGAACAGGTCGAGCGCGAGGTCCAGGACAGCCACCACAGCTTCACGACGCAGATGGACCTGCGGCAGCGATCGCTGCGCCGCGAGACCCAGGTGCTCTCGCGCACGCCCGTGTTGCTGGCGACGGCCGGCATCCCGGGCGTCGACGCGGCGACGTTCGAGGACGTGCTCGACGAGATGCAGGCGCCCGTGGTCGCCGTGCTCGATCCGAAGGGCCGCGTGCTCGCGAGCCGCGGCGGATGGCCGGCCGGCACCGAACTCGGCGCCATGCCGGGCTTCGCCGACGCGATGCGCGAAGGCACGGCCGACCACGTCTGGCCGCACCCCGAAGGCCTGGCCCTCGTCGCGATCGCGCCGCTGGCCCAGCGCGGCGAGCTGCTCGGTGCGCTCGTGCGCGGCGAACTCGTCGACGACGCGCTGGCCGCGCGCATCGGCGCGATCGCCGGCCGCGACGTCGTGCTGAGCCACGACGGGGTGATCCTCGCGCAACACTGGCTGCACCGCACGCCCGGTGGCGTCGACCTCGCACCGCTGCAGCGCCTGCGCCACGCGGGCCTCGCCGCCCGCGGCACCGCGGTCGAGCTCACCGTCGACGGCCGCCCGCAGCCCGGGCTCGCCATGCAGCTGCATCCCGACGGCGGCGTCGCCTACCTCTCGCACGACCTGCGCCCCATCCTGGCGCTGCGCGACGAAGCGCGCGGCTGGCTGCTCGCCGTCGGCGGCTGCCTGGTCCTGCTCGGCGTCGCGTTCGCGATGCGCACCGCGGCGCGCCTGTCGCGGCCGTTGCGGGCCCTGATCGCCGCCTCGGATCGCATGGGCACCGGCGACCTGGCGACGCGCGTCGATGCCGCCGCGATGGACGACGAACTGGGCCGCCTCGCGGTCTCGTTCAACAGCATGGCGCAGACCATGCAGACGCTCGTCGCCGAAGTCACGGACAAGGCGGCGCGCGCCGATGCGGCCAACCGGGCCAAGGACGGCTTCCTGACCTCGATGAGCCACGAACTGCGCACGCCGCTGACCGGCATCCAATCGACGGCCGAACTGCTGCAGCAGTTCGGCGAGACGGCGTCCGCGGCGGAACGCACCGAGTTCCTGACGACGATCCTGCGCGAGTCCGAACGCCTGGGCCAGCGCATCAACGACGCACTCGAGTTCGCGAACCTGGCCGGCGGCAGGACGCAGTGGACGGTCGGGCGCGTCGACCTGCACAGCGCCTGCGAACAGGCCTGCCGGCGCCTCGACAGCCTGCGGGCCTTGAAGCGCGTGCACTTCGCCGTCGACAGCGACAACGCCGTGCTGACCGGCGACCGCGAGCGCATCACGCAGGCGATCTACCAGCTGCTGCACAACGCGTGGACCTGGAGCCCGAGCGGAGGCACGGTCGACGTCGCGACGCACGCGGTGCCCGGTGGCTTCGTCGTCGAGGTCAGGGACCGCGGCCCCGGCATCCCGGCGCACGATCGCGAGCGCATCTTCGACTACTTCACGCAGGGTGGCGACGTGCTCGTCGACAAGCCGGCCGGCATCGGCATCGGCCTCAAGATCGCGGCCGAGGTGGCCGCCGCGCACGGCGGCGGTGTCGAGTACGTCGAGCGACCCGGCGGCGGCGCCGTGTTCCGGCTGCTGCTGCGGCTCGAGGGTCGCCCCGTCGACCGAGGCATGGCGGTCGCGGCGGGCACGTAGCGGGGCGCCCGCGAGCGAGGCAGCTCGCGCGGCACCGGCGTGCGCGTGACGCGGCCGCGCGCGACGCTACGCTCGCGCGCCATGGAACCTCTCGACGACCACCCGACGCGACGCTTCCACGACCGGGCCAGCGACTACGCGCGCTTCCGCCCGAGCTATCCGGACGCCGCGATCGACGCGATCCTCGCCGGCCTGTCCCCGCCGTCGGGGCTGGTCGTCGCCGACGTCGCCGCCGGCACCGGCATCTCGACGCGCCTGTTCGCCGATCGAGGCGCGCGCGTGTTCGCGGTCGAGCCCAACGCCGAGATGCGCGGCGCGGCGCTCGCGCATCCGAACGTGACCTGGATCGACGGCACCGCCGAGGCGAGCACGCTGCCGGCCGGCAGCTGCGACCTCGTCACGGTGGCGCAGGCCTACCACTGGTTCGCGGGCGATGTCGCGCTGCGCGAGTTCCAGCGCGTGCTGCGCCCGCGCGGCCGGCTCGCGATCCTCTGGAACAAACGCAGCCGCGAAGACGCGTTCACGCTCGGCTACCGCGCCGCGCTCGAGGCCATCGACGGCGACGCCCCCGCCGAACGCAGCACGTTCGATCCCGAGACGGTCGCGGCCACCGGCCGTTTCACCGGCCTGCGCGCGCTGACGTTCCGGAACGCGCACCCGCTGACCCAAGAGGAACTGCTCGGCAGGGCGATGAGCACCTCGACGGTGCCGCGTTCGGGTCCGCGCACCGACACGCTGCTCGGCCTGCTGCGCGCGCTGCATGCTGAGCACCGCGACGCGCAGGGCCGCGCCACGATGGTCTATCGGACCGAGGTCTACCTCTGGGATCGCGTCGACGCCGCGAACTGACCGCCGCGCGCCGGTGCCCTCTGCAACTCAGAACCGAAGCGTCGCGCCGCAGGCGCGAGGCAAGGTCCTGAGCGGGTTGCCCAGCGGCGCTTTGCGCCGCGGGCAACCCTGCTCAGAACGGCAGCGGCGCCGGCTCGTCGGCCGCACTCGCCGCCGGCGGGTCGAACGCGACCGCGAGCCCGACGGCCGCCACGAGCGCCATGCCCGTCGGCCACTGGAACAGCGACCGGTAGTCGACGACACCGTCGGCATCGGTGTAGTGCGCCGTCAGCGGCACGAACAGCCACTTCGCCGCGAGGTCGCCGAGCCCGAGGATGAGCAGGTTGAACAGGCCCTGCGCGCTCGTGCGCACGTCCTTGGGGAAGTAGACGTCGATGAAGATGTAGACCGTCGCGAAGAAGAACGCGTAGCAGATGCCGTGCAGCACCTGGACGAGCACGATCGCCGTGTGGTCGCGCACGAACGCGAAGACCGCGAACCGCGCCGCGTGGCCGAGCACACCGATGATCATCGTCAGCCGCCAGCCGAGCCGCTTCAGCGCGAGGCCGAGCGCGGCCATGGTCAGCACCTCGGCGACCTGGCCGATGCTCATGACGGGCATCACGCTGCCGGCGTCGAAGCCGATGTTCTCGAGGAACGGGTACGTCATCACGAAGTAGCCGTTGTGGATCGTCGCGTCGACGAGCGTCACCAGAAACAAGACCGCGATGAACGGGTGCCGGAGGAACGACGCCGCCTTGGCCCATGCCAAGCGATCGCCGGCCGTCGCGGCGGGCTTGGGCGGCGTGTGCGGCAACGTGAGGCTGAACACCGCGAGCAGCAGCGCTGCCGCGCCGGCGACGAGGAACACCGACCGTTGCGCCGCGAGCTTCTCCTCGCCCGTCAAGCCGCCGAGGATGAAGTAGAGCGGCCACGCGGCGAGGATCCAGCCGACCGTGCCGCCCATGCGCACGAGGCCGAACTCCTTCTGCGCATCGTCGAGGTTCGCGAACGCGAGCGAGTTCGTGATCGAGATGGTCGGCACGTAGACGAGCGAGTGCACGAGCATCATCGCGAAGAACGGCCAGAACGAGGTCGTGAAGTACAACCCGATCATCGCCAGGCCGCCGATCAGGTGGCTGCTGGCGAGGAAGCGCTCGGCCGCGAACGTGCGGTCCGCGAACTGGTTGCTGAAGAAGATGCCGACGATCGAGGCGATCGCGAAGCTGCTGCCGATCATCGCCTGCTCGGTGCCCGAGAAACCGAGCCCCGGCATGATCCCGAACAGCGGCGGCAGCCACGCCCCCCAGATGAAGAACTGGAGGACCATCATCACGAACAACTTCCAGCGGTGGTTCATCGGGCCTGCACGGGACGAGGAGCCCGGCGCCGCGCGTGGCGCCCGGCTGAGGGCGTCGCAGCGTAGGCACCGGTCTCAACCGAAGGAAGCGCGCATCCCGGGCGGCGGGCGAACCACACCCATCGCGATCGTGCGCGATGCCCGCGCCTCGGGTCGATCGTCGCGCGGGTCCGGCGCCACCGCGCCCGGCGCGGCGCGGCGTTGCGAGAAGACGCGCCCCGGCCCGCTGCCCCGGCCCGCGGCGGCCACCCGCCGGGCCCCCAACCTGGCGCCCGCTACTCGACCAGTTCGATGCCGCGCACGCTGACGAAGCCCCAGCGCGCCGTCGAGTCGTCGACGACCACGAGCCGCAGCAGCTCGCCGCGGTACTCGTCGATCGTCCAGCGGAACGCGGTCTCGACGTCGTTCGTCCGGCGACCGCGCGTCGAGCGCAGCAGCTCGTCGCCGCGCCAGAGCTGCACGGCCTCGCTGCCGCCGAACACGAACCCGCGCAGTTCCCGCGCCGCGGGCGGCACCGTGAAGTCCTGCCACAGCCGGCCGCGCGCGGCGTCGCCGCGCGCCTCGGTGTAGGTGCACAGGTACCAGGCGCCGTCGTCGCGCCGCACGGTCGCGAACGCGTCCCCCTCGGCGTGCCAGCCGGTCAGCGCGCCCTTGGCGAAGTCCTCGTTCGTCAGCTTCCTGCCCGCCTTCGCCGCGGGCGCGGCGCGCGGTGGCGGCACCCAGTCGACGCGCGCGCCCGGCGCCGCGAGCGCGACGTGGCTCTGCACGAGCTGCACCGTGTACGGGTTCCACGTCGACAGCGTGTACACGAGCGTCTGCACGCCGGGCGCGGGCGACGAGCACCACTCGGGCACGAGGTACGACCCGTATTCGCCACCCCATTGCTCTTCGCGCCCGGGCTCGGAGAGGCCGTCGTCGTAGCCGACCGCGGAGTTCTTCTGGTGCATGCGATGGCCGTAGCCGCGGTCGCGGCTCGGGTCGAAGATCACGATCGGATCGCTCCACGGCCCGCCCGGCGCCGGCGCCGTGCGCAGGTGGATGCCGCGCGGCAGGCTCGCGTTGCAGGTCATCGCCAGCACGCCGGTGCCCGGCAGGCGCCGCACGCTGAGTTCGCCGATGCAGTCGCTGGCCACGACCGGCGCGGCCGCCGCCTCGTCGGCCGTGAAGCCGGGCCAGTAGCGCCACGCCGAACGGTCCGCGAGCTCGTTCGCCGCGACGCGCGCGAGGAACACGCTGCTCTTGCGGTAGGCGCCCGTGCCGAAGATCCACAGCTGTTCGCCATCGGCGACGAGGCTCACGTTGACGAACTTGTCGGTCGCGACGCGGTGGTCGAGCTCGAGCGCGGCGAAGTCGGTGCCCTTCGTGTGCGCGAGCACGGAGTGGCTGTGTCGCGCCGCGCGCCGGTTCCAGCCGCTCGAGAAGAACACGTAGGTGCGGTCCCCCACGACGAGCCCCTCGACGGGCACGTCCATGCCACCGAGCGCCACGCCGGTCGGCGCGAGCGGCAGGAAGCGCCCGCCGGCGCGCGGGAACCACGTGAGCACCGGCGCGGCGGGCAGCGGCCCGAGCGGCGTCGACGCGACGGAGTCGACGTCCCAGTCCTTGCCGTCGAGCGTCCACGAGTCGCCGAACAGGAACACGAGCCGCTCGCCACACGGGAAGCTGACGCCGAGGTCCGTGCCGGCGAGCCCGACCGGCGCGAGGCTCGACGCGGGCGCCAGCCGCGCCAGGTACCGCGTGCCGAGCCAGCGGGGTGCGACGGGCTGCTGGCACGGCAGCGACACCACCAACACCGACAGCACCGTAGCGCGCATCATCGTCGCGGCATGCTACGCGGAGCTCGTGCCGGGCGGGACAGGCGCGCCCAAGGAGACGACGCGGCGGCGCCGGTTGCGTGTCTCGCCGGTTGATGAGACGCCGCGTTGCGGCATCGGGCAGCTCTCAGCCGAGCAGGCGGAAGACGACCTCCTGGCGGAAGCGCGAGGCCTCGCAGCCGAGCGGACCCCGCGCCGGCGAGAACACCCACGTGCGCAGCTGCTGCAGCGCCGCGTCGTCGAGCAGCGCCGAGCCCGACGACTGCTCGACGCGCGCCGCGGTCACCGCGCCCGTCGCATCGATGTCGAGTTCGATCACGACGGTGCCCTCGATGCCGCGCCGCCACGCGACGAACGGGTACTTCGGCGGCGCGTTGTGGCCCGGGATCGGCGACGGCTCGGCGTGCACGCCTTGCTGCGGCGGCAGCGCCTCGGGCGGCGGCTCGGCGACGCGCAGCGCGGTGCGCCAGTCGCAAGGCTCGAGCGCGTCGACGGGCCGCGGCGGGCACGGCGGCGGCTCGGCGCGCGCGAACAGGTCGGTGCGCATCGGCTGCGGCGGTTCGACGGCCTGCGGCAGCGGTGGCGGCGGCGGGGCCGGCTCGACGACGGTCGCCGGCAGGTCGGCCGGTGACCTCGCGTCCGGACACGGCTCGACGCAGCGATCGGGTTCGATCGTCGAGACCACCGTCGCGCGCTCGGCACCGTTCCACCGCGCCTCGACCGCCCCGGCCGCCGTCAGCAGGAGCGCCGAGCCGATGCCGATGCCGTGCGCCAGGGCCGACGCGAGCAAGGCACGGCCGTGCAGCAGGCTCTTCTCGGGCACTCGCGCGGGACCTTTCATGGCGGCGGCATTGTCGTCCGGGATCGGACCCGGCGCTACGGGTTGCGGGCGGCGGAAACTCCTCGTCAGAACTCCCAACCGAACAGCAGCGTGATCTTGGTGTCGGGCGAATCGTCGGTCACGCCGAACAGCGGCGCGATGTCGATGTGGGCGTTGGGCACCGGGCGGAACTGCAGGCTCGGGCCGACGAGCACTTCGTTGGCGTAGTTGCCGCGGTCGGTCTTGTCGTCGATCCACGCGGCCTTGACCTCGGCGCCGAACGAGAAGCGCTGGTCGACGAGCGTCTTGCTCAAGCCGGCCGTGATCTCGTAGCCGTTCTCCTGCAGACCGCCGGTCTCGTGTTCGAACACGAGGTTGGCACCCCAGTGCCAGCTCTCGGCCGCCTCGCCGCCGAGCAGCAGCTTGGCCTCGACGTGGTCGGGCGCCTCGTTGATCGCGGCCCACTCGAGGTAGATCGTCGGGTTGCCCCAGATCACGTCCCAGTCGGCGAGCGCGTGGCGCACCTCGAGCTTCTGTTCGTCGATGGCGAGCGCACCTTCGTTGCCGTCCTGGTGCGACACCAGGTAGAGGTCGAGCTGGAAGCGATAGGGCAGGCCGAACTCGAACTCGTACTGGGTCTTGGTCTCGGTCGGCCCGCCGCCGTTCGGCGTCTCGGGGATCACCCAGTACTCGAACTCGGCCGTGCCCTCGGGGCGCACGTAGACGCGCGTCTCGGCGAAGCGCCGGTGCGACGTCCACTCCGGCTGCCCGTAGCTGCCGATGCGATCTTCCTCGCGCAGGTTCGAGACGCGGCGGCCCTCGACGACGACGGGCGGGTTCTGGGGTTCGGCGCCCGGCGCGCGCGGGTTGCCGGGATTGACGACCTGGCCCGGCAGGGCCAGCGGCAGCAGCAGGAACGGGAGAAGCAGCGTGGGGGTGGGGAGATGCATGAGTGAGAGGAAGGGGACGGCACTCGCCGCCGGCCGGTCAACGCGCCGGTGCAGCGGGGGTTCATCGCGGACAGGAACCATCCACGCCGGACCCGCGCGTGGTCAGGAAACGACCGCCGGGTCGCGCCTGGGCAGCGCGAACACGAGCGCTGCCGACAGCAGGGCAAAGGCCATGCCGGCCCACAACGCCGGCGCGAACGAGTGGGTCGCCGCGAACGCCGCACCGATGGCCGGCTTGACCGGCAGCTGCACGCCGCGCGCAAGCGCGTAGAACCACGCCGCCGCCGTCGCGCGCAGCGCCGCGGGATAGTACTGCGCGAACAACGCGCCGAAGCACGACCACGTGCCGGCACCGAGCCCCATCGCGGCGACCGCGAACGTGAACGTGCCGAAGTCGGCCGACACCGTGTCGAGCTGCCGCAGCACGAGCCCCTGGCCCAGCGCGAAGGCGAGGCAGAACGCGACGAACACGCGGCGCCGCCCGAGCCGCGCGGCGAGGAAGCCGAACGCGACGTCGGCGAACACGTGCACGGCGTTGACCTGGATCTGGAACCAACCGACCTGCACGGCCGACACCTCGTGCAGCTGCATCAGCGCACCGGGCAATTCGGCGTAGACGCACCAGAACCCGGCCATGTGCAGCGTGAGGATCGCGAGCAACACGAAGCTCGCGCGCCGGTGCTGCGGCCCGAACAACGCGCGCGCCGGCAGCGGCGCCGCGGCGCCCACGGCGCGGTCCGGTCCCGGCATCGACCACCGCCCGGCCAGCGCCAGCCCGGCGAGCAACGACGAGCCGACGAACACGGCGCGCCACCCGACGCCGGGCAGCGGCACGACGAAGCACCCGACCGCCGCGGCCAGCGCCATCGCGACGGGGCTGCCCGCCTGCAGCATGCCGTGCACCTTGTCGCGTTGGCTGCCCGACCAGTGATCGGCGACGACGGCGTGGCCGATGCCCCACTCGCCGCCGACGCCGAGCCCGGTGACGACGCGCGCCAGCAGCAGCGACCAGAAGCCTGTGGCGCAACCGGTCAGCAGCGCGCCGGCCGAGAACACGACGATGCTCGCCACCATCGCCTGCCGCCGCCCGATGCGATCCGCCACGCGCCCGAAGGCGAACCCACCCACCGCGGTCGCGAGCAGCGACCATCCCTCGATCCACGCGACACCGCCGTAGAGATCGAGCCC
The DNA here is from genome assembly GCA_036274315.1 of Planctomycetota bacterium. Lineage (GTDB taxonomy): Bacteria > Planctomycetota > UBA1135 > UBA1135 > UBA2386 > DASVAL01. Next base: position 22,306 of record DASUFY010000201.1, on the reverse strand, counting down.
GAGGTCGGCGGCGACCGAGCGCTTCGTGAAGCTGAACAGGATCAGGTCGTAGAAGTCGAAGACCCAACCGAGCCAGCAGAACAGCAGCACCTTGCCGCGACCGCGCGCGAACAGGCCTGCGTCAGCGGGCAGCGCGGCGGTGGGCGGTGGCATCGACGGCGAACGGTAGCACGGTCTGCAGCGCGCGGCACGGCCGCGCGGGTCTCACCAAAGGATGCGCAGCTGCCAACCGCGCTCCGTGACGCCACCGAGCGTCTGCGCCGAATCGAGCCGGTGCTCGCGCAACACGGGCAGCCAGCGCGCTGCCTCCTTCTGCAGTTCGAGCACCTCGGGCAGGTGCTGCGCGCCGCCGAACGCGAACAGCAACCAGCGCAGCGAGCCGTAGAGGTCGCGCGCGACGAGCGTCGTCACGTCCATGCGCCCCTCGGCGTTCCAGCCCGCGGGTGCGCCGGGCGGGTGCTGTGCCGCGGCCCTCCGTCGCCGAGGTGCTGCGGCGCGGTCGAGCACCGCTTCGCACTGCGCATGGCCGCGCGCGCCGAACGCGACGCAGGCGATGCCGAAGCCGATGCGCAGCGAGTAGTCGCCGTCCTCGCTCCAGAGCACGCCGTCCTCGCCGACCTGGTACGTCGCCCCGGCGCGCCGGAGCACCGGACCCGCCGCCTCGACGAGCGCCGCCTCGTCGCGCACGCGCGCCACGAAGCACGCGTTGGCGAGCAGGTCCGGGTCGTCGGCCTCGGCCGCGTCGAGCCGCCGCCAGAGCAGCAGCACCTCGGGTTCGAGCAGCGGCCAGACGTCCTTGCCGAGATCGCAACCGAACCACTGCACGAGCCGTTCGTGCATCGCCGGCACGCCGCGTTCGGTGGCCGCGGCGAGGACCTCGACGACGCCCTGCCACATGGCCGGCAGGTCGACCGGCCAGGCGTAGTGTGTGGCGGTGCCCTCGGGGACCAGCGTCGCGAGGTCGACGACCTTGGCGTGCGCCGGCAACAGGCCGCGCAGCACACCGCGTCCGCCGGCGCCGAACGCGAACGAACAGTCGACCACGAGCCGCGGCCCGACGCTGCCGATCGCCAGCGTCGCACGCGCGCAGGCCGGCCCGATCAGCGCCGCGACGACGTCCCGCTCGCTGGCGCGGTCACGCAGCAGGCCCAACGCCGCCTGCGGGGCGACCTCGAGCCGCAGCACGCTGTTCGCGTCGAGCGCGCGGCAGACGAAGCGCTGTGCACGTCGGGTCGCCGCCTCGAGGTCCTCGGCGCTGGCCAGCACCGCGATCAGACGTCCGTCGTGCAGCCGCGGTGGGCTCAGTTCGAGTTGCAGCCAGCGCGTCGCGGCCGAGGCCCCGGCGCGCACGAGCCAGGCGTTGCACTGCGCGGCCATCGCCGCGAGATCGCTGTGCCCGTCGGGTCCGGCGATCACGGCCGCCGACCACCGCGGCAGGTGCACCGCGTCTTCGGCCTGGTCGAGCCAGGCGACGACGTGGACCTCGCCGCCGTAGTCGAGCAGGCGCGTGCGTTCGGCAAGGAACTCCTGGTCCGCGCCGCGCGCGGCGCGCAGCGTCGCATCGACGGCGTCGACGTAGCCGCGCCAGATCGACTCGGCCTGGGCCGAGGCCAGCATCGTGCCGAGGTTGGTCGGACCGAGGCGCGAACGCCACGCGACGGGGCCCGCCACGGTCAGCTCCGCGAGCACCGGGGCGGGTGGCTGCGCCGGCGCCGGCAGCGACAGGGCGGCGAGCGCGAGCAGGGTCCGGGTCATGCGGCACCGTGGCCGGCGCGGCGACGGTGTTGTCGCCGGACTCGCCTCACTTCTTCGCCGCATGCAGCGGCTCGATGCGCAGCTTCTCGACGAAGGTCACGCAGTCGTTGACCCCGAACGACCACAGGCCGTGCATCTTGCGGTCACCGCGCTCCCAGGCGCAGTACTCGTGGCCGTCGACGAGCACACGCACGGTGTCGCCGACCTCGACGGCACCCTCGAACGGCACGCCCGCGAGGATCGGCGCCTTGCCCTCGGCGAGCTGCTCCCAGTCGCCGCCGATGTTCCATCGCTCGACGCGCACGCGACCGACGCCGAACCAGCAACCGATCATGCTCTTTTCGTCCCAATCGATCTGCAGACGGAACGAATCCTCGCCGCACGGCTTGACCTCGAACCTGCCGCGGATCGCGTAGGCGCCGTCGGGCGGCGGCAGCAGCGCGTGGAACTGCGCGGCGCGGTCGGGATCGCCGACGACGAGCAGCCGATCGCCGCGCAGCGCCGCCATCGGCGCGCTCTCGCGCCAGACCGGCTTCACCTTCTGGCACAACTTCGCGAACAGCGACTCGGTGCGCAGCCACTTCGTGCCGAGCACCTTCTCGACGGCGTCGACGCGCGTCACCACGCGCGGGCTGCCCTTCTTCGCCGTCGAGCCGAGCAGCTTCTTGGCCCACGTGCCACCACTGGCGGCCATCATCTGCGCCATGATGCACTTGTTCTCCTCCTGAGCCTCGGACTCGCGCGGCGTCTTGGGCTCGTCGAAGTCGAGGATCGTACCGTGCAGTTCGCGCGGGTTGCGCTGCTCGAAGTCGTAGTGCAGCAACATGCGCCGCGTGTCGTAGGCGGGCTCGATGCCGAACTCCTGCTTCGGATTGACGAGGCCTTCGAGCACGGCGTAGCCGAACACCTCGGCGAGCCACGGATCCTCGATGGCCGCGTTCGAATGCGCGGCGGCGGCGAGCTGCGCACTGCGGCTCATGATCGCCTGGCGCGTCGTGTCGGGAAGCCCCGTGATCTCGAGCGCCTTCTGCGACAGCTGCGGCCACAGCAGCAGGTGCGCTTCGGCGGAGCCGAGCAACGCGAACGACTCGACCGGCAGCAGTCCGGCGCGATGCTGCTGCTCGAGGGCACGGAACTGCTCGGGCTCGGCGTAGACGTGCAGCACCGGCGGCGTCAGCGAACGCAGCCCCAGCAGCTTGTCGATCGCAGGCCACGTGCTCTCCGCGGCGGCCAGCGCGTCGTCGGCGAGGCGCGCGGCGAGTGCACCGGGCAGCTTGCTGGTGTGGAAGTGCACGACGAAGTGCTCGCCGGTGCGAACGAGCGGCTCCTGCGCCGCGGCGGCGCCCGCGAAGGCCACGGCGAGCGTGGCCAGGCGCACCATCCGCCATCGAAGGTACGTTCCCATGCCCTCTTCCATACACCTCGCTCGCCGCGGTGTGCAGGGGGAATCGAGATCGCAGCCGGGCGCGGGCGAATCGCCTGCAGGCCCGCCGGCGGCGCTACGCCCCGTAGACGTTCTCGAAGGCGCTCGCGAGCCCCGCGTCGGGCAGCAGCGCCGTGAGGTGGTGCTTCATGTGCTCGACGTAGTCCGCCATGACGAAGTCGAGCCGGAACGGGCCCTTGCCGTCGATCGAGATCGTGTGCGGAAGGCGCGCCGGATCGGCGTGCGCGATGACGTGCGCGAGGTGCCCGTTGTAGGCGCGCCACAGCTCGACGAGCGCGCGCCAGTCGGCGTCCTGGTAGTGCTGGCAGCGCACCCAGCCGTCCTGCGCGTAGCCGACGAAGTCGACGTGGCCCGCGCCGAGCAGCAGGCGCACGAACTTCTGCTGGTTGTTGCAGGCGGAGTCGATGAGGTGGCCGACGACCTCCTTCGGCGACCACTTGCCCGGACCGGGCCTGCTCGCGGCGCGCTCGTCGGGTATCGCGAGCAGCAAGGGGACGCAGAGGTCGACGACGAGACGCAGGTGTTCGGCGGTGTCGCGCATGACCCGATGAATGGACGGCCCGGCGCCGGCCCGGTCCAGCCCCTGCTCGCGCTGGCCAGCCACTACGCTGCGCACCGTGACCACGAACCAGCCGCCGTCGACCCTTCCGCGCGCCGCCGACTACGCGGCGCGCCAGCACCGGGCCCAGCACCGCAAGAGCGGCGATGATCCCCACATCAACCACCCGCTCTCGGTCGCCCGACGTCGCGCGGAACAGGGCGGCGTCGACGACCCCGTGACGCTCGCGGCGGCACTGCTGCACGACACGATCGAGGACACCGGCGCGACCGCCGCCGAGTTGACGGCCGCGTTCGGTGCGCAGATCGCCGCGGTCGTCGCCGAGGTCACGGACGACAAGAGCCTCGACAATACGGAACCACTACCGATGACAACCAAGTGGACGACGTGTTCGCGCCGCATCTGGATCAACCACCTCCATCGGTTGGTGATCCTGGTCGTGGTCATCCTCCTTCCCGCATGCAGTTCCTCCGGAGGAACTCCGAATTGGCCGCAGGCGGCCGCCTCTCTCCCGGAGGCAGGCCCCGCGGGTCCCGGGCAGGCCAATCTGCACCGGATCGTCCTGTACGATGATTCCGGCAGGCCGCGCATGGTCTTGGATGCGAACACAGGGATCCATTTGTACGGAGCCAACGGCAAGCCGGCGATCACCCTGACCGAGGCCCCGGATCGGGTCGTCATCAGCTGCGGGCAGGGGACGCTCATGGACGGTCCGGACGGGCCTGTCTGGGACCCGAGTGAACAGGTGATCCTTGGCGTGGCGCAGCGTGTTGGGTTCGTGAAGGTGTCAGGCGACAACGCCTACTCGATGCTGATACCCGGCAAGGGTGTGCAGGCGGAGTTTGTGAGGGACAAGTGAGATCCAGAAGCCCGGTACGGCCTCCACCTGCCGCAAGGCGACGCGCGAGCGCGAGCGGAGCCGACACGCCGATCTCGGCGCTCCAGGTCAAGCTCGCGGGACAAGCTGGACAACCTCACGAACATGATGCGCACGCCGCCCGCAAGCTGGGCCCGGGAACGCGTGCGCGCGTCGCGTTAGACTGACTGGCCGAGAAGCGCCGCCGCCGAACGATGAACCCGAAACCACCCGCCCGAGCCATCTCGCGCCAGTCGACCCTGCTCATCGTGCTCACTGCGCTCGCGGCGCTCGCCGCGCTCGTGTTGCTGCTGTTCTGGGCCGCGAACGACGATGCCCCGAGGACCGGCGCGCCGCGCGAGCAGCCGCGCACCGCCGCGCATGCCGCCACCGCCGTGGCGGCGCCCGCGGACGCCGAACGCAAGGTCGTCGCCGAGACGCCGGCGCAGGTCCCGAAGCCAACGCCGGCCGCCGCACCGGCGCCGGGCGAGCCCGCCGACCTCGAGGCCCGCGACTGGCTGACCGTGCGCGTCATCGATGCGTACCACGAGCCGATCCCGACCGCCAAGGTCCGCATCCTCGGCCTGCGCAAGCAGGGCGACGCGGGTGCGTGGTACGGCATGCGCGGCGGCGAGACCACGGCGTCCACCGACGCCGAAGGCCGCGCGCGCATCGACTACACGCGCTGGGTCGACATCGACGGCAAGGCCGACCACGTCGACCTCGCCGTCTCGCATCCCGACTTCATCGCGTTCCGCGACTCGAGCTTCGAGCTGCGGGCCGAAGAGTGCACCGTGCAGCTGCAGAAGGGCGCGACGGTGCGGCTCTGGGCGTGGTACCGCACGCGCAGCCTCGTCGTGCGGGACATCGAGATCTCGATGGACTGGCAATCCAAGCTCGGCAACGGCGGCTGGCAGCGCGATCCCGACGGCAGCTGCTCGACGACGCGGCTCTCGCCGGGACCCCACTTCGTGGCCGTGAAGCACACGAGCCAGGAGCTCGGCAGCCTGGCGAGCCGCTTCGTGCTGTTCGTGCTCGGCGAGCAGAGGCTGCTCGACGTCGACGTCGAACTGCGGCCGCTCGTGACGTTGCGCGGCCGGCTCGATCCCGCGGTGCCGCGCCCCATCGTCGACGGCCACGTCTGGGTCAACCTGCACACGATCCAGGGCGCCGTCTCGCAGTCGGACGACTACGAGGCAGCGGTCGCAGCGGACGGCACGTTCACCGTGCCCGGCCTGCGCGAGGGTCCGGGCCAGGTGATCGCGTGGTGCCGCGGCTGGGTCTCGCGCCGGATCGTGCCGCGAACGTTCGCCGACCTGGCGCAGACGGTGCCCGACGAAGCGACGGCCGAGGACCGGCAGAGCATGCTCGAACAGGCGCAGGCGTACGAGCACATCGCGCAGCCGATCGCCGATTCGTCGACGCAGGACCTCGTCGTCGCGATGGAGCGCACGGGCATCCTCGAGGTGTGCGTCACCGACGAACAGGGCGGGGCGCTGCCCGGCGTGCGCATCGAGACATGGCCCAACGTGCAGTGGCGCGGCGTCGGCTCGACGGTGTTCCCCTGGGGCACGTGGCACGCGGACAGCGATGCCAAGGGCGTGGCGCGCGTCGCCGACCTGCCGCCGGACGACAGTCTGTTCCTCGGCGTGCAGAGCGAGACGTACCGGCTGCGCAAGGCCGAACGCGACGAGACGCCGACCGCGGTCATCGAGAGCGGCAACACGACGCGGCGCGCACTCGTGCTCGAACGGATCCCGAAGTAGCTACTCGCGGCGGCAGCGCAGCGCCGTGCTCACGGGCATCTGCCCGAGCCGTTCGCCGGCGCGCCAGTCGGGCACGGCCCGCAGTTCGAGGAACACGTCGCGGTCCTTGGGCAGCAGCGCCCATGCCCCTTCGGGCAGCACCGCCTCCCCACCCTGCAGCAGGATCTCGCCGTGGCTCCATTCGTGGGTCGCGAGCCAGACCCGACCGCGCGCATCGTAGGCGTAGAGCGAGTAGATCGCGCCCGGTGCCGGCTCGGCCGCGCGCCAGCGCAACCGCGGCGGGGCTGCCAACGTGCTGCCGGCCGCGGGTTCGAGCCAGCCGATCGCCGGCTGCGTGGTGCCCGAAACGATGTCGCCGACGAGCGAGGCGTGGTGCGCCGGGGCCGGCGCGAGCGCGGGGTCGAATGCGGGCCGGAACCACGCGACGAGCACGGCGCCGGCGACGAGCGGCGGCAGCGCCGCGAACCAGCGGGCCTGGCGTGCGACGCGCAGCATCGCACCCGCGCGCAGCAAGCCGGTCGCGAACAGCACGGCGGCGGGGCCGACGGCGACCAGCAGCAACCGCCCCTGCGGCTGCGGGACCTTCGTGTTGAAGTGCGCGGTGGCCGCGAAGACGAGCGCACAGGTGCCGAACAACAACCACAGCGGCCGCGGCATCGGCGCGCGCGGCCGGTCGAGCGCGAGGCGCATCAGGCCGAGGCCGGCCAGCGCCGCGGCGACGCCGCCGGCCGCGACGAGCGCACGCGGCGGCGGCAGCGTGAACCAACCGAAGCAGCCGAGCAACGAGGCGAAGACCTGGGGCAGGAACCCGTTCCAGAAGAACGGCCAGACGTACTGGGGCGCGATGCCCGGGAAGGCGGCGTCGTGCACGCGCATCGCGAGCGGGTCGCCGTAGAGCTGCAGGTTGCGCACGAACCACCAGCCGCAGACGAGCGCTGCGACCGCGAGTGCGACGCCGGCGGGCAGCAGCGCACGGCGGCCGCGTCCGGCGCGGATCTCGCGTGCGGCGACGAGCGTGAACGCGACGGCCGCGAGCGGTGCTAGGAACAACGTCGTGAGCTTGGCGAGCAGCGCGAGGCCGAGCAACAGCCCGATGCTCGCGGCACCGCGCCACGTCGGCGCCTCGCTGCGCACGAAGCGGACCAGCGCCAGCAGCGTCGCGGTCGCCATGAGGATCGCGAGGTTGTCGCTGTTGAGCACGCCGTGCAGGAACGACCACATCGGCAGGCAGGCGGTCAGCAGGGCCGCGACGTCGCCGAGCACCGGGCGTTCGGGGCAGCACGCCCGCGCCAGCGCGCGCACGCAGAGCAGCGACAGCAGGCCGAGCGCGACGGAGACGAGGCGCAGGTCGAGCAGCACCCGGGCGGCGCGCGCGCGCGGCGCGCGTTCGTCGCCGCCGTGCACGAACCGCAGGTGCGTGCCGGCCGCAACGGGTTGGCCGAAGTCGGGGTTCAGGATCGGGCCGAACACCGTGTCCGTGTCGCCCGAGACCACGAGGCACGCGGCGAGCAGCGCGTAGTAGAGCGGCGGATGGTGCGCGAGCACCGCACCCTCGGTCTGCGGCAGGCCGCGTTCGGTCGCGAGGCCCGGGGAGAGCGGCAGGTGGCCGTTGTTGGCGAGGCTCCACGCGTACTCGTAGTGGCTGTTCTCGTCGGGCCCTTCGAAGGCGGGCGTGAGGAACACGTAGGCCGTCGCGAGGCACGAGTGGCAGAGCAGGGCCAACCAGAGCAGCGGACTGCGCATGAGTCGCCGCACTCTACGCCCGGTCGACGGCGCGACGCGATCGCGAGCAACGCGTTCTCCGGATTCGCCTTCGACCTCGACGCGCGCGCAACATGAGTCGTGCACTCGCACGACCGTCGATTACCAATCGGCGTAAAATCGTCGGCTGCGAGTGCTTCCGTACTTGCGGGAAGTGCGCGGCACGGTGCCAGGATAAGGTGCAGAGCACGTGCGCGCGTCGTCGGATGACGCACTCGCGGCCTGCCACTTCCCAACCAAGGTAGTCCATGCGCTTCGTTCGCACCTCCCGGCGACTGCTGCTCACCGCAGTCGCGACCCTCACGTCCCTCGACTCCGCCTTCGCCCAGGACGAGTGTGTCACGGCGACCCCCGTCTTCGACGGCGCAAACGGCCCGTTCACCAACGTCGGCTCCACGACCAATCCCGCCCAGCTCTGGACGTGCGCGTTCGGCGACAACGATGTCTGGTTCGCCTACCTCGCCTCCTGCACCGGCAACGCCGTCGCCAACACGTGCGGCGGCGGCTTCGACACGGTCCTCGAAGTGTTCAGCGGCGGCTGCGGCGCGCTGACCAGCATCGGCTGCAACGACGACGCGTGCGGCCTGCAGTCGCAGGTCGGCTGGTCGGCCACCATCGGCACGACCTATTACATCCGCGTCGGCGGCTACGCCGGCGCGACGGGCAACTTCCCGCTGACGATCAGCTGCACGCCGCCGCCGCCGAACACGCTGACCACGACCTTCGCCAACGACAACGGCGGCACGCTCGGCGGCGCGGTGTACTTCGAGCTCACGTGCACGGCCCCCGCGGGCCTGACGATCACGGACCTCGACCTGAACTTCAGCAGCGCCGCGGGCACGGTCGGCTCGATCGACCTGTACCTCGCGGCCAACAGCTCGCTGCCGATCACGCAGCCCTGGGGTCTCACGAGCTCCGGCCCGGCCACGTCCGCCGGTCCCGGCCTGCCGAGCAACGTCGTGTTGACCCCACCGGTCCGGCTCGGCCTCGGTTGCACCGTCGGTGTCGCGCTCGTGGCCAACGGACTGGCGCACGCCTACACGAACGGCAGCACGTTCCCGCAGGTCTACTCGACCCCCGAGTTGACGCTGTCCGCCGGCCAGGCATCGAACGTTCCGTTCACCGGCGCGGCGCTCCAGCCGCGCATCGTCAACACGAACATCCGCTACACGAACGGCGGCACGTGCCCGAGCCTCGGCATCGCCACGGTCACCGCGCAGGGTGCGGGCTGCGACGCGTCGTTTGCGTCCTTCTACCAGGAGATGGCGCCGGCCGCGTTCGATCTCTCGGGCGGCTCGCTGATGATGAACCACACCGGCAGCGGCTACACCGTGCAGTTCGCACCCGGAGTCGCCCCGGTCGCGGTCGGCCTGATGTCGGCCCCGACGGCACTCGCCTTGACCGACGACTCGCAGATCGCCGCCGGCACGTTGGGTCTCAGGGTCGGCTCCAACGGTTGGGTCGCGCTCGGCGCCGGCAACAGCAACGCATTCACGCCGGCCGTGGCAACGCTGCTGGGCAATCCGGCGACGGCGTTCTACTCGTGGAAGGACCTCAACCCCTCCATCGTCGGCAGCGGGCAGGTGCAGTACGAAGAGGCGGCGCCGAACGCGCGCGTGACGTTCGACGGGGTCTGGAGCTTCGGCGGCACGAGTGCGGCCGACGCCAACACGATCCAGTTCACCTACAACGCGACCACCGGTGACATGGTCATGGCATGGGGCCCGATGGCGGCGAGCGGCACGAACGTGCTCGTCGGCTACTCGCCGGGCGGCCCCAGCGCCACTCCGAGCGCCAGCGACATCTCGGGCTTCGCGCTCAACCCGCTCACCACGGGCCTCGGCGACGTGCTGCCACTGTCGTTGACCGGTGTCGGGCGCCCGGTGCAGGGTGCTGCGGCCGTGCCGTTCCAGGTCACGACGGGCAACATCCCGGCTGCGGCGCTGCTGCACGTCGGCGTCATCGGTCTCAGCCGGCCGGGTCTGCCGCTGGCCCCGTTCGGCGCGCCGGGCTGCTTCCTCGACGCCAGCCTCGACGTGCTCCAAGGCCCTGCGGTCGGCCCGTTCGGTGGCTCGTTCACCTGGACGGCGCTGAACCTCCCGGCCCTGCCGCCGATCTTCAGCGGCTTCGAGTTCCACGCGCAGGGCGCCGTGCTCGGTGTGCCGAACAACACGGCCCTGGGTATCGGCGTGCTGACGTCGAACGGCCTGAAGTGCGTCGTCGGCACCCTGTGAGCCACCGCGGGCGATGCGCGGCCGTCGCGCGCCTGCACGCGATCAGCGCACGATCCCGGGGCCACGAGCCGGCTCCGGCGCGCCGGTCGTCGCAGCCGGCCCGCGAGCAGGCCTCGGCGGCGCATCCTGCGCCGAGACCTGCCGCCGCCCGCGATGCAACTCGCGGTCGATGAGCTGTTGCAGCAGGGGGCCGACGTCGGGCAAACCGACGACGCGCCCGCGCACGCCGCACCGGGTCGCCGTCTGCAGCGAGACGAACGACACGCTCGTGTTCGCGAGCAGGTCGAGGAACGGCGCCGCCTCGCGTCGCTCGCGGTCGCTCAGGAACTGCCTGCCGATCACGCCGCAGCGACCCAGGTTCGCGGCCGCGACCAGCGTGCTGCCGTCGCCGGCCAGCGCCAGGGCATCGGCGTAGACATCGTCCTGCAGCACCGAGCGGTGGTTGCGCAGACCGTCGACGGCCGATCCGATCAAGCGTTCGCTCGGCGACAGCACGAGGTGCTGTCCAGCCTGCGCCAGGAAGACGGGCACCTTGTCGATCTGGAAGCGCTGCACGACGACGTCGCCCTGGCGCTGCGCGGCGGCCGGCTCGCCGCCGCCGCTCGCACCCTGCGCCGTGCCGAGCACGAACTGCCACAGCGCGAGCGAGCGCTGCGGGTCGTTGACGCGCATGGCCACGCCGAAGTCGGGCATCGGGCCCCACGGTGCCTGCTGGACCTCCGGCATGACGAATGCAGCGACATCGACGACGTTGGCGAACAGCTCGCGGCCGAAGTCCATCATCGTCACGACGCGCCGGCCCGCCGCATCGGTCTCGCCAGGGGGCACCGCACCACTCCGGTTGATCGCGCCGAGGCAGAAGAACGCCGGGCCGCTGGGCACCAGTGACAACGCCTGCTCGTCGATGTTCGGCAGCCGCAGCAGGTTGAACGCCAAGTTGCGATGGCCCTCGTCGAGTTCGACGACCGCGTCGAGCGACAGGCCGCGCGCATCGACGCCGACCCGGCCGGCGACGGTGCGAGTGCTCGCCAGGTCCAGGAAGGCCAGGGCGGCGCGGGCGCCGGGATCGCGCCGCGTCTCGCGCGCCACTGCGTCCATGATCATGGGCATCAGCGGCTGCAGGTTGACGCAGAAGAACATCAGATCGTCGCCGCGCATCGCCATCGCGCCGGCGAGGCGCTGGCTCTTCGCGAGCGAACCGTCGCCGCCGTGCTGCATGCGTTCGACGACACCGGCAATGTCCTCGCGGTGGCGGCCCGCGATCAGGAGCCGCGAGGTCAGCGTCACGAAGGCCTGGCCCTCGATGCTGTAGGTCGCATGGCCACCGATCGGTTCCACGCGCTGACCGCCGATGGGCAACGCCGTCTCGAGCAGACCGCGCACGACGTCGAGATCGCCGGGGTGCACGATCGCGACGCCGCCGGTCGGGCCGCGGCGCGGATCGATCTCGGTGATCGCGACGGCGGCGCCGCGCATGCCGAGCACACCATCGACGAGTGCCGGGCTGATGCCCAGACCCTGGCCGGTGCCACCCAGCACCCCGAGCTGCCCGAGCAGCGAGCGCAGCTGCTCGCCGGGACGGTTGCACTCGAGGTAGAGGATCGTGTCCGCCGGCATGAGCTGCGCGAAATCCAGGCTCGCGAGTTCCTCGGCGACCGTGCGCAACATCGCGGTCGCCTGGTCGCGCAGCTCGGCCGGCGCCCCCTGGTCCTGGGCGACCTGTTCGTAGAGAGCCTGCGCGGCCTGCAGGTCCCGGGCCTCGTGCTGCAGGTAATAGGCCTTGTGGAAGGTGTCGGCCGGCGACTGTGCGAGCACTGTCGCAGCGAACGGGATGGTGCACACGGCCCAGGCGAGGGCGATGCGAGCGGAACGGGGCGAACGATTCATCGATGACTCCGGGCGTGAGGGCGTGAAGGGCGCGCCCTGCGATCGCGTCACCGAGCTATTGCGAAGTCCCGATCACCGAAGCGCGCTGGCTCGATGACGGCCGGCCAGACCGGCCAGGTCCTCGGCATTCGCCGTGCGCGGGCCACTGCGCTATCCTGTTCCCCCCATGTTCGCGCCCGCCCGCAAGAAGACCGTTCCCGTACGCGTCGGTCCCGTCACCGTCGGCGGCGGCCATGCCGTCGTCGTGCAGTCGATGACCAACACGGACACGGCCGACGCGGCGGCCACCGCGGCGCAGGCCGCCGAGCTGTTCCTGGCCGGCAGCGAGCTCGTGCGCATCACGGTCAACACGCAGGAGGCCGCCGCCGCCGTGCCCGAGATCCGGCGCCGGCTCGGCGACCAGGGTCTCGCCGTGCCGCTGATCGGCGACTTCCACTACAACGGTCACGTGCTGCTGCGCAAGTACCCGGCCTGCGCCGAAGCGCTCGACAAGTACCGCATCAACCCCGGCAACGTCGGCAAGGGCGGCAACCACGACAAGAACTTCGCGACGATGGTCGCCTGCGCGGTCGAGCACCAGAAGCCCGTGCGCATCGGCGTCAACGCCGGTTCGCTCGATCAGGAGCTGCTCAGCGACCTCATGGACCAGAACGCCAGGGCCTCGGTGCCACACGACGCCGCGACGGTCTTCCTCGAGGCGATGGTGCAGAGCGCACTGCGTTCGGCGACGGCCGCCGAGGAGCTCGGCCTGCGGCGCGACCAGATCATCCTGAGCTGCAAGATCAGCAGGGTGCAGGAACTCGTGCGCGTCTACCGCGCGCTGGCCGACCGCACCGACCACGCGCTGCACCTCGGCCTGACCGAGGCGGGCATGGGCATGAAGGGCATCGTGGGTTCGACGGCGGGCCTCGCGATCCTGCTGCAACAGGGCATCGGCGACACGATCCGCGTCTCGCTGACGCCCGAACCGGGCGGCTCGCGCACCCAGGAGGTGCGCGCCTGCCAGCAGATCCTGCAGGCGATGGACATCCGCCCGTTCCTGCCGCAGGTGACCGCGTGCCCCGGCTGCGGCCGCACGACGTCGAGCTACTTCCAGGAACTGAGCCAGCAGGTCGAGCAGTTCCTGCACGCACGCATGCCCGAGTGGAAGAAGCACAAGCCAGAGGCCGCGTCGCTGCAGGTCGCGGTGATGGGTTGCGTGGTCAACGGGCCCGGCGAGAGCAAGGCGGCGCACCTCGGCATCTCGTTGCCGGGCACGGGCGAGGCCCCGCGCGCGCCGGTGTACGAGGACGGCGTGCAGGTGTGCACGCTCGAGGGCCCGAACCTCGCGAAGGACTTCCTGGCCCGCATCGAGCAGTACGTCGCCCGCATGCGTTGAGCGGCGATCGGCGGCCCGGGCGCGCGCATGCGCGTGGATTCCGGCGAAAGCCGGTGACGATCGCCGCGACCGGAACACGGGGTGTGTCTCCAACCATCGTGAAAGGGCACGACCCATGCGAACCGAACATCGTCGTAGCGTTCCGTCCCCCGGCAACCCGTTCGTCGCGGCGGCAGCCGCACCCCGTCGATCCGGCGTGCGGTCGCAGCGCCCGCCGGGCGCAGCCGCGCCTGCCCTGTGCCTGTGTACGGTGTTGCTGTTCGCCGCCTGCAGCGGCGGCGGCGGCAACAACCGCGACGACGGCACCGGCCCCCTCGAGCAGTTCCAGTTGGCCGACTGGGCGATGATCGCCGACGTCGGGGCCGAGATGCCGCGCGCCGACGCGGGCCGCGTGCGGCTCGAGTCGACCGGTGAAGGCGGGCAACGCACGCGGGCCGGCATCCGCAGCCGCGCCCAGGGCCGTTTCACGGACTTCCGCGCGAGCATCGTGCTGTCGCGGCCCAACAGCGCGGCGAAGCCGGCCGACTACGACGCGTTCGTCAGCATCGACATCGACGGCACGACCGCGTCCGAGAACGGCAACGAGGTCGCCAGGCAGGCCCGCATCGGCCTGCGCGCCAGCAACTCCAACGTCTCCCTCGTCACGCAGCTGCTCGACTCGGACGGCAACCCCGTCGAGCAGAGCAGTCGCACGCTGGGCTCCCTCGACGCCGATGACGGCATCGACCTGCTCGACCGGCCCGTGCCGCTGCGCATCGAGGTGGACGAGAGGCAGCAGGTGGTGCGCTTCTTCGCCGAGGGCAGCCTCGAACGCCTCTACGTGCCGACGACGCTGTCCCTGCCCGGGAACAGCACCATCGGCATCGAGGCCAGCGGCCGCGAGTTCCTCGTCTTCGCCGACGACCTGTTCGCGATCGACGAGGCCCCCACCGGACCGTCGTTCACGTTCCGCAAGAGCGCCGCCGGCCCCGTCGTGCAGACTCCGGGGCGCGTGCAGTTCCTGTTCACGCTGCGGGACCAGCACGACGACATCATCGACCTCGACGCTTCGCAGCTCGTCGGCAGCAACCTGTACTTCATGGAGAAGGGCGTCGAGATCGATCGCAGCGAGGCGAACCCGATCTTCAAGAAGGCCCGCGTGCCGCAGGACGTGGTCGTGCTGCTGGACTACACCGAGTCCATGCGCGCGAGCGGTGGCATCCCGGCGATGGTGCAGGGCGCCAAGGATCTCGCCGTCGGCGTCTGGCAGGCCAATGCCAGGAGCCGGGTCCAGTTCTGGGAGTTCCACGACAGCTTCACGGCCGCCGCGGTGATGGTGCCGCAGCTGCCGCCGGGTGCGCAGGGCAACTGGCTCGACGCGGGCAAGCAGACGGAGGCGTTCCAGGCTCTCGACGGCTTCGCGCCCTATTACGGCTTCTCGCGCGTCTTCGACGCCGTGCTCGCCGCATCGAGCAGCTTCGACGAGGACCCGCGCGGTTCGCTGCAGTCGCTGGTCTTCCTGACGGACGGCATCGACACGGGCAGCTCCGTCACCGTCGACGGGCTCATCGCCAACGCGAACGGTGACAACTACGCGCTCTACCCGCTCGCGATCGGCGCACCGGACCCGCAGGCTCGCCAACTGCGCCGCATTGCCGCCCAGACGGCAGGTGGCGTCTACGGCGTGGCCGGTGTCGCGGACCT
This sequence comes from Planctomycetota bacterium, assembly GCA_036274315.1. GTDB lineage: Bacteria > Planctomycetota > UBA1135 > UBA1135 > UBA2386 > DASVAL01. Next base: position 6,983 of record DASUFY010000201.1, on the reverse strand, counting down.
CGTGAACGCGTTCCGCGAACTCGGCGGCGACCTCGGCAGCCTCTACTCCGCGAGCTACACGTCGAGCGTGCCCAACGACTTCCCGCTCGAAGAGGTCGAGTTGGACATCAGCCTGCGGCTCGGCTCGCCGCCGCAGCCGACGCGCCTCGCGGTCCCCGTCACCGAGACGCTGCAGATCGTGACCGGCGACACACGCGTCGGCCTGCTCGACTTCGAACAGGTGTCGTTCAGCGGTTCCACGGCGGTGTTCCGGGCCGAGGCGCTGTTCGTGCCGCGAGACGTCGGCACTTTCTCGATCGGCGGTTTCATGCCGTCCGGTCTGCCGCCCGAGGCGACCGTGACGACTCGCGTCGTGAACGGTGGCCTGCTCGACCAGTGGAGCGCCTTCTCGCGCACGATGGGCGTCGATGCGGCGTCGGGTCCCGCGCTGCGCTTCGGCGACTTCGGCGACTTCATCGAGGTGCAGGTCGACGGCGTGCCGCTCGCGGTGAACTCGTTCACGCTGCAGGCGAAGATCGTCAACACCGGCCTCACGCCGCGCAGCTTCCGCACGATCAACGCCGGCAGCACGGTGGAGAACGTGAACTGGCAGTTCACGTTGTCCGCCGCGCGGTGATCGTGTTCTGCCTTGACAGGGCCGGCGATCTCCAGGACCGTGCATCTCGACCCCGGCCCCGACCGCACACCGACATGATCACGGACGCACAGAGCGGCACCACGCTCGACGAAGTGACAGCAGGCGTCTACCGGATCTCCACGCCGGTGCCGCCTGCGGTCGTGCCCGGCGGCTTCTCCTTCAACCGCATCCTGGTCGCCGGGCCGCAACCACTGTTGTTCCACACCGGCCCGCGCGGCATGGCGCCGCTGACGATGGGCGCCATCGACAAGGTCCTGCCGGTGCGCCAACTGCGCTGGATCGCCTTCTCGCACTTCGAGAACGACGAATGCGGCGCACTCAACCTGCTGCTCGCGGCGGCACCGGCCGCGACGCCGTTGTGCGGAACCGTGAACGCCATGATCAACGGCGACGCATTCGACCGGGCGCCGAAGGCGCTGGCCGACGGCGAACGGCTGGTGCTCGGCGACCGCACGTTCCGCTGGCTCGACACCCCGCATCTGCCGCACGCCTGGGAATGCGGCTACCTGTTCGAAGAGACCACGCGCACGCTGTTGTGCGGCGACCTGTTCACTCAGCCGGGCAGCGACAATCCAGCGGTGACGGACGGCGACGTGCTCGGATCCAGCGAAGCGATGCGCAGCGGCATGGACTACTACGCGCATGGCCGCGCGACCGGTCCTCTGCTCGCGAAGCTGGCCGCACTGCAGCCGAAGCTGCTCGCCTGCATGCACGGCAGCTGCTACGCGGGCGACGGCGGCGCGTTGTTGCGCGCACTCGCCGGCGCCCTGGCGAGCAGCCGGTGAACCGACGGCGCGCCGCGGCCCGACCGCTGCCGCCGCGCCTCACCGCGCGAACGTGATCTCCGCGCTCATCTCCTTGTCGCCGCGCTTCCACGTGACGCTCGTCTTCACGGGCGCGGCGGTCATCGCCGCACGCAGGTCCTCGACCGACTTGATCGCCTTGTCGCCGATCTTCAGGATGCGATCCCCGGCCTTCATGCCGGCCTTGACGGCGAGTCCATCCGGCGTGACGTCCGCGAGCGTGATGCCGTCGTCCTCGAGCTGCACGCCGAGCAGGCGCCCGCCACCGCCGCGGCGGCCGCCACCACCGCCGAAGCCGCGCTGCACCTTCATGTTCTCGCGCGTCAGCAGCTCGGGCAGGTTGGCGATGCCGAGCGCGCCGGTCGCGATCACGACCGACGAGTGGCGCTGGTACTCCTCGATCGCCGCGTCGTAGGTGTCGTACTGCGTGTGGTGCGTGTGCGTGTAGTTGGCGCGGCCGGACTGCTTCCAGAAGAAGCCCGGCACGCCGGCGGCCGTGAACGACTCGTGGTCGCTGCCGATCGGCGTGAACGCCGCGATGTCGCGGATCTCGAACGGCATGTCGGGCGACAGGTCGAAGATCGGCGCGAACACCGTCTCGAGCTGCGCGTGCATCTCCGCCATGCCGGCGATGCCCGACAGGTAGTTGGTGCCACCGTCGTGCACGAGGCACGCCGAGTACTTGTCCAGCTCGTCCTTGTGCTTCTGCACCCAGGCGCGCGAACCGAGCAGGCCCTGCTCCTCGCCGCTCCACAGCATGAACCGGATCGTGCGCTTGGGCTTGGCACCGATCGCCATGAGGATGCGCGCGGCTTCGATCGTCGTTGCCGTGCCCGTGCCGTTGTCGGTCGCGCCGACCGCGCCGTCCCAGCTGTCGAGGTGCCCGCCGACGACGACGAACTCGTCGGGGTGTTCGGTGCCGGGAATGTCGGCGATCACGTTGAAGAGCGGGATCGGGCCCTTGCGGAAGTGGTTGCGGATGTCGAACTCGACCTCGACCGGCTTGCCCGCGTCGAGCTGCTCGTGCAGCGCCGTGTAACCGTCCTTGGTCAGCCGCACCATCGGCAGCTTGGGCAGGTTGTCCCAGTCGACGTTCGAACGGCCACCCGTGAGGAGCAGGTCGCCGCCCCCGCCGGCGAGGAAGCCGAACGCGCCCTCCTTCTCCATCGCCGCCGACAGCTGATTCAGCAGGTCGCCGCGCGGCGGATCGAGGATCCAGACACCGGCGAGCTTGCCCTCGAGCGCGGCGAGTCCCTCGGCATCGCGCGGCGCCTGGAGCAGCGGGCCGCGCGACGGCCTGCGCGTGCCGGCGGACCACGCTTCGGTGTTGCAGACGAGTTCCATCGGCTCGGGCTTGGTCATGCGACCCCACCACGGCCCGCGGTTGAAGCCGACCGGGAACGTGCCCCACTGCTCGAGGTGCGCGTTGTCGATGCCGAACGACTGGAACGTGTCGCGCGCCCATTCGTCGGCGACCGTCAGGTTGTCCGACGACGTGAGCCTCGGTCCGATGCGGTTGGTGAGGTGGTCGAGGTGCGCCATCACCTGCGAGTGCTCGAGCCCCTCCTTCTTGATGCCGGCGAATTGTTCGGGGGAGACCTGCGCGAGCAGCGTCGCGCCGGCAGCGGTGCACAGGGCGAAGGCGAAGTGAGGGAGCGGCATGGATCGGATCGTCCGGGGTGGTGCCGGCGCGGTGGCGCGGCGCGGGTCGCGGCCGATCGAGGCCGCACGGCGGCGCACCATACCGCCGCGTGCCGGGCCCGGCTTGCTCGCCGGGCGAAAGACCCGCGATCAGCGGCCGACGACGACGATCTGGAACGAGTCGGGCTTCATGGCCGGCCGCCGGCGACCGCCGGACGACGCGTCGGCGGGGGCCGGCTCGTACTGCGCGGTCGGCAGGTAGATCTGCTCCGTCTTGGGGTCGAACGCGAGCGTGCGGGCGCCGGGCAGCGTCGGCACGTTCTCGACGACCGTGAACGGCTTGTCGCCGCGGGTGTCGACGACCGTGAGCGTGCCGTCGCCGTTGGCCGAGAACGCGCGGCCGCTCTTCGCGTCGAAGGCCGCGCCGTCGGTGCGCTTGCCGATCGCCGGCGTCGCGAGCACCTTGCCGGTGCCGCCGTCGAGCACGACCATGAACTCGTTGTGGCACGTCGCGAACAGCGTGTGGTGTTCGGCGTCGATGGCGAGCCCGGTCGGTTCCTCGCCGGGAGCCAGCGCCATGCGCTGTTCGACCGTGTGCTGCCTGGCGTCGATGCGCAGCACCTCGCTCGTGTCCTCGATGTTGACGAAGACCTTGCCATGACCATCGACGGCCAGCGCCTCGGGCTTGCCGCCGACCGCGATCGTGGCCTCCACCTTCAACGTGTCGGCCGAGATCACCGTGACCTCCTTGCTGCTGCCGTCGCCGAGGAACACGCACTTCGTCACCGGTTCGTAGACGAGCGCGTCGGGGTTCCTGCCGGTGGCGACGGTCTGCAGCGTCTTGCCGGACTTCAGATCGAACACCGTGCAGGTGTTGGCGCGACCGTTGCTCGTGAAGCCCCTGCCGAACTCGGGCGCCAATGCGACGCCGTGCACGCCCGCGGTGTCGCCGATCTCGCCGACCTGCTTGCCCGTGTCGGCGTCGAGCACCAGCACGCGCGTGGACCGCGGCACGTAGAGACGGCGCGCCTCGGAATCGATGGTCACGTAGTCCCAGGCGCCTTCGCCGCCGACCGCGAACGTGCGCAGCACGTGGAGTCCGCGGGCCGGCGCTTGGGCGGCGGCCGGGGGCGGCGTCGGCTGTTGCGGGATCGGCGGCAGCAGGGAGAGCAGACACAGGGCGAGCGCGTGTACCATGGCGCCATTCTCGCCGCCGCGTGTACGGCAGTCGCGCGGCGGGCGACGAATCCCCAGCAGCGGTAGAACCTCGGCGACATGCCCTACGACCCCACCCGCCACGGCCCGCGGCGCCTCGTCGGCCCCGGTTTCCAAGCCGCGGTGCACGCGCTCGTGCGCGAGGTGCCGCGAGGTTCGGTGACGACCTACGGCGACCTCGCCGGCGCGCTGGGCAGTCGGTCGATCGCGCGACAGGTCGGCTTCGCGATGGCCGCGGTCGCCGACGACACGGTGCCATGGTGGCGCGTCGTCGCGGCGCAGGGCCGGCTGGCGCGCGCGGGCACGCTCGCGGCGCGGCGGCAGGCGAAGGCGCTGCGCGGCGAGGGTGTCGCCGTGCGCGGCGACCGCGTGTCGGACTTCGTCGCGCTGCGGCACGTGTTCCGATCGGGCTGACGGCTCCGCGGCTCCGCATCGCGCCCATTGCGCCCGATCGCCAGGGCATCGACGATGGTCGCATGCTGCCGCCGAGTGCCGCGAGTCCGCGCCAGATGGGGACCGCCCGCTGGCCCGCGGTGCTGGGCGGCCTCGCGGCCACGGCGTTCGTCGTGCTCGCCCTCGTCGCGCATCCCATCGAGGTTCCCGGCGGCGAGAGCGACCTCTATGTCGACAAGGCCGAGCAGATCCTGCGCGGCGAACTCCCGCGCGACATCTGGCACCCGATCTACTACCCGGGCCTGATGGCAGGTGGGGCGCTGCTGACCGGCGACGCCTTCACGGCCGGCAAGCTGCTCAGCGCGCTCGCCGGCGGGCTGCTGGTCTTCGCGACCGCGGTGCTCGCGGGCTCCGTGTTCGGCACGACGGCCGCCGTGCTCTGCGGGCTGCTGCTGGCCGCGCACGGCGCGGTCGTGGTGATGTCGGCCCAGGCCGCATCCGACGTCATCGCGCTGGCGTTCGCGATGGCCGCGTTCGCGGTGTCCGCGCGCGCCGTCGACCGACCCTGCGCACGGAACTGGCTCGGCGCCGGCGTGCTCGCCGGCCTCGCGCTCGGCACGCGATTCCAGATGCTGCCGCTCGTGCCGGCGCTGCTGCTGGTCGCGTTCGCCGCCGCACCGCGCCTGCGCCGCGGCGCCTTCGTGCTGGCCGGTCTCGCGCTCGGCTACCTGCCGCAGGCGCTCGCCGCGTGGTGGGCGTACGGTTCGCCCGTCTACAGCGAACACTGGCGCAACATCGACCTCAAGGTCGTGCACGACTACGACGCGGTGGCGGCGTTCGCCGATGCGCCCGCCAGTTCGCTGTCGGACCTGTTGCTGCAGCACGGTGGTCGCGTCGCCGGGGCACTCGTGCGCGACCTGGGCGGACAACTCACGGGTGGCCTCGGCGAGTTCGTCGCCTCGCGCCCGTGCTTCCCAGCCGACCTCGCGATCGTGATCGCGATCGTGCTGGGCTGCCTGCGCGCGTGGCGCCATCCGGTGCTGCGTGGTGTCGTCGTGTTCGGGGGCCTGTATCTGCCGATGCTGTGCGTGGCGCTCGTGCCGGAAGGACGCTACCTGCTGCCGATGCTGCCCATGGCGGCACTGGCCATGGCCGCGCTCGCGCAAGGCGGCGCCACACGCACGCAGCGACTCTGGCTGTGCCTGCCCCTCGTCGCGACGATCGCCGTCGCCGCCGCATCCATGCCGGGCTGGGTGCGCACGTTCGTCGACAGCCACCCGACGGCCGAGATCGAGGCCGTGCGCAGCCTGCGGACCCGGTTGACCGACGGCGACCCGATCGCCTCGCCGTTCTCACCGATGATGCGTCATGTGCCGGGCCATGTGCTCTGGATTCCCACGCAGCGACTCGACGCACAGGGGCCGGCACTGCTCGACCAGATCGAGCAGCGCGCGCAGCACCTGCACTTCGAGTACCTCGTGGTGGGGCCGGCCTCGGCCCGCCACCTGCACGCGGCGCTGAGACAGTGCCGCGGCATCACCGACCGCGCGTGTTCGGTCGAGAGCTGGACCGAGGGCGCCGCGGTGGTGCGTTGCCGACCGCCGGCCGGACCGGTGCGGAGGACCCGGGTCGAGGTCGCCGACGACGGCGCGGGCAGTCGCTTCGTCGTCGAACTCGACGAGTCCGCGCCGGAGTCCGGGCGCGTGCTCGCCGGCGCGCTGCGTGTGCTCGGCCCCGGCGGCGAAGAGCTCTCGCTGCTGCTGCAGCGCCAGGCGGCCCACGTGCTCGCGGTCGAGACGCGCGGGGCGCTCGCGTCGGGCCGATGGCAGATCGAGCCGGCGCTCGTGCTCGACGACGGTGCCCTGCGCAGCGGGGCTCGCGTGTCGTTCTCGATCGGCGCCGACGGTCGACTCGAGCGCTAGCCCGAGCGCTGGCCGGACGCGGGCGGGCAGGGGTCCGTGAGCCCAGCGGGTTTTCCCTGTCCACCCGACCACCCCCGGGCGCACGAAGCACTCACGAATCGCACCGCCGACCGCCGAAGAACCCCCGGCCATGCCGGCCCCACGGAATCCTGCTGCGCCTGACTTGTTCCCTGGACTCCATGAGCCCGACGCTCTAGAGTCCCCGCCTCGGTTTTCTGGCGCAACCGGTGGTCGGACCTGCGCCGTACGCACCCGGATCCCTAGTGACCCCAGGGAACGTTACCCCAGGGAACCGGGCCAGGCGCCGGGTACCCAGCGCCCCACGAGACAGGTTCGAGCGTCCACGATGCCAGCAACGACCGCCCGCATGTA
>DASUFY010000200.1:0-8591 GCA_036274315.1 Planctomycetota bacterium | reverse complement strand
CGGTCAGGAGGAGTGCTCAGCGTTGCAGAGTTGCTGCGCGGGCTTGGCTTCCAGGCGCCATGACACCGCGGCGGCGTCCCGCGCATCGTCGCCGCCGGTCTGACCGCCGGAATCAGGCGGATCGTGACCGCCGACTACAGCTCGGACACTTGTCGCTCGAAGAAGTCCATGCGCTGCTCGGTGCACCCAACCTCGACACCTGGACCGGCAGGCGCGACCACGTTCTCCTGGCCACGCTCTACAACACCGGCGCCCGCGTCTCCGAGGCGATCGGCCTCGATGTTGCCCAGATTCACCTCGACCGCACGCCGCGGGTCTGCCTCCACGGCAAGGGGCGCAAGGAGCGGACGGTTCCCCTCTGGAAGACCACCGCACAGACCATCGCCAAATGGAACCTTGAGCGTCAAGCGCCGCCCGACGCACCCCTCTTTCCCAACCGCAACGGGCAGCGCCTGACCCGCTCCGGCGTGGCACAGCGACTCGCGCTCGCGGTAGCAGGCGCCACCCGAGAATGCCCATCGCTCAAAGGCCGGCGAATCTCGCCGCACACTCTCCGGCACACGACTGCCTTGCACCTTCTCGAAGCGGGGAACGACATTTCGCTCATCGCACTCTGGCTCGGGCACGAGAGCCCCAACACTACGCATGCGTACCTGGAAGCCAACGTCGCGTTGAAGGAGCGCGTGCTTGCGCGCGTCACCCCGTTGCCCGGGCGCCGAGGGCGCCGGTTCAAGGCATCCGACAGCCTGCTCGCGTTCCTGGACGGGGATGTGATTATGCGGACTTGCACTGCCGGCGATTCCCCGCCGCGCGCCATCCGAGTGGCCAAGTCTCCATAACCGCGGAGTCCGCATAATTCCTGTTATGGAAAGCGGGGCATAACCGCAAGAACTGGCTGTTCTTCCAAACCGAGGGTGGAGGCAAGACTGCGGCGATCCTCGCCAGCCTGCTGCAAACCGCACGGGCCATCGGGATCAATCCACAGGACTATTTCCGTGATGTGCTGCTGCGCATCGGCAGCGAGACCGACGTCACCAAGCTGACGCCCCACGGCTGGAAGCAGCACTTCGCGCAGGACGTCGCCGACCACCACGAGGACATCCTCTGCCGGTTGCGCGATCACTTCGCAAAGGCGCAGTAGCGCCGCGAGCAGCAACTGGCGGGCCTGCCAGGCTATGCCGGCGACCTGTGCTTCACGCGACGGTTACGGATGCGTCGCCACCCTGACGAGCACGTCGGCCAGGTGGGCGAGCACGTCGACGCCGGCCCCGGCCAGCCTCTGTGCTCTGATACTTGCGGCCGGCAATGCAGCTGCTTGCGATCGCCTCCAGGCGACTCCGTAGTGATCATGAACTCCAGGGCCGGAGGTCCCGCCAGCCGTCCTTCCGCGATGCCAGTGGATCACGCGCGCCTGGTAACCGTCGCCGACCTACACCGGTATGCCGACATGCACCAGGGTCGTGAGGTGCTGCCGGACGTGATCAAGCAGCTCGTGTACGCGTCGTGCATCGTGCGCGAGTGCAGTATTCCGGGCCGCGACGACACCAACCAAGCTGAGCTCGATGGCCTCGTTGCCACCCGATGTGGGTTTCGCTCCGTTTGCTCAGGTCGCGCTGCCGCAGCGACCAGACGATCTCGCCCTTCGCATCGACCTCGAGCACGCTATGCCCGTTTGCCGGTCGCGACGAGCGTGTTGCCCGAAGGCAGCCGCAGCGCGTCGAACACGCAGTTGCCGTCCTGCTTGCTGCTGTCGTAGCGCCACACCACGGCCTTCGCCGCCGGATCGATCTCGACGACGGCGGCGGCCCCCTGCTGCACGAGCAGGTGTCCGTCCGGCAGTTGATGCACGTCGTGGATGCCGCCCCACGGCATCTGCCATTCGATCTCGCCGCGCGCGTCGAGCATCGCGAGCTTGCCGTCGCCCTGCAGCAGCACACGATGCGCGGGGTCCGGTGCGGACGCGGCCGGCGGCACGACATCGGGCGTGCCGGCGGGCGGCGACTGGCAGCAGAGACCGGAGAGCAGGAACGGCACGAGCACGGGTGGCTTCACGCCCGCCATCTTGCCCGGCTCGTGCCCGCGCCGGTGCGCGAGGCCGTGAATCCGTGCAACGAAGTGGCATGCTGTGCCCGATGCGCGCACCTCTCTTGTGGCTCCTGGCCGGTGTCTCGGTGTCGGCGCTCGTGTTGCAGGGTGACACGCCGCTCGAGAAGGCCTTCGTCACGGGCGAGGGGTGGACCGCGCTCACGCTCGCCGACTTCGTCAACGTCAACGGCACCGCCGAGACCTGGACCGAGAAGGACGGCGCGATCGTCTGCACCGGCAAACCGCTCGGCGGCGCCCGCACGAAGCGCGAGCTGCAGAACTTCGAGATGGTGCTCGAGTGGAAGCACCACGAACACGCGGGCAACTCGGGCGTGTTCGTCTGGTGCCCCGAGTCGGCGTTCACCGACCTGCCGCCCGGCAAGCTGCCGCGCAGCGGCATCGAGGTGCAGGTGCTCGATCTCGGCTACGAAGAGGACTGGCTCGCGGAGAAGAAGGTGCACTCCGACTGGTTCACGAGCCACGGCGACGTGTTCCCGGTCGGCGGCTCGACGATGCAGCCGTTCACGCCCGAGATCCGCTACACCGCCGAGGACGGCTCGACGTTCACGGTCGGCAACGCCAAGAGCAGCCGCTGCTTCCCGAAGAAGCGCCTGACGCGGCCGGCCGGCCAGTGGAACCACTACTACATCCGCGCGATCAACGGCGAGGTGCGGTTGTGGGTGAACGGCGAGGAGGTCAGCGGCGGCACGAAGTGCACGCCGGCGAAGGGCTACCTGGCGCTCGAGGCCGAGGGCGCGCTCGTCGAGTTCCGCAACGTGCGCCTGCGCGAACTGCCGTAGCCGGGCCGCTACTCGCGCAGCCGATAGCCGACGCCGTGCACGGTGAGCAGCAGCCGCGGCGCGGACGGGTCGTCTTCGAGCTTCTGTCGCAGCTGGAACACGTGCGTGTCGACCGTGCGCGTCGTCGGCGTCGCGTCGTAGCCCCACACCGAGCGCAGCAGGTCGTCGCGCGAACACGTCTGGCCGCGGTGGCGCAGCAGGTGCGCGAGCAGCTCCGCCTCCTTGGGCAGCAGCCGGAACGACAGCTCGCCGCGCTGCACGTTGTGGCCGGCGAGGTCGACGGTGGCGCTGCCGAGCTGCAGCGTCGCCGCCGGTTGTTCGGCGCGCCGCTGCACGGCCGAGATGCGGGCCGCGAGTTCGTGCACGCTGAACGGCTTGACCACGTAGTCGTCGGCGCCGACGTGCAGGCCGAGCACGCGCTGGTCGACTTCGCCGCGCGCCGTCAGCACGATGACCGGCGTGCGGTCGCCGGCCTTGCGCAGCGCGCGCAGCACGTCGAGCCCGTCGCCATCGGGCAGCCGCAGGTCGAGCAGCACCATGTGGAAGCGCTGCCCGGCCAGGGCCTGCAGCGCGGTCGTGCGGTCGCCGCACGCGCGCACGAGCCAGTCGCGGTCGCGGAAGAAGTCGACGAGGCTCTCGCGGATGCTGGCATCGTCCTCGACGACGAGCAGCTGGTTCACGACGCCACCCCCGGCTCGGCGATCGGCAGCACGATCGTGAACACCGCGCCGCCGCCGCTGCGTTCGGCGACCTCTACCGACCCGCCGTGCGCGTCGGCCGCGGCCGCGACCAGCGCCAGGCCGAGACCGCTGCCCGGCACACCGGCCGGCGCCGCACTGCTGCGCACGAACGGCTGGAACACCGAACGGCGCTCGGCGGCCGGGACCCCGGGGCCCCGGTCGGCGACCTCGACGAGCAGGTGGCGGCCCGACGCATACGCGCGCAGTTCGACGGTGGAACCGGGCGGCGCGTACTTGGCCGCGTTCTCGAGCAGGTTGCGCAGCGCGCGCCCGAGCACCTCGACGTCGCCGAGGATGGCGGGCAGATCGCGTTCCGCGTCGACGTCGAGCTGCTGCTGCACGAGGCGCAGCGCGGGTCGCCCGGCGCGCACGGCGCGCGCGAGCAGGCCGCGCGCCGGGATGCGTTCGCGTCGCAACGGCGCACCCTGCTCGAGGCGGCCGAAGTCGAGGATGCGTGCGACCTGCTCGTTGAGCCGGCGCACGTCGGCGTGCAGGCCCTGCAGGTAGTGCGGCAGCCGCCCGGCCGGCACGTCGCCGGCGGCGAGCATCTCGGCCTTGAGCGACAGCGCGGCGAGCGGCGTGCGCAGCTCGTGCGAGACGATGTCGACGAAGTCGGAACGCAGCCGCACGAGCGCGTGTTCGCGGCGCGTCAGGCGCCACAGCAACAGGTTGCCGAGCACGAGCGTCGCGATGGCGAGGCCGAGGCTCAGGCGCGCGCCGTAGGTCAGCAGCGTGCTCGTCAGCGCCGTCGACGGCACCGCGGTCCACGTCTCGGCGAGGGCAGGCACCGGCAGGCTCGGTGCCGGCGATGCTGCCGGATCGTCGATCGGCACGACGGTCCACGGTCGATGCAGCCGTGCCGCGGTCTCGCGAGCCCGAGCGGCGAGCGTCGCGCACGTGCGCGCCGGCACGACCGCGAGCCCCGTCGCGATGGGCACCAGCGCCGACCGGCCCGGCCCTGCCTGCATCGTCGTCGGCGCGGCACGGCCGGCGAGCTGCACGGCGACCGCGGCGGTCGCCGACAGGTCTTCGAGTCGTTCGTCCTCGCGCAGCTCGGGCCAGGCGGCGAGCAGCTCGTCGGCGACCACGGGCACGACGTCGGCGGGTGCGGTGCGCGCGGCCGCGAACACCTCGTCGGCGAGTACGTCGCGGCGCGGCCAGCCGGCCACGTGCCCGGCCCACGCCGCCTCGCGCAGCGCGGCGAGCAGCAGGAACGGCAGGTTGCCGCACCAGGTCGCGCGGTGCAGGCTGCGCGCCTTCGCGAGCTGCTCGCTCGCCGCCTCGGGGTCGGTCGGCGCCAGCGTGTCGACGTAGCCGAGCCAGCCCTCGGCCGTCAGGTCGCCGTTCGCCGCCGCGCGCGCGAAGAACGGGGTCGCCGATTCGGCGTCGCCCGCGACGACGCGCGCGTTCGCGGCCTGTTCGGCGAGACCCACGCTCGGCGCGGCCGCCGCGCGCGCCGGCGCATGCTCGAACGGACCGACCACCACCCTCGCGGCGTCGAGCTCGAGCTGGCGCGACGGCTCGCCTGCCGCGTGCACGAGGTCCGCCTGCAACTGGTCGGCGGCGCGAGCGACGGCCTGCTCCGCCTGCAGTCGTTCGCTCGCGAGCGCGCGTTCGATCGCGCCGCCGTGCACGAGCCACGCCCAGGTGCCGCCGAACGCCGCGGGCAGAGCCAGCGTCAGGGCGAAGGCACGACCGAGGTGCGACGTTCTCACGACCACGCGGTGCATGGTAGGCGAGCATGGCGACCAGAGGTCATGGGCTTGTCAAAGCACGCCGGCGGACGGCGTGCGGTGCCCGGGTTTCACAGGCGCATGACACCTCGAACGTGCGATGGCCCGTCAATGCCCGCATGCGAACGAACCTGCTTTCGGGTGCCCTGCTGGCCGCCACGCTGTGGTCGAGCCCGGCACCGTCCCAGACGATCCCGACGTCGGCGCGGCTCGCCACGGCGAAGCTCGCCGAGAGCAAGGGCGACCTCGCGGCCGCGGAACAGGGGCTGCGCGAGGCCCTGGCCGAAGCCACTGGCAGCGACCGCGAAGCCGTCGCGGCCGCGTTGCGCGACCTGCTGGCGCGCCAGGGGCGCAGCGTCGACGCGCCGGCCGGTGCCCGCGTGCAGGAGCCCGCGGCCGACGACCCGATCCAGCGGTTGATCGCGACGATCGACCGGGGCAGCTGGACGGACCCGAGCATCGCCAACGCCATCGGGCAACTGCAGTCGCTGGGCGGTCTGGTCGTGCCACACCTGCTCGCCGCGCTGCCGCAGCTCGGTCCGTTCGGCCTCAACAACACGCTCTCCTTGCTCGGGGACCACGACGATGCGCGCATTGCGCCGGCGCTCGAACGCCTGCTGGACACGGCCGGTCCCGAGGTCTGGACCGCGATCGCTGGCCGCTTGCACCAACTGCAGGATGCGGTGGCGCGCCCGCTCGCGACCTACTTCGCGGCCAAGGCCACCGACCCACAGGTGCTCGCCGGCGCGCTGAAGGTCCTGATCCGCCGCGACCCCGGCGCGCCGTCGACGCGCCATCTGGCGCTGCGCCTCGTCGGCGACGCGAAGGGCAACGTCGCCGCCGAGGTGCTGGCGGCCATGCGCGACGTCCGGGTGCCGTGGGCCGACGAGGTCCTGCGTGCGGTGCGCGACCACGGTCCCGCGGAGCTGCGCGCCGAGGCGACGCTGCGATGGGTGCAGAACGACGCGACGCTGGCCGAAGCAACCGTCCTGCCGTTCGTCGAAGCGATCGCCGACGCACGGGTGTGGCTGTGTTCCGAGATCGTGCGAACGCACACTGACTGGGTGCACGTCGGCCTGCTCGGCCTTCGCGCCGTGCGCAAGGACACCCAGGCACTCACCGACCTCGTCTCGCGCGTCGAGTGGTGGCGCCTGCCCGAACAGAGCGGGCCCGCGTTGCTCGATCTGCCCCTGGAGCGAACGGAGAGCTTCCAGGCCGTCGCGACGGAACTCGGCAACCTCGTCGGCCGTGGCTGGCAGGTGGCGCCGCCGCACGATGCCGCGCTGGCCGAGGTCGAGGCGAAGCAGAACCGCTGGCACGTCTTCGTCGCCGCGTTGCCCGCGGACGCCGAGCCGCGCGCGACCGCGGTGTGGGAGACGCTGTCACCAGCCGCTCGGGCCGGCCTCGTGCATGCCGTCGCGCAGGCCGGCAGGCCGTGGCACGGGCTCGTCGTGCGCCACCTCGCCTCGCTCGACGACTTCGCCTCCGTCTCGCCCGTCTACCTCGACCGCGACTGGACGGGCGCGAGCCCGGACGCCGTGCGCACGCTCGAGTCGCTGGCGGCACGCTGGGCGCAGATGGGCAGGTTCGAGCAACCGCGCACGAACGTGACGAGCGTGGGTCCCAATGCAGCGAACGACACGCGCGCGCTCGACGCACTCGTCGCCGGCTACCGCCGCAACCGGGCGCTGCCGTCGACGGTGCTCACGCCGCTCGCGTCGGCTGGGTTCCAGGGTGCGTGGTTTGCCCTCATGGAACGCGACCCGCGGGCCGCCGTGCAAACCGTCGCAGCTGCCGAACAGCTGCGCGTGTACGAAGCCTCGTCGCTGCTCTCGTCCCTGCCCGCGATCGGCACCGAGGCCGACGTGCCGCTCGCGCTGCGTGCGGTCGCGGTCATGCCGGCGGTGCCGGTCTCCACGGCGCAACCGATGGCGGCGTTCCTGGCCCGCCACGCGCCCGGCAACGTCGCAACCATCCGGCTCGCCAGCATGCCGACGGTCGTGGTGCCGGCCCCGTGGCATCTCGAGCTCGCCGAAGGGGCCGCGCGGCACGCGCGCATCGAGGACCTCGCCGAACTGTTGCAGCTGCTGCCGTCGCTCGAGCGGCAATGCGCCGACCAGCTCGCCCGCACGCTGGCCGCACAGGTCCGGCCCGAGCACGGCGGTCTGCTGTTGGCCGCGTTGACGACCTGCGCCGCGCGCACGCAGCAGACGAGCAGTGCACTCCAGGCGCCGATCGATCGGCATGACCTGCTGATGCGCCTGCTGGACCTGGTCGCGAGGTGCGGCGACGCGAAGGCGCTGCCCAGCGTCGAGGCGCTGATGGCGAGCCCGAGCGAGGAGACGGACGTCGTGCAACAGGCCGCCACCACGGCCCTCGCGATCGCCGGCCCGGGCCGGGCGGCGCTCGTGCGACGTATGCTCGGGGACACCAACCCGACCGTCGTGACGGCCGCGCTCGGCGCCGAGGACCTGCGCACCGACGCCGCGCTGCGCGACCTGGCGCGCGCGGCGGTGCTGCGCATCGGCGACCGCATCGAGAACGCCGGCCGGGCGTTCGCCGCACTCGACGAAGCCGATCAGGTGAACCTGGCTCTGGCGGTCGTCGGCGACGAGCGCTTCCCGCGCTTCAAGGACGAGTTGTGCCAGAGGGCGCTGCAGTGCCTCGGCGGCAGCAAGGACGCCAGCCACCTGTCGCAGCTCGTGCGAGGTGCGGCCCATCCTTCGTACCGCGTGCGCCTCGTGGCGGCGACGTCGCTCGGCAACACGTTCTCGCGCGAGGCGGCGCCGCAGCTGCTCGATCTGCTCAAGGACGACAACGAGTTCGTGCAGAAGGAAGCGCAGAAGGCACTCGACCAGATCGCGAGCTACCTCGATGCGCGCGCCAAGTGGGAGGCTCGCCTGCGCTGACCGCAGGCCCTGTGGGTCGACCCGCGTCACCGCGTTCGCAGCCGACCTACTTCGCCGCGCCGAGCACGGGTTCGCAGAACTCGACCACGTAGCGGTGGTCGAAGGTCTTGTCGCCGTCGGTGCTGACCTCGACGAGGTAGCGGCTGCCGACCGCGACGCGCAGGCCCTTGGCGCGGAAGACGATGCGGGCGCCGGTGCCGAAGCCGCCGGCGGCCACGTGCAACGCGTCGAGTTCGAGCGGCTCGCCGGGCAGGTAGTCCAGGTCGAGCGGCCGGATGCTCGCGCACAGTCCGTCGGCCTTCGGCGCACCACCGCGGTTCCGCG
>DASUFY010000199.1:0-20652 GCA_036274315.1 Planctomycetota bacterium | reverse complement strand
GGAAGCTCGTGGGTGCCGATACCGGGGCAGGGACGACCGTGCTCATGGCTGCTGGGGAGTCGGCCGCAGCGCCGGGGCGGCGTGGGGCAGCGGGGAGGCTATCTCGCCGCGCGGCCGGTTGCGTCGGTTTCGTGCACCGGTCGAGCATGCGGGCACGAGGCCCCAACCCGCCCGCCGCACCATCATTTCTCGTTCAGGCACCCATTCGACCGGCGGATTGCCGACACCCGTGTCCGGCGCAACCGGGTCATCGTGCACGCGACGGCGGCCGTCGTGATCGAGCGGCAGCGGCTCGGCCGTGATCCGGTGCACCGAGCACGCCACACGATGGCGGGCTCACTGCATTCCGGACATCGAGCGATCGGGTCCGCCCAGAACGTGCCCACGGGCTTCGCGGTCGACACGCTCGCCGCGACCGGCCTGCAGCAGCCGAACGACTTCTGCTTCCTGCCCGACGGCCGTGTGCTGGTCGCCAACTCGGCCGGCGACGTCTCGCTCTACGCCGGCGGTGCCTTGGTGACGATCGGCACGGTGCCGAACGTCGAGTCGGGCGGCGAGCGCGGTCTGCTCAGCATCGCGGCGGATCCGGCGTTCGCGAGCAACGGCCAGATCTACGTCTACTACTCGCACGACGCCGATGCGTTCCTGCACCTCGACCGCTTCACGTGCTCGGGCGACCTCGCCACGGCCGGCAGCACGAACCTGTCGTTCGCGGCGAGCACACGCCGCGTGATCCTCGGCACGCTGCCCGACAACGCATTCAACCACAACGGCGGGTCGGTGCGCTTCGGTCCCGACACGCGCCTCTACCTCACGGTCGGCGACGACGCCAACGACTGCCTGGCGCAGGACGTCACGTCGCAGTGCGGCTGCCTGCTGCGGCTCGACGTCAGCACGCTGCCGCCGGGCGGCGACCTCGTGTTGCCCTCGTTCTCGTCGCTCGATCCCGGCGACAACCCGCTCAGCGCGAACGTCGACTTCAGCCAGCTCGTGCTGGCCCACGGCCTGCGCAATCCGTTCCGCATGGAGATCGATCAGGCCACCGGCAACCTCTACATCGGCGACGTCGGCGAGAACCTCGTCGAGGAGTACTCCGAGTACGTCTACAACGCGGGTGCGCTGACGCTCGCGAACTTCGGTTGGCCGTGGCGCGAAGGCGACATCGCCAGCGCGGGCTGCGCGGGGCCTGCACCGGGCGGCCTCGTCGAGCCGATCGCCACGGTCTCCCACGCCGCCAACTGGCTCGCGCTGATCGGCGGCGCGCGCTACCGCAACCAGGGTGGCGCGTTCGATCTCGGTCCCGGCTACGAAGGCAACGCGTTCTTCCTCGACTACTACGAGGGCGAACTGCGCCGGCTCGTCTACAGCGGCGCGTGGGTCCCTGCACCCGCGGCACCGGGTCAACCGAACGCGACGAACTGGGGCACCGACTTCGGCGGCGTCACGAGCCTGCGCCAGGGACCCGACGGCGCGCTGTGGTTCACGCAGCGTCAGTCGGGCCAGGACACGTTGAAGCGCATCCGGCCGATCGCGCCGAACCACGGCATCATGGCCGTCAGCGGCGGTGGCGAAACCGTGCCAGCCGGCGAGGCCTTCGCGGCGCCGCTGGTCGCGCGCGTGCTCGACGCCGCCGGCAATCCGCTGTCCGGGGCCGCCGTCGACTTCTCGATCGTGGGCCCCGGCGTACTGCAGACGAGCAACCCCGTGATCACCGATGCGAACGGCCTCGCGCAGACCGCGGTCATCGCGCAGAACGCCGGCGGCGCGATCACGGTGACCGGGACGACGCCGGGCTCGACCGCGAGTGCTCTGTTCGAGCTCTTCTCGCGCAAGATCACCGCGACCCCCGTCGGCTCGCTGCTCGTGCTGTCGATCGCCAACGCGACCACTGCCGTGCCGGCGCAGGTGCCGTATGTCGTCATGGTCTCCTTCCCGGGATCGCCGTTCCTGCCGACGACCTTCGGCCCGTTGTGCACGGATCCCTTCTACGCGCTGACGATCGTGATCGAGGACGGCACCGGCATGTTCAACTTCGTGTCCTTCTCCGGCACCGGCGGCGTCGGCTCACCGGGCCTGACGAAGGTCTACACGCTGCCCCCCGGCCTGCTCTCGGGCCTGCTCATGCACTTCCAGGCGATCGGCCTGGACCCCGTGACGGGCTGGTTCCGCACCAACTGCGAGCGGCAGCGCTTCTGACGCAGGCTGCCGGCGTTCCGCGGACAGACTGCTTCACGACCTGGGACACGCGCCTCGTTGCGGCAGCTCCCTGCAGGTCGTGAGCACAGTGGCTCGCCGTCTGGCGAGCCACCGCGGTCACAGACCGACGATCGCGATCGCGGCGTCCGAGAACGACGCGCCGAACGCGTTGATCGGCGGATCGAAGGCCAGGGCCTGCGTGTAGAACGTGAAGCCGAGCAGGCTCATCTGGTTCGGGGTCAGGAACACGAGGTCGACCGTGCCGCCGACTCCGGACAGGCCCGTCGCAACGTCGAGGCTGACGCGGGCCATGCAACCCGGCGCACCGAGGATCGTGAGGTCGATCGGCAGCGGCCCGAACGCCGACACGGTGTTGCTGAGGCCGACGAGCGCGAACGCGATGTTGGGCGGCGGCAGGTTGCCGAACGTGATCGTCGAGACCTGGCCGAGCTGCGGCGGCGTGTCGATCGTGTTCGACACGACCCCCGCGCTGCCGGCACAGCCCGCGCCGAAGATCGCGTACGTCGCGCCCGCGCCCGAGTCGTCTTCGTCGGCGCCGATGCTGACCGGCGGCGTGCGCGGCGCGAGCGAGAAGTCGGTGAGCACCGACGGCAACGTGAAGCCGGCGGTCGCGCACGGGGAACCCGCCTGCAGCGCGAGATCGGGCACCATCGCCGTCGGCGCCACGAACATCGGATCGGCCTGGATGCTGTGCGTGTCGAAGCCGAGCGCCTGCCACTGCGCGAACGTCTGGTTGGCGCTCGCGAAGACCGGAACGTAGCCCGGCTGGTTGCTCCAGAGGCAGTTGTAGTCCATCAGCGCAGGGCGCAGCGCACCCAAGCACCACAGGTTGAACACCGTCGTCGACGACGTCGGGAAGTAGTCGTAGAAGACGTTGTCGACGACTTCGGTGCCGCCCGCGCTCGAGTACCAGCGCAGCGAGCAGTACTGGCTGCCCGAGGTCGGGTGCGCGATGTAGACCGAGTTGTGCCAGATCTTGAGGTTGACACCGCTCGTCGGCGTGCTCGGGATGCCGCCGTTGATGCCGTAGTTCGTCGTGCCGGTGATGTAGTTGTTGACGAGCGTGAAGTCCGTTCCGCCGAGCGTCATGATGCGCCAGCCGCCGCCGATGATGCGGCAGCGTTGCACGGTCGTGCCGGTGTTGGCGACGGCCGAATAGAGCGCCTCGTAGGCGCCGCCGAAGGTCGAGTCCTCGATGCGGCACCCGCTGCCGCCGGCGAAGTTGAAGACCGCGACGCCGCTCGTCGCGACGTTGGCGCGGAAGTCGCAGTTGGTGAACACGCAGTCCGTCGTGCCGCTGTTGATGACGAACGTGTTGCTCGAGCTCGTGAACGTGCCGTTGAAGCCGCGGAAGGTGACCGACGCACATCCATTGAGGGTCAGCAGCGGTTGTGGGCCCGAGATCGTGATCGGGCTGACCGTGTCGAACACGACCGGGTTCAGCGGCCCCTGCCCCGCGAACGCGGGGATGGTCCACGGACCGGTGTCGTTGGCGAGCACGAGGAACGTGACGGGCGCCGCGACGCCGCTCGCGGACAGGGCCGTGATCGCCGCCGCGATGTTCGGGTAGGAACCGCCGGGTCCGACGACGTAGGTGCCGGCGAGCTGGGCCGGCAGGGAGGCTGCCGAGAGCAGCAGCACGGAGGTGAGGAGGAGTTGTGGTGAACGCATGGTCTCGACGTGGCAAGGCAGGTTGCATCCCGCTCCCCCAAGACGCCACACGAACGATCCCGGGGCCGTGCCGGCGCGTCAACCCGGGCGCGCGATTCGGGCGATTCGGCGCATGCGGGGAGGCACGCGTCGTCGTGGTCGTGGCGGCCTGCCGCAACCGGGCTGGACGCCCGGCCGACGAGGCGCGAGGCTGGGGCGCGACGCGAACGTGCCATGCCGGCGCTCGCCCCTTCCCGCCCATCCCCCTGGACGCACATGAGCACGGATCGAATCGATATCGAGACCAAGGTGGCGATGCTCGAACACACCGTCGACGCGCTGAGCGGCGAGCTGCACCAACACGCGCAGGCGATCGCGTTGTTGCAGGAGCAGCTCCGGAGCCTGGTGCAACATCTTCGCCCCAAGCACGCCGAGCCGGACCTGGGGCCGCACGACTCGCCGCCGCCGCACTACGGCGCGAGCTGACGCGCAACCGCGGATCTTCTGCGATTCGCCGTCGCCGTCGCCCGCATCGCGACACTGGTCGGAGGTGAACAACTCCCGCCCGAGGGCCCTTCTCATGGCCACCAGACTGGCACTCTGCCTGCCGTTCCTGGCCATCTCCGCGTCGGCCCAGACCGACACCACCGCCGACACCAGGCCACCGCAACGAGCTGCCCTGAGCCGGAACGCCGGTCTGCAGCCGGACGGCCCCGGCCGCTTGCTCGGCGGAGGTGAACACTACCTCGTGCGGCTCTCGGCGCAGGGCGCCGACTTCGTGCCCGCGCTCGGCCGGTCCGCACCGGTGACGCAGCACCTGCACTTGCGGCCCTTGTCGGCGCAGCGTGGCTCCGAACTCGTCGCCGGACCGTTCGACGCCGCGCCGGAGCTGGTCGGTCTGCAGGCCACCTACCATCACACGCCCGGCGTGGAGGAGCGCTACGACGTCGGCATCGACGGCATCGAGGTGTCGTGGTGCTTCCATCAGCGTCCCGCGGGCAGCGGCGATCTCGTGGTGCGCTATGCCGTCGACACGAACCTGCCTGCTGCGACGCGCGGTCGCGACGGCGGACTCGAGTTCGCAGCGCCGGAGCTCGGCGGGGTGGCGATCGGCGGCGTCACCGGCGTCGACGCGAACGGCGTCGCGGTCGCCGGCGAGCTGCGAGCGGAGAACGGCACGCTCGAGCTGCGCCTGCCGTCGGCATTCGTCGATCGGGCGACCTACCCGATCGTGCTCGATCCCCTGCTCGGCCCGATCGTCAACGTGGCCGTCTCGGCGAACGACGACGCCGAGCCGGACACCGCCTACGACCGCACGACGAGCAGCTACCTGGTCACCTTCCTGCGCAGCTTCTCGGCGAGTCTCGTGTTGCCGCGAGCGCAGCGCGTGGACACGTTCGGTGCGCTCGTCGGCGGCACGATCTTCCTGTCCTCGGTCGGCCAGTGCGGCCGGCCGCGCGTCGCCAACTTCCCGCCCAGGGATCGCTTCGGGATCGTCTTCGCGGAGCACGACGGCATCTTCGACGGCATCCAGTTCCGCGCCGTCGACGCCGCGTCGGGGGCGATCACGCACGCCGCCGTGCTGGCTTCGTCGACGGGTGTGGATCTCTACACGGACCCCGACATCGGCGCGGACGTCGACGCGCCGCTGATCACGCCGCTCGGCTTCGTCGCCGTCTTCGAGGACAACATCCAGAATGCGATCCGCGCGCGCCGCGTCTCGTTCGACGCTGCGGACATGCTCGTGTCGCCGGGCCCGGTGGACATCTTCACCGACACGGGCGGCATCGGTGCGGCCTACACCGAGCCGGCGATGTCCCGCGCCGCCGGAAACGACGGACGATTCCTGGTCGCCGCGCGTCGTTTCTCGGGCATCGGCCCTTCCCTGAGCGTCAGCGTGAAGGTCGTGCAGAGCAGCACGCTGGCCGTCGTCGCCACGACGTCGATGCCGAGTTCGCAGACCGACGCGATCGAGGCGCCGGACGCCGACGGCTACGACGGCCACTGGGTCGCCGCATGGGAACAGACCGCGCCGGGCTCTTCGTCGAGCATCCGCCGGCGCAGCATCGCCTACTCCGACGGCTCGGGTTGGACGCTCGGCACGACCGAGACGATCGGGGGCGCGCTGCTGTCGGCCGCGTCGGCCCCGTCGCTCGGCTGGGCTCCGGGTCGCACGTGGCTCGGCTACCGCAACTTCAGCGGCATCGGGCCGCAGGTCTCCCTGCGTGCGGCCGCGATCGACAGCGCGTCGTCGACCTGGTGCAGCGACGTGTTCTCGCAGGTGATCACCAGTGCGGACACGCGCATCGTCGTCGCGACGACGACCTCGGGCGGCGCTCCGAACGGCGAGATCGGACTCGCGGTGCTGGCGCACGGAACCGACGTCTACGGCCAGCGCGTGATCAACTACGGCAACGGCGGCGGCTACGTCAGCCTCGGCGGCCAGTGCGGCAACGGCGGCACCCAGGTGTTCTCGCACGATCCCGGCATCGGCAGCAGCACGCTGGTCTGCAACCTGCTCGGCCTGCCCGCGACCGCGCTGCTCACGGTGTTCAACTTCGCCCCGCCGGGCGCCACGCTGTCGTGCGGCCCCTGCGTGCTGACCCCGTTCGCGGTGACCTCGGTGCAGACCGTCGTCGGCAGCGCTGCCTCGGTCTCGTTCCCGATCCCGTGCCTGCCCAGCCTGGTCGGTTCGCAGTTCGAGACGCAGTGGACCACGCTGGACCCCGCGCAAACCGCGTGCCCGCTGCTGCCCGGCTTCGTGCTCTCCGATCGCATGCTGATGACCCTGGGGAACTGACCCCGGGGCCGGCAACGGCGCGCGAAACTTCGGACGAGTGCGCGCCCGGATATGCTGCGTCGATGCGAGCCCACCACGCGACGAGCTGGCTCGGCCTGCTGGCGCCGCTCTGCGCACAGGCGGTGCTGCAGGTGCCCGCGACCTACCCACAGATCGGCGCCGCGATCGCCGCGGCCCAGCCCGGCGACATCGTCTCGGTGGCGTCGGGCACCTATGCGGGCTTCGTCTGCGACAAGGCGGTGACCATCGCGGCACAGCCCGGTGCGCAGGTGCGCGTCGCGACGCTCGTGATCCTGACGCCGAGCCCGACGGACTTCCACGTGCCGGGCGGCGGCATGGCGAAGGTGATCGGGCTGCAGTTCGTCAATCCGCAGTTCTTCTTCCCGATGCAGACCACGGTGTCGGCTGGCCGCGTCGCGTTCGAGGACTGCCTGTTCGAGGCCTACGCCCTGTCGAGCGGCGGCTTCGTGCCGAACGCGGGCCTGCGCATCCACGACAGCGAGGTCTGGCTGCGCCACTGCCGCTGCACCGGCCACACGAGCCCGCCGCCGCTCGGCGCGGGCGCCAACGCCGAACCGGTGCCGGGCCTGCTCGTGCAGCACGGCTTCGTCGCGGCCGTCGATTGCGAGTTCGTCGGCGGCGCGCTGGCCTTCGACGGCGCCATCGGCGCGGGCGACGGCGTGCATGCCGTCGACTCGTCGGTGCACCTCGTGCGCTGCGCGGCGACCGGCGGCGCGAGCATCTCGTGCTTCTATCCGAGCGGCACCGGCGTGTGCGTCGACGCGGGCATCGGCACGTGGCTCGTCGACTCGACGATCACGGGCGGCAGCTACATGAACTGCCCGGCCGGCGGCGACGCGCTGCGCAACAACGGAACGGTGCCCGTGCTGCTGACGCGCACGACCGCGACGCCCGGTGCGGGCACGACCGGCGTCGCGATCGTCGGACCGGTGCAGGCCGACACGGCCCTGGGCCTCGCTTCGCCGACCGCGGGGGCGAACCTCGGCGCGCCGTACCGGATCGACTACCAGGCGACGCCGAACGTGCTGGTCGCCCTGTTCCTCAGCGACCACCTCGTCGCGCAGGCGCCGGTGGTGACGGTCGAGCCGATCTGGCTGCCCGCCGGTGCGCCGTTCGTCGGTCTCCTGATCAGCGACGCGACCGGAGTCGCGAGCTTCCAGACCACGATCCCGAACGACCCCACGCTGCGATTCGCGAGCCTGTGGCTGCACGCCGCGGCGTGGCCGGGTCCGCCGCTGCATGCGGCGCCGCCGATCGGCGGCGTCATCCACTGACCCCGCGCCGGGTTGCGCGTGCCTGCGACGCCCGCCGTTCGACGTGCCATTGATTCCACACGAATGTGTGGTATCGTCGCCGCCATGGGCCGCACCCCCAAAGGCAGGACGCGCGAGCAGGTGCTCGCGTTCGTGCGCGAACGGCTGCTCGCGGGCACCCCGCCGAGCGTGCGCGAGGTGCAGCACGCGTTCGGCTTCCGCTCGACCGGCACGGCGCGCGAACACCTCGATGCGCTCGTCGACGCGGGCAAGCTGACCAAACCCGGCGACGGCAAGCACCGCTCGGTGCGGCTGCCGGGCCCGGCGCGGCCGCGCTCGACGCTCGTGCCGCTGCTCGGTCGTGTGCAGGCCGGCGCGCTGACCGAAGCGCTCGAGGACGCCGAAGGCCACATCGTCGTCGAGACGCGCCGCCCGGCCAGCGAACTGTTCGCGCTGCGCGTGCGCGGCGACAGCATGGCGCCCGAGATCCTCGAAGACGACCTGCTCGTCGTGCGCCGCCAGCCGCGCGCCGAACACGGCGACGTCGTCGTGGCACTCGTCGACGGTGAGGCCACCGTCAAACGGCTGCGGCTCGTGCGCGGCCGCGTCGAACTGCACGCGACCAACCCGCGGTTCGCGCCGATCGTGCCCGAAGGCGAACTGACGCTGCTCGGCAAGGTTCTAGAGCTGCGCAGGGTCCTCGAGCTGCGGCGCACGTTGGCGACTGCCAAGGGCAGCCCCTCGCGCCGGTCGCCACCTCGGTGAAGAGCGCCTCATGCCATGGCCACCCTCCCCGATCTGGACCCGCGTCTCTTTCGCGCCAGCGCGCTGGTCCCCGCGTCGCGGTCGGAGTTCGCAACCGGCGATGCTCGGGCCGGCGAGGCGTGGCCACCACCGGGCCGCATCGTCGAACTCACGGGCGGTCTCGACGGCGCGCTGACCAGCATGGCCGTCGCCGCGGTGGCGCGAGTCCAACAGGCCGGAGGCATCACGGCCTGGCTGCAACCCGAACACGGTCTGCTGTTCCCACCCGACCTCGCGTCGAACGGCGTCGACCTCGACGCGCTCGTCGTCGTGCACGTGCCGGTTCCCGCGCGCACAGCACTCGCGCAGCGAGGGCGCCCCCGCACCGCACCGCACGACCTGCCGAAGGCCGCCGAACTGCTGCTGCGCTCGGGCGCGTTCGACCTGCTCGTGCTCGACCTGCGGCCGTCGGCACCCAGGCACGGCGCCTGGCTCGTGCGCCTGCAAGCGCTCGCGCGCACGCACCGCAGCCGCGTGCTGCTGCTCAGCGATGCGCGCGCTCCGGTGGAGCTGGGCAGCACGTCGACGCTGCGGCTCTTCCCGCAGCGAAAGCGCAGCCAGGGTGCGTTCGTCGTCGAACCGCACATCGTCAAGGACAAGTTGCACGACGTGGCGACCCCACCCGTGCTGCCTCGACGTGGACCCATGGGACTGTCGTGAATGGCAGGCACGCACGATGGCTCCCCCGACGATGCCCCCGTCCGCGAACCCGCGCCGCGTCGCCTGCGTCGACGTGCCGGCGCTGCCGCTGCAGCTCGTGCTGCGCGCCCATCCCGACTGGCAGAACGACCCCGTCGTGCTCGTCGAGGACGACCGGCCGCAGGCGCGCATCGTCTGGGCCAACCGCCACGCGCGCGCGGCGCGCATCGTGCGCGGCCAGCGCTGCCAGGATGCCGAAGCGCTCGCGAGCCGGCTGCACACGGCCGTGGTGCCCGCGGCCGACCTCGACCGCGCCAGCACCGAGCTGCTGCGCCTGCTGCTCGACTACTCGCCCGTCGTCGAACCGGTGCGCACCGAGCCGGGCCTGTTCTTCGTCGACGCGAACGGCCTGCACGAACTGTTCTCGGGCCTCGAGGCGTGGGCGCACGCGCTGCACGGCGCGCTGGGCAGACGCGGCTTCACGGCCGCCGTCGTCGTCGGCTTCGTGCGCTTCGCGACGTTCGCGATCGCACGGTCGCGACCGGGCTGGCGCCTGCTCGGTTCGCCCGACGAAGAGCAAGAGCTCGCGGCGAAGGCCCCGTTCGCGCTGCTCGACGGCTCGCCGAAGCTGCGCGAGCAGATGCAGGCGCTCGGCATCCGCACGCTCGGTGACTTCCTGCGCCTGCCGGCCGGCGAACTGGGCCGGCGCTTCGGCAAGGAGGCGAAGGAACTGCTGCTGCGCGCGACGGCCGGCTCGCCGCCGCTGACGCCGGCGCGCCTGTGCGAACCGCTGCGCTTCCGGCACGACTTCGACATCGCCGACGCCGACCTCGAGCGTTTCCTCGCGGTCTTGAGCGACGGGCTGCACGACGCCGTGCCGAAGCTCATGGAGCGCGGCGAGGCGATCGCGGCGCTGTGCGTGACGCTGCAGCTCGAACGCGCGCCGGTGCGGCACGAACGGCTCGCGACCGCGGCCCCGACGCTCGACCTCGCGCAGATCCTCGAGCTCGTGCGGCTGCGCTTCGCCAAGGAACAGCTCGCCGGCCCGATCGAACACCTCGCGGTCGAGATCGACAGCGTGACCGTGCCGCGGCAGCAGCTCGCACTGCTCACCGTGCGGCGCCGCGACCTCGCCGCGGGCGCGCGCGCGCTGGCGCGTCTCGAGGCCGCGCTCGGCGACGCCGCCGTCACGCGCGCGCGCCTCGTGCCCTCACACCTGCCCGAACACAGCTTCGTGTGGGAACCCACGGGCACGCTCGCCGCGCCGCGCGCTGCGACCGCCACCGATCGCACCGCAGCCACGACGCTGCCGCTCGTGCGCACGTTCGTGCGCACACCCGAACCGCTCGGCACCATGCCCGCGCACGAACCCGAAGCGTGGCTCGGCGACTACGGCGCGGTGCAGCGTGCGCACGGCCCGTTCCGCACGAGCAACGGCTGGTGGCGACAGCGCACCGAACGCGACTACTTCTTCCTCGAGACCGACCGCGGCGCGATCCTGTGGGTCTTCCACGATCGCGGCTCGCGGCGCTGGTACCTGCACGGCAGGGTGGACTGAGGTCGAGCGATGTCCGACTACGTGCCGCTGTGGGTCAAGTCGAACTTCTCGTTCCTCGAAGGCGCGAGCCACCCGCAGGAACTGGTCGAGCAGGCGCACCAGCTCGCGCTGCCCGCGATCGCGCTGACCGACCGCGACGGTGTGCACGGCATCGTCTCGGCGCACGCGCGCGCCAAGGAACTCGGCACCAGGCTGCTGGTCGGCGCCGAGGTCACGGCCGGCGACCCCGAACGCACCGAAGCACCCCACCACCGGCTCGTGCTGCTCGCGACGAACCGCCGCGGTTACGGCAACCTGTGCCAGCTGCTGTCGAAGGCGCGCCAACGCTGCCAGAAGGGCGACGCGCTGGCCACGCTCGGCGAGGTCGCCGGGTTCGCCGAGGACCTGATCGTGCTGTGCCCCGAGCCGGCGCCGCTGCGGGCGCTGCGCGAACCGTTCGGCGAGCGGCTGTTCGCGTTCGCCGCGCGCCACCTGCGCGCGAACGAACGGCACGACGAGGCCGCGCTGCGCGCCGAGGCGCGGCGGCTCGAGGTCCAGGTCGCGGGCGGCAACGAGGTGCTCTACCACCACGCCGAACGGCAGCGGCTGCAGGACGTGCTGACCTGCATCCGGCACGGCGTCACGCTCGACACCGCAGGCACGCGGTTGTGCGCCAACGCCGAGCACGACCTCAAGACCGGCTTCGTGATGCAGCGGCTGTTCGCCGACGATCCCGGGGCGCTCATGCGCACGCGCGCGATCGCCGAACGATGCACGTTCTCGCTCGGCGAACTGCGCTACCGCTACCCGCTCGAGAAGCTGCCGTCGGGTACGACGACCAGCGACTGGCTGCGCGAGCTGACGATGCGCGGCGCTGCCGAACGTTACCCCGGCGGCGTGCCCGAGGCCGTGGCGACGCAGATCCACCGCGAGCTGCTGCTCATCGAAGAGCTCGACTACGGCGGCTACTTCCTGACCATGCACGAGATCGTGCGCTTCTGCCGCGCGCACGACATCCTGTGCCAGGGCCGCGGCAGCGCCGCCAACAGCGCCGTCTGCTACTGCCTCGGCGTCACCGCCGTCGATCCGTCGCGCATCGACCTGCTGTTCGAACGCTTCCTGAGTCGCGAACGCGCCGAACCGCCCGACATCGACCTCGACATCGAACACGAACGGCGCGAGGAGGTCATCCAGTGGGTCTACGAACGCTACGGCCGGCGCCACGCGGCGATGGTCGCCAACGTGATCCGCTACCGCGCGCGTTCGGCCGTGCGCGACGTCGGCAAGGCGCTCGGCCTGTCGGCGACGACGCTCGATCGCATGAGCAAGCTGCTCGGCAGCCGCTTCGCGACCATGGACCACGGTGCGCTCGTGCACGCGGGCTTCGACGGCGTCTCGCGGGTGCACGAACACCTGCTCGAACTCGTGCTGCAGATCGAGGACTTCCCGCGCCACCTGTCGATCCACCCGGGCGGCTTCCTGCTCGGCAGCGAACCGGTCGACACGCTCGTGCCGATCGAGCCCGCGACGATGCCGGGCCGCACCGTGATCCAGTGGGACAAGTACGCGGTCGAGGAGCTCGGGCTGTTCAAGGTCGACCTGCTCGGCCTCGGCGCGTTGACGCACATCCACGGCTGCTTCGATCTGCTGCGCGAGCACGAGGGCAAGGACCTCTCGATGGCGACCGTGCCCAAGGAGGACGCGGCGACCTACGAGCAGATCTCGCGCGGCGACACGGTCGGCGTGTTCCAGATCGAGAGCCGCGCGCAGATGTCGATGCTGCCGCGCCTGCAGCCGCGCACGTTCTACGACCTCGTCATCGAGGTCGCGATCGTTCGGCCGGGCCCGATCCAGGGCGACATGGTGCATCCGTACCTGCAGCGGCGGGCCGGCGAGGAGCAGGCCGAGTACCCGCATCCGTGCCTCGAGCAGGTGCTGAAGAAGACGCTCGGCGTGCCGATCTTCCAGGAGCAGGTCATGAAGATCGCGGTGCTCGCCGGCGGCTACACGCCGGGCGAAGCAGACCAGCTGCGGCGCGACATGGCGGCGTGGCGCTCGCAGGGCTGCATCGAACGGCACCGCGAGAAGCTGATCGGGCGCATGGTGCAGAACGGCATCCCGGCCGAGTTCGCCGAGCGCGTGTTCTCGCAGATCCTCGGCTTCGGCGAGTACGGCTTCCCCGAGTCGCACGCGGCGAGCTTCGCGTTGATCACCTACGTCACCGCGTGGCTACGGCGGCACCATCCGGCGGCGTTCACGTGCGGCCTGCTCAACGCGCAGCCGATGGGCTTCTACTCGCCGGCGACGATCGTCGACGACGGCAAGCGCCACGGCATCGCGGTGCGGCCGATCGACGTGCGCTACAGCCGCTGGCCGTGCACGCTCGAACGCGACGACGAGACCGGCGACCTCGCGGTGCGCATGGGCTGCCGCTACGTGAAGGGACTCGGCGTGCGCGAACGCGACCTGCTCGCGGCGGCGCGCGGGCCGTTCGTGGACTTCGACGACTTCGTCGGCAGGAGCCGGCTCGGTCCACCGGCACTCGTCAAGCTGGCCGAGGCCGGTGCGTTCGAGAGCTTCGGCCTGTCGCGGCGCGACGCGCTGTGGGCCGCGCGCAACGCGCCGCCGCCGCCCGCGAGCCTGCCGATGAGCGAACCCGAAGACCGGCCGCACTTCGCGCCGCTGACCGCTGCCGAGCACGTGCAGTGGGACTACCGCCGCAGCCACCATTCGACGCGCGGCCACCCGCTGCGGTCGCTGCGACCCGAGCTCGACCGGCTGGGGCTGCCGACCGCCGAGGCGCTCAACCGGTTCGCCGACGGGCGCCGCGCGCGCTACGTCGGCCTCGTCATCTGCCGGCAGCAGCCGGGCACCGCGTCAGGTGTGACGTTCTACACGCTCGAGGACGAGACCGGTTTCGTCAACCTCGTCGTCTGGCGGCAGGTGTTCGAGCGTTTCGTCGTGCTCGCGCGCACCGCGGTGCTGCTCGGCGTCGGCGGCAGGATCCAGTCGGAGGGTGCGGTCGTGCACCTCGTCGCGGACGAGCTGTGGGCACCGGAGCTGGCGTTCGCGAGCGAGGGCACGGCGACGCGCAGCTTCCACTGAGCACCCACGACGAACTGCACGGCGCCGCAGAAACCTCCGCGGGCCCGACTTCGCATTGGGCTAGACTCGATCCCAGAAGACCTCGCACCGACGGACATGTCACCGCACGAACCGAGATCCGACGACGTCGAGTCGCTGTACCGCGACTACATCGCCCGCAACGCCGGCCCCGAGCGCGTCGACTTCGAGGCGTTCTGCGCCGAACACCAGGCGCTGGCGCCCGAACTGCGCCGACTGCACGCGACGCGCACGCCGGATCCGAAGACCAAGGTGATCCCGCGCCTCGAGAAGCTGACCGGCCGCGACGAACAGAACCGCCCGCCCAGCCACGGCCGGGGCAGCAGCAACGAACCCCAGCCCTCGCGCTACCGGCTCGAGGGCGAGATCGCGCGCGGCGGCATGGGTGCGATCCTCAAGGTCTGGGACACCGACCTGCACCGCGCGCTGGCCATGAAGGTGATCCTCGGCGAGGAAGAGCTGCGCATCGACGATGGCTCGACGGCCGAGATCCGTCTCAGCCGGTTCCTCGAAGAAGCGCAGATCACGGGCCAGCTCGATCACCCCGGCGTCGTGCCCGTGCACGAACTCGGCGTCGACAAGGGCGGCCGCGTCTACTTCACGATGCGGCTCGTCAAGGGCCGCGATCTCGGCGAGATCATCAACAAGTCCCGCAGCGGCGAAGACGGCTGGAGCCTGACGCGCGCCCTCAACGTGCTGCATCGCGTGTGCGAGACGATGGCCTACGCACACACCAAGGGGGTCGTGCATCGCGACCTCAAGCCCGAGAACATCATGGTCGGCCAGTTCGGCGAGACCTACGCCATGGACTGGGGCCTGGCGCGTGTGCTCGGCAAGCCCGACGGGGAGGCGCAACGACGGCGCCTGCTCGCCAACTCGGTCGCCTCGTTCGTGCAGACCGACCGCCACGGCCAGGCCGTCGAGTCGGATCCGGGATCGCGCACCCAGGCCGGCGCCATCCTCGGCACTCCGTACTACATGCCGCCCGAGCAGGCCGCCGGCGAGCTCGAGACCATCGGACCACAGTCCGACGTCTATGCGGTCGGCGCGATCCTCTACCACCTGCTGACCGGCAAGCGCCCGTACGAGGAGGTGCCGCGCACCACCGCGCTCAGCGTCGTGCGCGCGGTCATCGAGGGCCCGCCGATCGCGGTGACCCGACTGGATCCCAAGGTCCCGGCCGAACTCGTCGCCATCTGCGAACGGGCGATGGAACGTTCGCCCGAGGACCGCTACCCGAGCATGGTCGCGATGGGTGCCGACCTGCAGGCCTACCTCGAGAACCGCGTCGTGCACGCCTACCAATCGGGCGCGGTCGCGGAGTTCTTCAAGTGGGTGCGCCGCAACCGGGGGTTCTCGGCCGCGCTCGCGTCGCTCGTGTTCGTGTCGATCGTCGGCCTCGCGGGCCTCGCGTGGACGCAGAGCCAGAAGGCCGCCGCGATCGCCGTGCAACAGCAGCTCGCACACGACGAGCGCAACAAGGCGCTCGCCAGCCTGCAGAAGGCCAACGAAGAGGGCTACCTCGCCAACGTGATGGCGGCGAGCGCCAGCCTCGCGGCCGGCGAGACCGCGGAGACCAAACGCTACCTCGCCCAATGCGTACCCGAGCTGCGCGGCTGGGAGTGGAATCACCTGTCGCTGAGTGCCGACGCGAGCATCGCCGTGCTCGAGCCCGGGGGCGGCGGGGTCCGCGAACTGGCGATCGACCCAGCGGGCGCGCACCTCGTGTCGAGTTCGGCCAACGGCACCGTGAAGGTCTGGGACCTCACGACGCATCGCGAGGTCCAGGCCCAGCTCGAGCGCAGCGACGTCGAGATGCGCGACAGCGTGCCCGAGGTGGCGTTCCTCGACGGTGGCGAGCGTGTGGTCGCCATCGGCCGGCAACGCGATGCCAGGGTCCGGATCTGGGACGCGGCGTCGGGCAGGCTCGACTTCCAGGTGCCGCTGCAGGTGCCGGCGCTGTTCGCGGCCGCCGTGTCGCCGCGCGGGGACCAGGCCGCGATCGGCGCGCCGGACTTCTCGATCCACCTCGTCGATCTCGGCGCGATCCGGGACCTCGGCGAGCTCGGCCGTCACGCGGACGATCTGCGGGCCCTCGCGTTCTCCGCCGACGGCTCGCGTCTGGTGTCCGGCTCCGAGGACGGCACGATCGAGATCTGGAACGTCGCCGAACGGCAGAAGCAGGGCAACGCGCTGCACGTCGCGAGCCCCGTGCGTTCGCTGGCGATCGCGCTGCAGCCCGAGCTGCTGGTCGCGGTCGGACTCGAGGACGGTTCGGTGCTGCGTTTCGCGGGGCCTTCGGAGCGCCCGCTCGAGCCGCTGATCGGTCATCGCGGCGCCGTGTACGCGCTGGCCTTCGATCGCGACGGCACGCTGCTCGCCTCGGCCTCCTTCGACAAGACCGTCCGGATCTGGAGCACCACCGACAGCAGCGCGGCCGTGGTGCTGATCGGCCACGAGCAGCCCGTGAACTGCGTGCAGTTCGCCGCGGGCACCACGCTCGCCTCGGGCAGCGCCGACGGCACGGTGCGGGTCTGGGACGTGCTGCACAACCGCGCCACGGTCACCTACCGCGCGCCGGTCCATTCGTTCTTCACGGCCGTCGACTGCAGTCGCGACGGTTCCAGGGTCGTGGTCAGCGCCTCGCGCTCGGGCACGGTCGACGTCGTCGACGCCGAGACGGGCGCGCTCGAGCGACAGCTGCCGGGGCCCGAGAACGACTCGGTCACAGCACTCGCGTTCGCACCCGACGGCCGGCGGTTCGCAGCGGCCTTCCGACAGGAGGTCAGCGTGCGCATCGGCGACGTGACGACCGGCCGACTCGGCGAGCCGATGCAGGGCCACGACGTCTCCGTGACCGCGATCGCGTGGACCCCCGACGGCAACACGCTCGTCTCGGCCGCCGAGGACGGCACCGTGCTCGCGTGGGACGCAGCGAAGCTCACCGCGCGCCGCGAAGCCTGGATCCAGGACCCAGGCGTCACCGCGCTCGCCATGGCCGGCGACGGCGCGACGGTCGCGCTGGGAACCCCCGACGGCACGATCCACTGCCGCGAGCTCGCGACGGGCAACGAGGTCCGCGTGCTCGCCGGCGAGGGCGTGCGCGTGCTCTCGCTCGCGTACGCCCCGAGCGGGGGCGCGCTCGCCGCCGGTTACGAGGACGGTTCGATCCGGCTGTTCGCGCCCGGCTCGGCGACCGCGAACGTGCTGACCGGACACGAGAAGCGCGTCAACTCGCTGCGCTTCCTGCCCGACGGCACGAGGCTGGTCTCCGGCTCGCTCGACGGCACGCTGCGCGTCTGGGACACCACCACGGGCCGCCTGACGCTCGCGCTGCGCGACCACGTCGGGCCGATCACCGGCGTGTCAGCCGGCGGCACCGCAGCGAACATCGTCTCGACGTCGTTCGACGGCACGCTGTGCATCCGCCACACGAGGCGCCAGGGCGGCTGAGCCACCCTGCCCGATGGGCGGCGCGGCTCACGAACCGTCGGGCACCGGCATCGCATTGCGCGGTTCGGGCGGCGGCTGCACCACACCCTCGAGCGCGTAGCCGGGCTGGCCGGGCAGCTTGCCGTCGATCGTCAGCACGCGCACCTCCTTCGGCACCTTGGCGATCTCCGTCGCCGGAATCACCGAGAGCGCGCCCGCGCTGCGCTTCACGAACCGGATCGCGGCATCGGACGAGCGCAGGATCGCCGGTTCCGCCGGGATCTGGCCGCGGAACAGACGTCCCGTCCAGTACTTGCTGAGCTCGTCCTGCGTCATGCCATAGACGTGCTCGCACAGGATCTTCATCTCGGGCGTGTCGCCGGGGCGCAGACCGAGCTGCACGCGTTCGTTGTTGCTCCAGAACTGCGTCTCGAGCTTGCAGACCAGCCGCAGGTGGACCGAACTCAGGTCCTTGGTCGGGTTCTTGGCGTTGACGATGATCGCGAGTTCGACCTTCGCCGGGGCCGGCTGCTCGGGTGCCGGCGGCTCGGGTGCCGGCTTCTCGGGTGCGGGCTTCTCGGGCACTTCCTGCGCCAGGCCTGGCTCGACGCCGAGCAGCAACATCGTGAGCATCGCGAGGCGAGTCATGAGTGGCGCATGCATCACAGCACCCACGATACTTGAAGGGCGAGGGTCAGCACATCCCTGTCGACGACACCGCCGGCGCCGCGCTGTTCTTCCTGTCCGTAGGTGACCTCGAGCTTGGCCGCGAGCGTCGCCGAAGGGTCGTAGCGCACACCGGCCACGGGGCGCACGATGTCGAGGTCGCGGTTCCGCCCGAGATAGAACGGGTCGTTCCGTTCCATGTCGCGGTAGTCCATGCGCGCGTACGGCGTCAGCTCGCCGGCACGAAGCGCGACCTGCATGTAGCCGGCGTTGTGGTGGAACGTCGAGGAGAGCTCCCTCGCATCGTGCTCGATCCACGCGAACTCGCCGAGCATCTCGAACGGACCCGATCGATACTGCGCGTGGGCCGTCGCGAGGAACTCGCGGATCGAGAGCCCGCGCCCCGCGACCACCGACGTCGGATCCGGCGGGATCTCGTCGTAGGTGAACGCGGTGCCGAACCGCAGGTCGGGCACCGCGTTCGGCAGGAACGCCAGCCCGGCGTCGATCTTCTTGCTGTCGTTGCGATCGGCCGTGCGCTGCTTGTTGTTGGGCTCGAGGCCGCGGCCGTTGGAGACCGCGGTGAACCACTCGAAACCGCCCGCACCCGACTGCAGGCGCCCACCCATCTCGAGCCCCGTTTCGTGCATCGGCAGGATGCCGCCGTCGCCCTCGAACGCGGCCAGCAGCGGCCGGCTGATCGACGTCTCGAGCCAGCGGCCGTGGTGGTAGAGCTGGTTCCAGCGCGAGATCGGTGAGTGTTCCGTGCCGAGCTTGAAGTAGAGGCTGTCGCTGAACGTCCACATCGCCCAGAGCCGTTCCTGGTCGGCGAAGACGGTCTCGGTGCCGCGAGCCTCGAGCACGGTCTCCGACAGGATGCGGAAGTGATCGCCCATCTGCACGTTGGCGAAGAAGTCGACCGAGCCGAGGAAGAAGTTCGTGTGGGCGTTGCCGGCCTCTTCGGGATTGCGGTACTCGAGACCGACGTCGCCGAACACCTTGAACGACGCCGTGATGTCGCCGTAGTGCGCCTGCAGCCCGTTGCCCGCCTGGTCGCTGCTCGGCGCGGACTCGATCGCCTCGAGACGCTCTTCGAGCTCCTCGTTCTTCTTGCGCAGCGCTTCGAGCTGGCGTCCGACCTCGCCGCCGACGGGCTCCTGGCCGCGACCCGGCGCGGTCAGCAGCGAGCAGGCAACCAGCAGCAGCAAGCGGGTTCGCGCCATCGCGGCATGGTAGTCGCGCGGCGGGCTGCGCCCAGCTTCTTCCCCGGCGAGGAGGAAAACGGGGCGCGGGCCTCGGCGTGGTGCCGCGCGTCACCTCGGCAGCCGGAACTCGCCGACGCGCGACGAGCGCAGCCCGGTGCTGTCGAGCGCGACGCCCTGTGCGTAGATCGTCACGCCGCCCGGAAGCAGCGACCGCAAGACGGTAGCGGTGTAGCCGTGTTCGGCGTCGCCGAGCCCGAAATCGAGCACGACGAAGTCGGCGAGCAGCGGCGGCAGGCCGACCAGGTAGTGCACGAGGTCCGGCTGCAGCGAGGCGATCGCCACGCCGACGAAGGCCTCTTCGGGGCCCGTGACCTGGAACTCGACGGCGGCCGGCAGGATCGCGATCGACAGGTCGGGGTCGCCGTTCGACACCGGCGACGGTGCGGCCAGGACGGCCGCGCAGAACAACAGCGAGTGGGCAAGCATTCGTCTCTCCCTTGGTTGGGGTGTGTTGGCGACCGCTCCACCGGCATGTAGTCGTGTGGGTCGCAGGAGTAGCCGCTGCTTCCGGGATTTCCCGCCCGAGTTCGGCATCGAGCCCTCGACGGGCCGGTTCCGCACATTGACGTGCGTTCCGGCCGCGGCGATCGTCCGCAGCCGATGACCGTCACCTTGCACGCGCGCGGCCTCGCCGCGGCCTACGGCAGCCGCGAGCTGTTCACGGGCCTCGACCTCGTCGTCGCTCCGGGCGACATCGTCGGTCTCGTCGGCCCGAACGGTTCGGGCAAGTCGACGTTGTTGCGCCTGCTGGCCGGGCTGCGGGCGCCCGACGCGGGCACCGTGACCGTCTCGCCCGGCACCGGCACGCTCGGGTACCTGGCGCAGGAACCCGAACGCATCGCGGGCGAGAGCGTGCGCAACCTGCTGCGCCGCCGCACCGGCGTCACGGCCGCCGACACGGCGATGCAGGCGGCGGCCCACGAGCTCGGCGAAGGTGTGGCCGGTGCCGACGACCGCTATTCCCTGGCGCTCGATCGCTGGCTCCACCTCGGCGGCGCCGACCTCGACGAACGCATCGCCGCGGTCACAGCCGACCTCGGCCTGGCCGTCGACCTCGAAATGCCGGCGACGGCGCTGTCCGGCGGCCAGGCGGCGCGCGCCGGTCTCGCGGCGCTGCTGCTGTCGCGCTACGACGCGTACCTGCTCGACGAACCGACCAACGACCTCGACATCGATGGCCTCGACGACCTCGAAGCATTCGTGCAGGGTCTGCAGGCGCCGACCGTGCTCGTCAGCCACGACCGC
>DASUFY010000198.1:0-35678 GCA_036274315.1 Planctomycetota bacterium | reverse complement strand
CTGAACACGAAGCCACGCACGACCTACCTCGGTCGCGTTCGCAACCCCAACCCCGAACTCCAAACCGAGCTGGCCTGATCCGATGACCGCCACACAGGTTGCCAAGCTGCAAGTTGTCGACGAGCCGGAGAACCCGCTGCGTCGGGCCCCGCTCGTCGAAGGCAAGAACGACTTCGCGTCGGTCACCAACCTCATCGCGGGTGTCGCCGAGAGGAAGACGCCGCGCGGTTGGTACCTGATGTTCGGCGTCGCCGTCTGCCTGCTGCTGAATCTCGGCGCGATGATCACCTACCTGGTGTTCACGGGCATCGGCGTCTGGGGCAACAACGTCCCGGTCGGCTGGGGCTGGCCGATCGTCAACTTCGTGTTCTGGATCGGCATCGGCCACGCCGGCACGCTGATCAGCGCCATCCTCTTCCTGTTCCGGCAGAAGTGGCGCACGTCGATCAACCGCGCGTCGGAGGCCATGACGATCTTCGCGGTCATGGCGGCGGGCATCTTCCCCGCGATCCACGTCGGCCGCATCTGGGTCATCTACTGGGTCTTCCCGGTGCCCAACCAGATGGCCATGTGGCCCAACTTCAAGAGCCCGCTGCTCTGGGACGTGTTCGCGGTCAGCACCTACTTCACGATCTCGTTCCTGTTCTGGTTCGTCGGCCTCGTCCCCGACCTGGCGACGTTCCGCGACCGCGCCGCCAAGGCCGGCCGCAAGATCGCCGCCCGCGCCTACGGCCTGTTCTCGTTGGGCTGGCACGGCAGCAACCGCCACTGGCTGCACTACGAGAAGGCCTACCTGATCCTCGCCGCGCTGAGCACGCCGCTCGTGCTGTCGGTGCACTCGATCGTGTCGTTCGACTTCGCCGTGTCGTTGGTGCCCGGCTGGCACACGACGATCTTCCCCCCGTACTTCGTCGCGGGCGCCATCTTCTCGGGCTTCGGCATGGTGCTGACGCTGATGATCCCGGCGCGCCAGTGGCTGGGCCTGCACGAGGTGATCACGCTCAACCACCTCGACAACATCGCCAAGATCCTGCTGCTGACCGGCATGATGGTCGGCTACGGCTACGGGATGGAGTTCTTCATCGCGTGGTACAGCGGGTCCGAATACGAGCAGTTCACCTTCATCAACCGAGCGACCGGTCCCTACTGGTGGGCGTACTGGATCATGCTCACGTGCAACGTCTTCATCCCGCAGTTCTTCTGGTTCCGCAGCGCGCGGCGCAACCCGATGGTGCTGTTCGTGATCTCGATCTTCGTCAACATCGGCATGTGGTTCGAGCGCTTCGTCATCGTCTGCACCTCGCTCAACCGCGACTTCCTGCCGTCGAGCTGGGGCTACTTCACGCCGACGCTGGTCGACATCCTGACCTACGCCGGCAGCTTCGGTCTGTTCTTCACGATGTTCCTGCTGTTCGCCCGCTTCCTGCCGATCCTCGCGATCAGCGAGGTGAAGGGAGTGATGCCCGAGGCAAACCCGCACCACGGCCATGCCCACCACGATGAGCACAGCCACCGGGGCGAACACGCACACGCCGGCCAGGGAGCCCACTAGGAACCGCCGCCATGTCCAACGCCACCGTCTCGAGTAGCGCCATGAGCAACACCGGCAAGTGGGGCATCGTCGCCGAGTTCGAATCGGCCGCCGCGATCTACAAGGCCGCCGAGAAGACCACGGCGCACGGCTACACGCGCGTCGACTCCCACACCCCGTTCCCCGTGCACGGCCTCGACAAGGCGCTGCGCCACGGTCCGAGCCCGCTGGGCTGGCTCGTCGTCTGCTGCGGCCTGACCGGGATCTGCCTGGCCCAGCTCATGATGTGGTGGATGAACGGCCACGACTATGTGATCTGGGTTTCCGGCAAGGAGCCCTACGCCTGGCCGTCGACGATCCCGATCACGTTCGAGTGCATGGTGCTGCTGTCCGGCATCGGCGCGGTGTTCGGCATGTTCGGCCTCAACCGGTTGCCGCGCCTGCACCACCCCATCTTCCAACACAGCACGATCTGGCGCGCGACCGACGACCGGTTCTTCCTCTCGATCGAGGCGACCGACCCCAAGTTCGACAGTCACGAGACGGCGCGTTTCCTCGAGAGCCTCGGCGGCAAGCACGTCGAGATCGTGCAGGACTGACCATGAACGCCAAGAAGACCTCCCTCACGAAGGCAGCACTGCTGGGTCTCGCTGCGTCGATCGCAGGCCTGAGCGGCTGCATGCGCGGCGGCATCTCGAGCGAGCCGCCCGTGCACCTCGTGCTCGACATGGACTTCCAGCCGAAGCTGCGCGCACAGTCCGAAGCTTCGTTCGCGGGCTGGTCCGACAAGCGCGGCATGCGCGTGCCGGTCGCCGACTCGTTCGACAAGACCCTCGTCGTCGCGCGCGGCTCGCTGCCCGAACCAGCGCTCGCGAACCGCGACGCGAAGGACGCCTTCGTCACGAGCAACCCGGTGCGGCTCGACCGGAAGTTCACGCACCTCGGCCGGCAGCAGACCGTGCTCGAGCGCGGCCAGGAACGGTTCAACATCTACTGCGCCGTGTGCCATGGCTACTCGGGCCAGGGCGGCAACGACAAGAAGCAGGGCCACGGCCTGGTCGGCCGGCGCTGGCCGGCGCCGATCCCGAACTTCCACTTCCAGCCGGGCGAGGGCAAGGACAACCGCGTGCCGCTGATGCCCGACGGCGAGTTCTTCGAAGTGATCACCTTCGGCAAGGGCACCATGCCGGCCTACGGCGCGCGCATCAGTCCCGAAGATCGCTGGTGCATCGTGCACTACGTCCGCGCCCTCCAGAAACTGAGCAAGTAACGCGCTCCCATGACTGCAACCGCAAACCTCAGCGCGCCGAGCCTGCAGCAACTGGCGCCGCACGTCACCTCGAAGATCAAGGACGGGGAGCTCGCCAAGGCCCAGATGGGTCTGCTCGGCGCCGGCCTCGTCCTGATCGGCATCGCCTGGGCGACCGGCGGCAGCAGCTTCTACTTCTCGTACCTGGTCGGCTACATGGGGCTGCTGGGCATCTGCCTCGGCGCCCTGTTCTTCACGATGCTGCACCACATCACGCGCGCCGGGTGGAGTGCACCGCTGCTGCGCCTCGCCGAGAACACGATGTGGGTGCTGCCGTTCATGCTGTTGCTGTTCGTGCCCATCCTCGTGGGCTTCGACACGCTCTACGAGCACTGGGCGAAGGCCGACCTCACCAAGGACGCGGTGCTCGCCGGCAAGCAGGTCTGGCTCAACAAGCCGTTCTTCTTCGTACGCGTCGCGATCTACTTCGCGATCTGGATCGGCCTGGGCTGGTTCTTCCGCAGCAACTCGATCAAGCAGGACGAGAAGGGCGATCCGGTCATCAGCCTCAAGTTGGCGCGCTTCGCGGCGCCCGGCATGTTGCTGTTCGCGCTGTCGCTGACGTTCGCGTCGTTCGACTGGATCATGTCGCTGGATCCGCACTGGTTCAGCACGATCTTCGGTCTCACGTACTTCGCGGGCGCCTTCATGGGGTTCCTCGCCTTCATCATCCTCATGGCGAGGTGGCTCGGCGCGCAGGGCTATCTGCGGGATGCGGTGACCGTCGAGCACTACCACGACCTCGGCAAGCTGATGTTCACGTTCATGGTCTTCTGGACCTACACGAACTTCAGCCAGTACATGCTGATCTGGTACGCCAACCTGCCCGAAGAGACGCACTGGTTCTGGGTGCGCGCGCACGGCGGCTGGGGCGCTGTCGGCACGATCCTCGTCGTCGGCCACTTCTTCGTGCCGTTCGCGTTCCTCATGTCGAGGCACGTGAAGCGCAACCGCATCGCGTTGTCGGCTGGAGCCATCGCCATGTTGGTCATCCACTGCATCGACATGCAGTACCTGATCCTGCCGACCGCGGACCACGGCCATGCGGCGGCCGGCCATGGCGAAGCCGCTCACGGTGCCGGCGAGGCCGCCGCCGGCGTGTCCGGCTTCTCGCACCAGTTCGGCGAGTACCTGCATCAGGTACACTGGGCCGACTTCGGCTGCTTCCTCGGCATGCTGGCGATCGTCACCGCGCTCACGATCTTGAACGTGCGC
The DNA here is from genome assembly GCA_036274315.1 of Planctomycetota bacterium. GTDB lineage: Bacteria > Planctomycetota > UBA1135 > UBA1135 > UBA2386 > DASVAL01. The sequence goes on along the minus strand of DASUFY010000198.1, from coordinate 31,623 downwards.
AAGACCAACCTCATCGCCATGCGCGATCCGCGCCTGGCCGAAGGCCTTCACTTCCAGAATCAGTGACTCGAGAATCGGTGACTCCAAGAGTGACGAGACCATGACAACCGGCAAACCAGCACACGGCGAAGAGCACTACGGCGAACCGGGCGCCAAGCACGCCCCGGTCGCTCTCGACCCCGAGCACGACATCGACGCCCGCTCGGCGGCGCTCTGGTTCGTCGGCGGCAGCGTCGTCGTGTTCCTCTCCCTGTGGCTCATGCTGCCGATCTTCATCCGCGTGCAGCAGGCCGAGCGCGAGCACAAGATCGTCGGCGCGCCCACGACCGAGTACAACGACGTCAAGGATGCCGAGATGCAGTTCCTGCACGGCGAAAACCCGACCAAGAAGACCATCGATCAGGTGCTCCGGGACCTGACCCCCAAGTAGATCCAAGTGATGCGACCGCTGCTGCACACCGCTCTGTTCTGCCTCGCACTCGCCGGCCCCGGCCGCGCGCAGGGCGAGGGCATGAACGCGTCGCGTTCGCTGGTCGTGAAGGAGGAGGCGGCCGCCCAGGTGGACCGCATCGGCGCGGTGGTCGATCCCGACCTGCAGTTCACCGACGAGCGCGGGTATCCGTACACGCTGCGGCAGCTGTTCCCCGGCAAACAGCCCGTCGTGCTGTTGCTCGGCTACTACAGCTGCCCGGCGATGTGCGGCCAGGTCATGGAGTCGGCCTTCGCCGCGCTCAGCGATGTCGAACTGCAACCCGGCACCGACTACCGGGTGCTCAGCGTGTCGATCAACCCGCGCGAGACGCCCGAGACGGCGCTGGCCCGCAAGCAGACGTTCCTGCCGAAGCTGACCAAGACCGGCGGCGACGAGGCGTGGCACCTGCTCGTCGGCGACGAGGCCAGCATCAAGCGGCTCACCGAGACGGTTGGCTTCCGCTACTACTGGTCCGAGCACACCAACCAGTACGCACATCCACCGTCGCTGCTGTTCCTGACGCCGCAGGGCAAACTGAGCCGAGCGATCGTCAACACGGCCTTCGATGCCGAGGATCTGCGCCTTGCCCTGGTCGAGGCCAGCGAAGGCAAGCTCGGCACCTTCTGGGACCAGGTCAAGCTCAACTGCCTGACCTTCGACTCCCGCACCAGCTCCTATTCACTCGCCGCCATGACCATCATGCGAGTCGGTGGCGCGATCACGGTCGTCGTGATCGGCGCGATGATCCTCCTCATGCTTCGCAAGGACCGCGGGCGCACCGCCCCCGCCGTCGCTTGAGCCCTGCTGTGCCAACGCCCATCGAGCCCATCTGCAGCCCAGGACACCCGTGTTCGCCCAACTGATCCAGGACCCGCCCGCGACGGCGATCAACTACATCCAGAATCCCGCCGCGCCGGCGGCGATCGACGAGTTCGGGCAGCTCGAGAAGCTCGCCAGCACGTTCCACCACGTCGACGGGCTGTTCTACTTCACCTACGCGGTCTGCATCTTCTTCTTCGTCGTGATCACGGGCGTGCTGCTGTTCTCGTGCATCAAGTACCGGCGCAAGACCTTCGACCAGCCGCCGGCGTCCAACACCACGCACAACACGCCGCTCGAGGTCGTCTGGACCGTGATCCCGCTGATCATCGTCATGGTGATGTTCGCCTGGGGCTTCAAGGGCAGCCTCGACATGACGACGGTGCCCTTCGAGGCGAGCCGCAACATGTACAAGGCGAGCGCCAAGCAGTGGGACTGGACGTTCAGCTATCCGAACGATCCGGCCGTCAGCTACGGCGAGCTGTGGCTGCAGGTGAACAAGCCCGCGGGCTTCCTACTCGAGTCGAAGGACGTGCTGCACGCGTTCTACATGCCGGCGATGCGCGTCAAGCGCGACGTGATCCCCGGCCGCTACCAGACGCTGTGGTTCGAGCCGACCGAGATCGGCGACTACCATCTGTTCTGCGCCGAGTACTGCGGCGAAGGGCACTCGACGATGTACACGAAGGTGCACGTCGTCTCCGAGGCCGACTACCAGAAGCGCCCCTGGGACGTGTGGGACGACAGCACGCCCGCGGCGGCCGCCAAGAGCGGCAGGAGCCTCTACGACCGCATCTGCTTCACGTGCCACTCGTTGAACGGCACGCCGATGACGGGCCCGAGCTGGAAGGGCCTCTTCGTCAAGGGCCCGGATGGCAAGATCACGGGCGGCCAGCGCGAGGTGTTCGTCGGCGGTCAGAAGCAGACGATCACCGTCGACGACGCCTACATCACCGAGTCGATCCTCAAGCCCGACGCCAAGAAGGCGGCTGGCTTCCAGAACAACGCCATGCCGACCCAGGCCCTCGACGAGCGCCGGATCAAGGGCATCATCGAACTGATGAAGTCGCTCGCGGAGACGAACTGAGCACCGAGGAATCGAGGCAACCATGACCACGAACGTCCCAACCATCGAGCAGCACCCGCCGGCACCGGCCGCGCGCAAGAACTTCTGGAACGTGTCGAGCGGCTTCATGTCGTGGGCCGGCACCCTCGACCACAAGCGCATCGGGATCATGTACCTGATCGGCGTCTCGTCCGCGTTCCTGTGCGGCGGCCTGTTCGCGCTGCTCGTGCGCCTGCACCTGTGGGAACCGCACGGCATGCTGTTCAGCAACGAGACCTACAACCAGATCTTCACGCTGCATGGCGCCTTCATGGTGTTCATCTTCGTGATCCCGGCGATCCCCGGTTCGCTCGGCAACATGGTGCTGCCGCTGATGCTCGGCGCGAAGGACGTCGCGCTGCCGCGGCTCAATCTGCTGAGCTTCTACCTGTGGTGCGCCGGCACCGCGCTGGCGATCCTCGCGATCGTGCTCGGTGGCTTCGACACCGGCTGGACCTTCTACGCGCCGTACAGCCTCTACACGAACAAGGCGGTCGTCTCGATCGGGCTCGGCATCTTCATGCTCGGCTTCAGCTCGATCTTCACGGGGCTGAACTTCATCGTCACGACGCACAAGCTGCGCGCGCCGGGCATGACCTGGTTCCGCATGCCGCTGTTCGTCTGGGCGCTCTACGCGACGGCGATCCTGCAGGTGCTCGCCACGCCCGTGCTCGGCATCACGGTGCTGCTCGTCGCGTTCGAGCGCATCTACAACATCGGCATCTTCGATCCGCGCCTCGGCGGCGACCCGGTGCTGTTCGAGCACTTCTTCTGGTTCTACTCGCACCCGGCCGTCTACATCATGGTGCTGCCGGCCTTCGGCATCATCAGCGAGCTGGTCTCGGTGCACAGCCGCAAGCCGCTGTTCGGCTACAAGCTGATCGCGTTCAGCTCGCTGGCGATCGCGATCATCAGCTTCCTCGTGTGGGGCCACCACATGTTCACGTCGGGCCAGTCGACGTACGCGCTGTTCGCGTTCTCGTTCCTGACCTTCTTCGTGGCGATCCCGACGGCCATCAAGGAGTTCTCCTGGGTGGCGACGGTGTACAAGGGCTCGATCGCGCTCAACTCGCCGATGCTCTACACGTTGGCGTTCCTGATCATCTTCGCGATCGGCGGCCTCACGGGCGTGATCCTCGGCGCGCTCAACGTCGACATCCACCTGCACGACACCTACTTCGTCGTGGCCCACTTCCACTACGTGATGATGGGCTCCATCGCGCTGGCCTTCTTCGCCGGCCTGCACCACTGGTGGCCGAAGATGTTCGGCGTGATGTACGACGAGACGCTGGCCAAGATCGCGGCGGTCACGATCTTCATCGGCTTCAACGCGACGTTCATCCCGCAGTTCATCATGGGCAGCCGCGGCATGCCTCGCCGCTACGCCACCTACGTGCCCGAGTACGCACCGTTCCACCAGGCCTCGACGATCGGCGCCATGGTGCTCGGATCGGGCGTGGCGCTGATGGTCTACTACCTCGTCGCCTCGCTGTTCCAGGGCAGGAAGGCCATGGAGAACCAGTGGGGCGGCGTGACCCTCGAGTGGCACACACCGACCCCACCGCCGCTCGAGAACTTCGAGGAGCCGCCGATCGTGACGACCGAGGTCTACGACTACTCGACGCTCGACCTCGAGACGATGCGTACGCCCGCCAGATGAATCAGTGCCACCAGTGAACCGCGTCCCCAGCTGAGCCAGCCACCGCGCAACAGGATCCCGCATGAGTCACGACGGACACCACTCGGTAGTCATCCCGGCGCCGGGACCCGAGTTCCAAGCCCACACGGTGGCGCACCACTTCGACACGCCGGTGCAGGAGTTCCAGGCCGCGAAGCTCGGTTTCTGGCTGTTCCTGGCCACGGAAATCCTGCTCTTCGGCGGCCTGTTCGCCGCCTACTTCTACTTCCACGAGATGTACCCGGAGACGTTCCGGGTCGGCGGCCAGCAGCTCGACTGGAAGCTCGGCGCGCTCAACACCACGGTGCTGCTGGTCAGCTCGTGGACGATGGCCATGGGCGTGCGCTCGGCGCAGACGAGCCAGCGCAAGAAGCTGCTCATGTACTGTGGGCTCACGGTGCTCGGTGCCGCGATGTTCATGGTCATCAAGATCATCGAGTACAAGGCGAAGTTCGATCACGGCTTCCTGCCGGTGTTCGGCGGCCTCGGCTACGACGGCGCCACGGGGCAGATCGCGTGGTTCAAGGACTACGGTGGCGTGATGGCCGGTGTGCCGCACGGCCACATCTTCTTCGCGATCTACTTCACGATGACCGCGATCCACGGCCTGCACGTCATCATCGGTGCGTGCCTGATCCTGTGGATCATGAAGGGCGCGGCGAAGGGCCGCTTCCACGCGGGCTACTTCCTGCCCGTCGACCTGGTCGGACTCTACTGGCACCTCGTCGACCTGATCTGGATCTTCCTGTTCCCCTTGCTCTACCTCGTCCCCTGACCAGGCATCCGTGATGAGTGCGCACACCAACAACGACGGCGGCCACGCCCCGGCTCTCGGCGAGCTGCAGATGGGGCATCACCACGTCTCCAGCTCGCGGATGTTCGTGAACGTCCTGATCGCGCTGTTGATCCTGACCGCGCTCACGGTCGGCGCTTCGCGCATCCACTTCGGCTCGGCGAACATGCTGATCGCGATGGCGATCGCGTCGGTCAAGGCATCGCTCGTGATCGCCTTCTTCATGCACATGAAGTGGGACACGGCGATCAACAAGATCGTCTTCCTGAGCTCGTTCCTGTTCCTTTCGCTTCTGTTCGTGTTCACGCTCGCCGACCTGGCCACGCGGCGCCTCGACAACGAGATGAACATCGTCAAGACCCCCGTCGACAAGCACTGGGTCCACCCGCAGACCCTGCATGCCGAGAAGCAGTAACCTGCACGCTGCCTACCTGCATTCGCGCCAGCCCGCCGATTCGCGGATCGCCCTGTGGTCCGACGAGGGCGCTTCGGCCCCAGCTTCGGCGCTGCCGGCCGAGCTCGCGGCGCGCGCGGGCACCGTGCTCGTGCAGATGCTGATCCCGTCGGAGGAGGCGTCGTTGCGCCCCCTGCTGGCGAACGGCGGCGACGATCGCGAGGAGGAGGACCGGCCGCAGGCCCGCATCGCTCCGGCGCTGTGGACGATCCCCGCGACGGGTCTGCCGCTCCGCGACGCCGTGCCGTGGCTGGCCACGTTGGACGCGCGGCAGCAGCAGCCCGGCATGCGCGCGCTCGTCGCCGCGAGCCAGCTGGTCATGCGGCTCATCGCGCGCGGCGACTTCGCGCCCGCGCCGCAACCCGGCGTGCTGCGCTACGCGCCGCACTGGGGCAAGAACACGCAGTGGGTGTTGGCGGCCATCGCCGAGCTCGTGCCCGGCATGCTCTGCACGGCGCGCTTTGCGGTGCCGGACGACCCGGTCTTCGCGGTCACGCAGCGCAACTACCTGGTCAGCTTCGTCGGCCACGCCCTCGACCAGGTGCTCGCCGATGCCGAACGCTCGGCCGCCGCGAAGCCGCGCTTCGAGAAGGCCGAACGGCTGCCGCGCGACTACTGGCAGACGCCGATGGTGCCCGTGGTCGAGATCCTCGTGCCCGACACGCCGCTCGAGGAAGGGGCGCCGTGGGGGCTCCAGGTGCTCGTGCGCCCGGTCCCGACCGTCGCCTTCACCGAGACGATCGAGAGCCTGCATCAGCGGCTCGCCGCGTCGCCGTTCCCCAACGAGATCGCGACGGACAGCATCTACCGCGTCGAACAGACGTTCGAACGCGTCTCCGAGAAGGTGCCCGCGCTGCGCCGGGCGCGCAACATGAGCGATGGCCGCGCCAGCCTGACGCGGCCCGAGCTCGACCAGATCCTCGACCACCTGCCGCTGCTCGAGAGCGAAGGCATGGAGCTCACGCTGCCGGGCGTCGAGTCGATGCAGCGGCTCTCGGCCCGCGTCGCCATCGTCGAGGCCTCGGGCCACACCGGCGATCCGCGGCCGTGGTTCGAGTTCCGGTGGAGCCTCGCCATCGGCGACCAGGAGCTGAGCCAATCGGAGTTCGAGCAGCTCGTCGACGCGCGCACGCCGCTGGTCTTCATCGACCGGCGCCCCGTGCTGCTCTCGCCGAAGGACCGCGAGGCGCTGCGCGACTTCAAGAAGCGCATGCAGGAAGGCGGCGAGCGCATCAGCTTCTTCGAGGCGCTGCGCCTGCGCCTCGGCGGCGCCTCGCACCTGCACGGCCTCGCGATGGAGTCGATCGCGAGCACACCGCGGCTCGAGAAGCTGCTGCAGAACCTCGAGCAGGCGCGTGTCGTCGAGGATCTGCCGATCCCCGTCGAGTTCCACGGCGAGCTGCGGCCCTACCAGGCGCGCGGGCACGCCTGGATGCACTTCCTCGTCGACCAGGGCTTCGGCGCCTGCCTCGCCGACGACATGGGCCTGGGCAAGACCGTGCAGGCCATCACGGTCATGCTCGAATGGCGCAAGCGCCCGGCCAGCGCCGGCGCCATCCTGATCGTCTGCCCCGTTTCCGTGCTCGGCAACTGGCGCCGCGAGATCCATCGCTTCGCGCCGTCGCTGCGCGTCGTCATGCACCACGGCAAGGGTCGCGCGGAGACCGCCGAGCAGTTCCGCGACATGATCGCCAACCACGACATCGTGCTGACCAGCTACAACCTGCTGCAGCGCGACGAGGAGATCATGGCCGAGGTGACGTTCGATGGCGTCGTGCTCGACGAGGCCCAGAACATCAAGAACCCGGCCACACGCCAGTCCAAGGCCGCGCGGCAGCTCAAGGGTCACTTCCGCCTGGCCCTGACCGGCACGCCGCTCGAGAACCGGCCGCTCGACCTCTGGTCGATCATGGACTTCCTCAACGAGGGCCTGCTCGGTTCGCGCACCCAGTTCACGCAGACGCTCGAACACCCGATCGTCAAGCAACGGCGGCAGGGTTCGATGTCGGCGCTCGCGCGCCTCGTGCGCCCGTTCGTGCTGCGCCGCCTCAAGACCGACCCCGAGATCGTCGCCGACCTGCCCGAGAAGTCCGAACAGATCGTCTCGGCGACGCTGACGCGCGAGCAGGCGATCCTCTACGAGTCCGTCGTGCGCAAGGGCCTGCAGGAGGTCGAGAAGGCGGCCGAGGGCATCCAGCGACGCGGCGCGATCCTGACGACGCTGCTGCGCCTGAAGCAGGTCTGCAACCACCCGACGCACTACCTCATGGACGGCAGCTCCCTGCCGAGCCGTTCGGGCAAACTCGACCTGCTCACCGAGATGATCGAGGAGGCCATCGAAGAGGGCGACCGCAGCCTCGTGTTCACCCAGTTCAAGGAGATGGGCTCGCTGCTCAAGACGCAGCTCGAGAACGTGCTCGGCCAGCCGGTCCTGTTCCTGCACGGCGGCGTGCCGCAGAAGGAACGCGACCAGATGGTCACCGACTTCCAGGAGTCGCGGCCCGACGGGCCCAAGGTCTTCGTGCTGTCGCTGAAGGCGGGTGGCACGGGCCTCAACCTGACCGCGGCCAACCGCGTCTTCCACTTCGACCGCTGGTGGAATCCGGCCGTCGAGGACCAGGCGACGGACCGCGCGTTCCGCATCGGCCAGCAGCGCAACGTCTTCGTGCACAAGTTCGTCTGCAACGGCACGCTCGAGGAGCGCATCCAGCAGATGCTCGAGCGCAAGCGCGAGGTCGCCGACAGCCTGCTCGCCGCGGGCGAGACCTGGATCACCGAACTCAGCAACGACGAGCTGAAGCGCCTGCTGACCCTCGATCGCAAGGAGGCCCTGGCGTGATCGACCGCAAGTCCATCTCGCTCGGCGAACGGTGGCGGCGCGAGGCGACGCGCGGCATCGACGACGCGCGCCTGGCCGCCGCTCTCGAAGCGCTGCCGAGCATCCGCAAGTCGATGATGCGCGTGCGCGCCGGTTCGATCCACGCCGAGATGGAGGGGTCGATGGGCTCGATCCACGAGGTCAGCCTGCAGATCCGCACGCTGCCGCAGAAGGACTGGTCGACGCTCGTGCGCGTGTTGCGGCGCAGCAAGTCGATCGTCGAGGCGCTGCAGGACGGTCGCGTGCCGCGCTCGTTCGACCGCCTCGTCGCGCGCATCGTCGGCGAGCCGCTGTTCCCCGACACGCGCAGCGTGACGTTCGGCTGCTCGTGCGATCTGCAGGAGAAGCCCTGCCGCCACGTGCTCGCGCTGCAGGAGCTGTTCGCGCGCCGGCTCGACGAACGGCCGTGGGAGGTGCTGCTGCTGCGCGGTGTCGACCTGTCGGCGCTGCTCGCCAAGGTGCACCAGTCGCACCCCGATGGCGACCTGCCGCCGCTCGCGTTCGGCGTGCCCGAGGAGCCGGTGCTCTATCCGGACGCCGAGGATGCGGACCTGGGCCAGAGCCTCGGTCGCGCGCCCGTGCGCTGGCTCGTCGGCGACGTGCCGCAGCGACTCGTCGACGCGTCGCTGCAGGCACTCGCCGCGCTGCCGGCCGTGTCCACCGAAGAACCGGTCAAGGCGCCGACGCCGTCGGGCAGGGCCTGAGCGACGGCGCGGCCGCGCGCTACTTGAGTTCCTTGACTTCCTTGACGATGCCCTCGAGCGCCTCCTTGGCGTCGAGGAACACCATCAGGCAGTTGTCCATCTCGAACAGCGGGTTCTTGATGCCCGCGTAGCCCGGCGACAGCGAGCGCTTGATGACCACGACCGTGCGCGCCTGGTCGACGTCGAGGATCGGCATGCCGGCGATCGGTCCCGTGTTCTCGCGCGCCGCCGGATTCACGACGTCGTTGGCGCCGACGACGATGACGACGTCGGTGTTCTTGAAGTCGCTGTTGATGCGATCCATCTCCCACAGCTGCTCGTAGGGCACGTCCGACTCGGCCAGCAGCACGTTCATGTGGCCCGGCATGCGACCGGCGACCGGATGGATGGCGTAGCGAACGGTCGCGCCGCGCTTCTGCAACAGGTCCCCGAGGTCCTTGATGACGTGCTGCGCCTGGGCCACGGCGAGCCCGTAGCCGGGCACGAAGATCACCGACGACGCGCCGTCGAGCAGCATCGCGACCTCTTCGGGACCGGCCGACTTGGTCGACTTGTAGTCCTTCGCGTCCTTGGCGACCGACTCCTCGCCCATGCCGCCGAGCAGCACGTTGCCCAGCGAACGGTTCATCGCCTTGCACATGATCTGCGTCAGGATCAGGCCCGACGTGCCGACGAGCGCACCCACGACCACGAGCAGCGGATTGCCGATGACGAAGCCCGCGAACGCGGCAGCGATGCCCGAGTAGCTGTTGAGCAGCGAGACGACGACGGGCATGTCGGCGCCGCCGATCGGCATGACGAGGAACACGCCGAGCGTCGCGGCGACGAGCGCCAGCAGGATCACCGCGAAGGTCATCTGCAGATGGCTGCCGGTCATCACGAGCCAAGTCGCGCAGGCGATCGCTCCGAGCCCCAGCGCGGCGTGCAGGGCGTGCCGCGCGCCGGCCTGCAGCGGGTGCGACAGCTTCTTGCCGGCCAGCTTGCCGTAGGCGACGAAGCTGCCCGTCAACGTGACCATGCCGACGATGATCGTCGCCGGGTTGGCGATCGCGGGCACGACGCCGAGATCGGCGAGCGCGAAGCCGTCCTTCTTCAGCATGTGGTTGAGCAGCAGCTCGGCCATCGCGACGAGCGCCGAGGCGACGCCGCCGAAGCCGTTCAGCGCGGCGACCATCTCGGGCATCTGCGTGGTCGGCGTGCGTTTGGCGATCACGAGGCCGATGCCCGAACCGACCAGGATGCCGGCGATCACGACGACCCAGTTGAAGGTCCAGCCGCCGCCGCCGCCGATCAGCAGCACCGCCACGATCGCGCAGAGCATGCCGAGCTCGGACAGGCGGTTGCCCTGCAGGCAGGTCTTGATGCTGGTGAGTCGCTTGATGCCGAAGACGAACAGCAGGGTCGCCAGCAGATAGAGGTAGATCACGCTACTTCCCCTTCTTCTTGAACGAGCCGAGCATGCGGTCCGTGACCATGTAGCCGCCGACGACGTTGATCATCGCGAAGACGATGGCGAGGAAGGCGATGGCCTGCGACAGGAAGCCTTCGCCGGCGCGGGCACAGGCGATCGCACCGACGATCGTGATGCCCGAGATCGCGTTGGAACCGGACATGAGCGGGGTGTGCAGCGTCGGCGGCACTTTCGTGATCAATTCGAAGCCGAGCAGCGCGGCGATCACGAACACGAAGATGAACAAGAAGTACGCTTCCATTTGGTCAGCTCCCCATCGCGGCCAGCGCCTGCCCGGTCGGTTCGTGACGGATGACACCGTCGTGCACGATCGTCACGGCCGCGAGGATCTCGTTGTCGAAGTTCAGGTTGACGGCGCCGTCCTTGACGAACTCGCCGAGGAAGCCCAACACGTTGCGCGCGTACATGCGCGAGGCGTCGCTCGCGACCTGGGCGGCCAGGTTGGTGTCGCCGATGATCGTCACCCCGTCGACGACGGCGCGTTCGCCGGGCTTCGTGCCCTCGACGTTGCCACCCTGGCCCGCCGCCATGTCGACGATCACCGAACCGGGCTTCATCGCACGCCGCATCTCGGCGGTGACGAGCACGGGTGCCTTCTTGCCGGGCACGAGTGCCGTCGTGATCAACACGTCGGCCTGACCGATGTGGCGGGTCAGGATCTCGCGCTGCTTCTGCAGGAACTCCTGCGTGGTCTCCTTCGCGTAGCCGCCCTTGGTCTCGGCGTCGGGGGGCGCCCCGGTGTCGACGAACTTCGCACCGAGCGATTCGACCTGTTCCTTGACGGCGGGGCGGATGTCGTTGCCCTCGACGATCGCGCCGAGCTTGCGCGCGGTCGAGATCGCCTGCAGGCCCGCGACGCCGGCGCCCAGCACCAACACGCGCGCCGGCGTCAGCGTGCCGGCCGCCGTCATCATGAGCGGGAACATCTTGGGCAGGTGCACGGCCGCCAGCAGCACCGCCTGGTAGCCGCTGCACGTCGACTGCGAACTGAGCACGTCCATCTTCTGCGAGCGCGTGATGCGCGGCATGAACTCCATGCCCATCGCCGTCACCTTCGCGTCGCGCAGGGCCTTCACGACCTCCAGATTCGTGCCGGGCGTCAGCGTGCAGATGAGCACGGAGCCGGCCTTCTGGCTCGACGCCTGTTCGCCCGACGGCACCTGGATGCCCAGCACGATGTCGGCGCTGCGCCGTTGCGCCGCATCGACGAGCGCCGCGCCCGCCGTTTCGTAGTCGGCGTCGGGAAAGCCCGCAGCGGTGCCCGCGGCGCGCTCGACCTGCACCTGCAGGCCGAGCTTGGTCAGGCCCTTGACCGTCTCGGGCACCGCCGCGACACGGGTCTCGCCGTCGGCCGTTTCCTTGGGCACGAAGATCACAACCATGGGGTCTGCCTCACTTGAGTTCGTTCTCGCTCGAGCGCCCGCTGGAGCGAGGGACGCGATCGGGAGGCGCAAGAGAATCAGACGAGCGCATCTCGCGCCACCGTGAATCGGGGCTAGTCTTGCAGCCGAATGCCAAGCTTCGTCGCGCAACTCGCCGAGCGCGTTCTCGGCGGTGAGGCCCCGGTCGTCATCGGTCTGGATCCGCGGTTGCCGGCCTTGCCCGCGACGGTCTTGCCGGGGGCCGGCGCGGTGCAGCGAATCGTCGAGTTCTACCGGCTGTCCCTGCCCGTCATCGCGCGCCACGCGCCGTGCGTGAAGCCCAACGTCGCGTTCTTCGAGTGCTTCGGTTCGCCGGGTTACGCGGCCTACGAACAAGTGTGTGCCATGGCCCGACGGCACGGCCTGCTCGTGCTCGGCGACGTCAAGCGCGGCGACATCGGCAGCACGGCCGAGGCCTACGCCGAAGGTCACTTCGGCATCGCCGACGCCGTCACGCTGCACCCCTACCTCGGCGCGGACTCGGTGCAGCCCTTCCTCGCCGCCTGCCGGCCCGACGGCGGCGGCAAGGCCGTGTTCGTGCTCGTGCGCACGAGCAACCCCGGGGCGCGCGACTTCCAGGACCTCATCGTCGGCGGCGAGCCGCTGTGCGACGTCGTCGCGCGCGCCGTCGCACGTTGGGGTGAGGGGCTGCCCACGGCGGAGGGGTACTCGCCGGTCGGCGCCGTGGTCGGCGCCACGTGGCCGCAGGAACTGGCGCGGTTGCGCGCACTGCTGCCGCACAGCTGGCTCCTGCTGCCTGGGGTCGGTGCGCAAGGTGGCAAGGTGGCCGACCTGGCGGCGGCCTTCGACGAACGTGGCCTCGGTGCGCTCGTGAACCAGAGCCGCGGTGTGATGCAGTGCTTCCAACCGACCGCCACCGACTGGCTCGAGCGCATCGAACACGCCGCGCAGCAGTTTGCCGCCGAATGTCGCGGCGTCTCGACGCGACGATCCACGGTGCAGGGCAACCCGGTGCAGGGCAACTCGTGACGTCGACGCTTCGCCACATCTCGTTCCGCCGCCTCGGCACGTCGGAGACGCACCAGCGGTTCCTCGAGGACGACCGCGACCTCGGGCGTTTCCTCGGCATGCGGGCCCGTTCGGTGGGCGAGCTGCTGCGCCGCGCGCCGACCGGCGCCGGGCGTCTGCTGCCGCGCGAGACGCTGGTCAAGGCGCTGCGCGCCTACGCGCACCGCCACGGCGCGCCGCCCGAGGTGCTGGCCTCGGCCGAGGCCCTGCTCGATCCCAAGGTGCACATCGTCGTCACCGGGCAGCAGCCCGGGCTCATGGGCGGCCCGCTGTTCACGCTGCACAAGGCGGCGACCGCGATCCGCCTGTGTCGCGAGATCAACGCCGAGTCGGGCGGTCCGCGCGTCGTGCCGCTGTTCTGGAACCACAGCGACGACCACGACCTCGACGAGGCCAACCGCTTCTTCCTCATCAACCAGGCGCAGGAAGTGCAGCGCTTCCGGCTCGAGTTGCAGCGCACGAACGAGCCGCTGCGCACGATCGGCGTCGGCCGCGAGATCGAGCGGCTGCTGGCCGAGATCGATCCGCTGATGCCCAACAGCGAACATCGCGACTGGGTGCAGGCGATGTACAAGCCGCGGCACCCCGACGAGAAGCTCGGCGATCAGCAGGCGCGCATCCTGTTCGAGACGCTCGGCAAACACGGGCTGCTCGTCATCGAACCGCGCGACCTGCCGCCCGAGGCGTTCGAGCCGCTCATCAAGTGGTGGGACAAGTCCGACGAGATCCGCGAGACCGTGAAGCAGACGTGCGACGACCTCGCCGACGTCGGCATCGACGTCACGCTGGACCCGGCGGCGACGATGATGTTCGAGTTGACGGGCGGGCAGCGCGAACCGCTCGCCGACGGCGAGGCCGCGGGTCGCGCCCAGGACCTGAGCCCCGGCGTGCTGCTGCGCCCGCTGTGGCAGGACGCCTGCCTGCCGACCATCGCGTTCGTCGTCGGTCCCGGCGAACTGGCCTACCTGTGCGCCGTGGCGTCGTTGTACCGGCTGCTCGGCGTGCCGCAGCCGGTGTTCGTGCCGCGCGCGTCGCTGACGCTCGTCGAACCGTCGATGCAGCGCCTGCTGACGCGCTTCTCGCTGGACCTGCCGGACCTCGATCAGCCGCCCGAGAAACTGGCCGAACGATTCCTGCAGAACAGCGAAGGCAGCGCCATCGAGGACGCGCTCGACGCGCTGCAGAACCGGCTGCGCACGGACCTCGGGGCGATCAGCCAGCGTCTCGGCGCGCTCGATGCCTCGATGTTGAGCGCGCTCGATCGGGCCCGCACGAAGAGCGTCGAGGAGATCGAGCGGCTGCAGCAGAAGGTCCGCAATGCGCGCCAGAACCGCGAAGGCACCGGCGTCAAGCAGTTGCGGCGCCTCTGCAACAGCCTGCGCCCGCGCAGCCGCCCGCAGGAGCGTGTGCTCGGACCGATCTCGTACCTCAACTCGTACGGGCCCGGTCTCGGCGATCGCCTCATCGAGGCCGCCGATCCGTTCCAGATCGAACATGGAGTGCTCGAGCTGTGAACCCGCCCCAACTGCAACCCTGTGACGTGCTGGCGATCGGGCCGCACCCCGACGACATCGAGATCGCGACCGCGGGCACGCTGCTGCTGCTGATCGCGAGCGGTCACGGCGTCTCGCTGCTCGACTGCACGCGCGGCGAGATGGGTTCGCGCGGCAGCGCCGCCGAACGCGCGACCGAAGCCGCGGCGGCGGCGGCCCGGCTCGGCGTGCGGCAGCGCGTCGGCCTCGGCCTGCCCGACACCGGCGTGCGCGTCGACGACGCGAGCACCGACCTGCTCGTCGCGGCGCTGCGCGCGGCTCGCCCGGCCCTGTTGTTGGCGCCGCACGCGCGCGACGTGCATCCCGACCACTCGGCCACGGCGCAGCTCACGGAACGCGCGTTCTTCCTGGCCGGCCTGCGCAACCACCAGCCGCAGCTCGGTGCGCCCCATCGGCCGCGCCTGTTCCTGCGGTATCCGGGCAACCTGCCCGTCGAACCGAGCCTGCTCGTCGACATCAGCAGCGTCGCCGCCGCCAAGGCGGAGGTCGTGCGCTGCTACCGGTCCCAGCTGGCGCCGCCGGATCGATCGCACATCGTGCAGGGACTCGACCTGCTCGAACGCGCCGAGGTCCGCGACCGCTTCTACGGGGCCCGCCGGGGCGTGTTCGCCGCGGAGTCGTTCTGGCACGACGGGCCGGTGCCGATCGGGCATCCCGGCTCGCTGCTGCGCCCGTGAGCGGCCCGGGGCCGGGCCGACTCCGGGAAAATGCGCTCGCCATCGGCGCGCCGCGACCGCAGTATCGGCGCCCGGAGGCACACCATGCAGCGCATCGCGGTCATCAACCAGAAGGGCGGGGTCGGCAAGACGACGACGACGGTCAATCTCGGCGCGGCGCTCGCCTACAAGGGCTATCGGGTGCTCATGCTCGACATGGATCCGCAGGCGAACCTGACCGTGCACGTCGACAAGCGGCCGGACCTCGAGAGCCACACGCTGACGAATCTGCTGATCGAGGACGTTCCGCTCGCCGATCTCGTGCAGACGACCGGCCTGGCCAACCTCTTCGTCGTGCCGAGCGACACGTCGCTGGCCGGCGTCGAGCAGGTCCTGGCCAACCGCATCGGCCGCGAGACGATCCTGCGCGAGGCGCTGGACGCCTTTCCGGCGGCCGGCACCTACGACTTCGTGCTGTTCGACTGCCCGCCGTCGCTGGGCGTGCTGAGCGCCAACGCGCTCGTCGCCGCCGACTTCGTCGTCATCCCGATGCAGGCCGAGTACCTGTCGCTGCAGGGCATGGCGAAGCTGCTCGAGGTGATCACGCTCGTGCAGAAGCGCTTGAACCCCGAATTGAAGATCGCCTGCGTCGTGCCGTGCATGGTCGACGCGCGCACGAACCTCAGCACCGAGGTGCTGCGCGAGATCGACACGCACTTCGGGCCGCTGTTGACGCGGTCCCGCATCCGCAACAACGTCAAGCTGGCCGAAGCACCGAGCTTCGGCCGCACGATCTTCGAGCACGCGCCGGACAGCAACGGCGCGCGCGACTACGAGAGCTTCGCGAGCGAATTCCTGTCGATGGTCGGCATCACGACGCCCGGCGAGGCGGCCGTCGCCGGCGGTGCGGCGCCCGGCGAGGTGGTCGCCGAACCGACCGATTCCGGCGAGCCGCCCGAAGAAGCGGCCAGCGCCGGCGCCTGAACGCGCGGTGCAGATCGCTTCAATGTGGGGCGAGCGGCGCGCCGATAGCCCCCGGGTCCATGACGAATCGGGACCCGGACCTCGACCGCATCACGCACCTGCTGGGGCAGTGTCTGGGTCGCATCGAGGAGCAGTCCTACCGCCTGCAGCAGCTCGGCGACGACGACGGGGAATACGACGCGAGCGACGTGTTCGAGCACGAGACCACGATGCTGCAGGAGCTGATCGCCGGACTCCTGGCCTCGGCATCGGCGTCGCGCGCGTGCGACCTCAACCGCATCGTCGGGCAGGTCGCGCAGGGGTGCCTCGCCGAGATCGGCCGGCCGATCGTCGTCCGGCAGCGCCTGGCCCAGGATCTGCCGCCGATCGAGTGTGCGCCGGGGCAGGTCGTGTTCGCCGTGCAGCGTGCGCTCATGCTCGCGCTGGGGCAGCTCGAAGCCGGTGAGGAGCTCGTGATGACGACGCGTCGCGAGCACGAGTCGGTCGTGCTCGAGCTCGAGAGCCGCGGCACCGCGCACGACCGCCACCTGCGCGAACGCACGGTGACGCTCTGCGAGTTCCTCGCCGGGCTCGGCGGCTGCTGCAGGGTCCAGGCCGATCCGCAGGGTGGCCTGCTGCTCGCGCTCGAGCTGCCGCACACGCTGGCCGCGGGCGAGTACTGAGTCCGGCTGGCCCCGGGCGGTAGGATGCGACGATGCGCATCGGCATCGTCTGCTACCCCACCGTCGGCGGCAGTGGCGTCGTGGCCACGGAGATGGCGCACGCGCTGGCCGCCAAGGGTCACGAAGTCCACCTGCTGAGCTACGACCGGCCGAGCCGGCTGCGCCGGGGCACGGTGGGGCTGCGCTTCCACCAGGTCGCCGTCTCCGCGTATCCGCTCTTCCGCTACCCGCCGTACGACCTGGCGCTCGCCACCCGCATGCTCGAGGTGCGCGAGGAGGCGCGCGTCGACCTGTTCCACGTGCACTACGCGATCCCGCACGCGGTCAGCGCCTACCTGGCACGCAGCATGTGCGGTGGCTGCCTCAAGTTCGTGACCACGCTGCACGGGACCGACATCACGGTGGTCGGCAGCGACCGCGCCTACATGCGGCCGACGCGATTCGCGCTCGAGCAGTCCGACGCCGTGACGGCGGTCAGCCAGTACCTGGCCGACGAGACGCAGCTCGTGTTCGGCGTGCGCAAGCCCGTCGAGGTGATCCCGAACTTCGTCGACCTGGAGCGCTTCCGGCCCAACGGAGGGCCGCGTTGGTACGAACGCCCGGACCGCGAGCGTCTGCTCGTGCACGCCTCCAACTTCCGGCCCGTCAAACGCCTCGCCGACGTCATCCGCGCCTTCGCCGCGATCCTGCGCGAGGTTCCGGCGCGCCTGTTGCTGCTCGGGGACGGCCCCGACCGCGACCACGCGATGGCGGTCGCCAACGACCTCGGTTGCGAGCACAAGGTCGAACTGCTCGGCATGCAGGAGAACCTCGAACAGGTGCTGCCGCAGGCGGACCTGTTCCTGTCCGCGTCGGAGACCGAGAGCTTCGGCCTGTCGATGCTCGAGGCGATGGGCTGCGGCGTGCCGTGCGTGAGCACCGCCGTCGGCGGCGTCAGCGAGGTGCTCGGCGACACGGGACGACTGACTCCGTTCGGCGACCCCGACGCGCTCGCGCACGCCGCGCTGCAGATCCTGCAAGACCCGGACCTGCACCGGCACCTCGCGGGCGCCGCGCGCGCCCGCACCGTCGAACTGTTCGGGACCGACCGCGTGGTCGCTCGCTACGTCGAGCTGTACGAGCGCGTGCTGCAGTGAACCGCGAGACGGGCAGCGCGAAGGGTGGCATCTTCTGTGACCACAACGCCGGTGGTCCCGCCGATCCCGAGGTGCTGGCCTGCTTCCTCGAGGTCGAGCGCAGCTGTCCGGGCAACCCGGCCAGCGTACACGCGGCGGGTCGCCGCGCCCGCCACGTGCTCGAGGACGCGCGAGCCCGCATCGCCGCCGCGTTCGGCGTCGCGGCGGTCGACGTGGTCTTCACGAGCGGCGGCACCGAGGCTGCCAACTTGGCCGTGACCGGCCTCGGTGATCGGGAGAATCCTGTAGTGCTTGCACCGATCGAACATCCCGCCGTCTGGGAACCGGCGCAGCTGCGCGGGACCGAGACCTGGGGTGTGCGTGCGGACGGCACCACGATCGTCGCCGAGCCCGCGTCGCGCGCGGGCCTGCTCTGCCTCATGCATGCGCAGAGCGAACTCGGCACGCTGCAGCCCGTGGCCGAGGCGGCGTCGCTGAGCCACCGCCTGGCGGTGCCGCTCTTCGTCGACGCGGCGCAGACGTTGGGCAGGATCGCGCTCGCGCCCGTCGTCGCCTCGGGCGCGATCGTGGCGCTGTCGCCGCACAAAGCCGGCGGCCTGCGCGGACATGGCGTGCTGCTCGGTCATGGCCTGCGCGGGCTGCTGAGGCCGTTGCTGCGCGGCGGAGGACAGGAGCACGGCCTGCGACCGGGCACGCAGAGTCCGGCCCTCGCCGCGGCGAACGCGCTCGCGATCGAGCGTGCGCTCGCCACGACGACCGAACGCGCCGAGCGCATGACCGCGGCGCGGCGCGCGTTCCTCGACGCCTTGCGCGGCACGGACGCCGAGCATCGCGTGCTCACGCCGTTTGCGAACAGCGTGCCAAACACCGTCATGCTGCACTTCCCGCGCGTCGATGGCAGGAACCTGTTGCCTGCTCTCGATCTGTCGGGCGTGCAGGCTTCGCACGGCTCCGCGTGTTCTTCGGGTGCACCGACTCCCCCGCGTGTGCTCTTTGCGATCGGTCTCGGCGAGAGTGAAGCTCGCGCGTGCGTGCGATTCAGTGTCGCCGCATCGGACCGCGAAGAGGTGTTGCGCGAGGCCGGCGCGATCGTCGGTGACGTCGTCGCGCGCCTGCAGAAAAAAAACTGAGGGCGCCCGCGCGGCGCGCACACCGCTGGTTGGATTCTCCAAGTCGTTGCGTTCCGTGGGCGAGCGAACAGCGACGACGCGGATGGTGTGGGGAACGCTGTGCACTCGCCGAGCAAAGTTGCGCGAGTGCTCTTGCAAGACTCGTCGAGACCGTTAAGAACTGAAGAGGTCAGTTGAGGGTCGACCCATCGGACGCCTACCGAAGTGTCGACACCCGAGTCACCGTCTCGTTCGATCTCGTTGGATCAGTCAGTCTCGTTCGACCCCGATCCTGGGTCGCTGCTTCGTCCCTGAGGATCCGCTGCCGGGTAGTGCCCAAGCCATTCACGGCCACCGGTCTGTACGCTCTCGGTCCGCCCGCGCCGCGCCTCCGTCCCTTCTTCCTGCCTCACAACCCAAAAGGTGGACGCCCACATGCCGAACTCCGCGCCCTCGACCTCTGCGCCCTCGACTGTCGAGCGGGACGTGCTGCGGTCGCTGCTCGAACACCTCGGCTCCCGCGTGCGACGCGAGCAACTGGAGACCTGGTTCCGCTCGCTCGACGTGCTGCGGGCCGATGACACGGAGATCGAACTCTCCGTGACCAGCCAGTTCGTGCGCGACTGGCTGCAGAAGAACTACCTCGGCCTGCTGCAGGAGTCCGTCGCCTCGCTCGGCCTGCCGGCGCGCCGCGTCGTGCTCTCGCACCGCGACGAGGACGGTTGGGACACACTGCAGTTCGTGCGCGCGTCGGGTGACCTGGGCCCGGCCTCGGGCGACCCGACCTCGCTGTCGGGGGAAGTCGAGCGCCTGATGCGAACGGGGGAGGTGCGGCGTGGCGCGGCCGACTCCGGGGCCGCACCCTGGGCGGCGCCGCGCGCGGCGCCGGCGAGCACGCTCTTCGGCCACCCGCTGAATCCCAACTACACGTTCGACAAGTTCGTCGTCGGTTCGTGCAACCGGCTCGCGCACGCCTCGGCGCTGGCCATCGGCGAGAACCCCGGCTGTGCCTACAACCCACTGTTCGTGCACGGCAACGTCGGGCTCGGCAAGTCGCACCTCCTGCAGGCGATCTGCCACACGGTGACGCGGCGCGACCAGGCCGCCCGCGTGCTCTACATGAGCTGCGAGGACTTCACGAACGCGTTCATCAAGTCGATCCACGAGGGCCAGATCGAGGAGTTCCGCGACTACTTCCGGAACGCGGACGTGCTCGTCATCGACGACGTGCAGTTCCTCGCCAACAAGCAGAAGACCCAGGACGAGTTCTTCTTCACGTTCAACGCGCTCTACGACGCGCAACGGCAGATCGTGCTGTCTTCGGATCGGCCACCGGTCGAGATCCCGACCATCGAGGAGCGGCTCGTGTCCCGCTTCAAGTGGGGCCTCGTCGCCGAGGTCGAGGCGCCGTGCTTCGAGACGCGCGCGGCCATCGTGCGCCGCAAGGCCAAGGGCAGGGGCATCGAACTGCCCGACGAGGTCGCGGCCTTCCTGGCCGAGCGCGTGACGTCCAACATCCGGGAGCTCGAGGGTGCGGTCATCAAGGTGGTCGGCATCCACGCGATCACGGACCAGCCGATCACGCTGGCGCTCGCCGAGAGCTGCATCCGCGGCATGCCAGTGCGCCATGCGCAGGTCTCGGTCGACGACGTCATGACGTTGATCACCACCGAGTTTGCGATCACGGCCCGCGAACTTACCGGCAAGAGTCGCACCCAGACGGTCAGCCTGCCGCGCCAGGTGGCGATGTACCTGCTGCGCGAACACACCGAGAACTCGCTCGAAGACGTCGGTCGTATCTTCGGCAACCGCGACCACACCACGGTGTTGTACGCGGTGACCAAGATCCGGGAGCGTTCCCAGAAGGACCGCATGTTCAAGGAACTGCTCGATGGGCTCGGCAATCGCCTGCTGACGCGCACGTTCCGCATGTAGCCGCGCGGAACGGCCGCGCGACACCGGTGTGCGGTGGCCTGCGCGCTCGATCTTTTGACGGGTTGGCGCCGCGCTCGACGGTCGGTAGCAGGGGCTGCGTGACCTGGCGTCGCGAAACGTGTGCAGAGGCGTGGGAGAGCAACTGGAAGCGCCGCGGAGTCGCGTGGACCGTTCCTGGAGTGCAGGCACCGGCGGCTTCCGGAACGCGGTCCGGCCGGGAACATGTCAACTCCTGACGGCTGTTTCCCGCCCCTTTTCCAGGATCGGTGGACGGCCGCGGAACCCGCTTTCTACGTCGATCTGCGGCGTTCCGGCCGGTAGCCTATCCACACTCGTGACGGCACGGAGGACTGTGATGAGAGAGAATTTCTCTCTCACGGAGATCCATCGTTCGTCGCGTCTGCGACGTGCCTCTCACGACCGCGACCTTCACCACCGCGACCTCACCACTGCGACAACGCGCCGAAGGCTCACCTGCTCTCCCCGACACCGACGCGCGGCACCAACGTACGATGAAGATCCTTTGCGACCGCATGGCTCTCCAGGAGGCAGTCAACGTCGTCTCCACCGTGGTCCCCGTCAAGACGACCAAGCCGATCCTGCAGAACCTGTTGATGCGCGCCGACGGCGACGGGATCACGCTGTTCGCCACCGACCTCGAGATGGCGGCCAGGGTGCAGTTGGATTCCGTCAAGGTGTCCCGCAAGGGTTCGGTGCTGTTGCCGGTCCGCGAGACGGCGGCGCTGCTGCGCGAGCTCAGCGATGCCACGGTGACGCTCGAGAGCGCCGACATGCGCTGCCGCATCGAGAGCGGTGGTGGATCGTTCGTGCTGCTCGGCGAAGATCCGGAGCAGTATCCCGAGCCCAGCGAGACGAAATCGGGCAGGCACCTGGCCATTCCGGCGGGTGCCATGCTGCGCATGATCCAGGAGACGGTGTTCGCCGCGGCGCGCGAAGAGACCCGCTACGCGATCAACGGCACGCTGCTCGACTGTGCGGCCGGGTGTGTGCGCATGGTCGCGACCGACGGCCGTCGTCTGGCCATCAGCTACCACAACACCGACACCAAGACCGAGTTCAAGGTCGTGGTGCCGCTGCGCGCCCTCAACACGCTGTCGCGCGCGCTGCCCGAGGGCGGCAAGGAGTCGCTGCAGGTCGAGGTGGGGGACAAGCAGATCGTCTTCTCGACGGGGCGCATGCAACTCGTGAGCCAGCTGCTCGACACGCGCTTCCCGGACTACGAGGGGGTCCTGCCCAAGGCGGCCGAGACGACGGTGGAGGTGCCCAAGGAAGTGCTCGAGAGCGCGCTGCGCCGCGCCGCCATCCTGGCGTCCAGCGAGATGCGCATGGTGCGCTTCGAGGTCGGCGAGAAGTCCCTGCGCATGACGGCGGAGAGCTCGACGCGAGGCCGCGCCGACGTCGTCGTCGACGCGGACGTCAAGGGCGCCGGGGGCAGCATCAACTTCAATCCCGACTACATCCTCGAAGCGCTGCGCGTCTGCCAGCAGGACCAGATCCGGCTCGACATGTCCGACGATTCGATGCCGGCCAAGTTCACGCTCGGCGAGTCGTTCACCTACGTCGTCATGCCCATCAGTGGTGCATGATCCACCGTGCCGTGGCCGAACCCCAACCAGCGGGTGATTTCTTGCGCGGCATCCTTCGCGACGTGGGACGCAGCAAGAGTCGGGACGCCTACAACCGGGCGCTCGACACGATCCTCGCCGAGGCACAACGACCGCACTGCCAGATCGTCGGCTGCCGCAACGGCCGGCTCGTGGTCGAAGTCGATTCCGCCCCGCTCTTCGCCGAATTGACCGGCTTCCGCCGCGACGAGATCCGCCTGCGCATCAACCAACTCCTTCCTGAGCAACCCATCGCCCAGTTGACGTTCCGACTGGGAGGCACGGGACATGTCTGACACGAATCCATCCGAGCCCCGCTACGACGCCAGTTCGATCAAGGTCCTCGAAGGTCTCGACGCCGTGCGCAAGCGGCCTGCGATGT
The DNA here is from genome assembly GCA_036274315.1 of Planctomycetota bacterium. Lineage (GTDB taxonomy): Bacteria > Planctomycetota > UBA1135 > UBA1135 > UBA2386 > DASVAL01. Next base: position 8,757 of record DASUFY010000198.1, on the reverse strand, counting down.
ACATCGGCGACACCGGCATGCGGGGCCTGCACCATCTCGTCTGGGAAGTCGTCGACAACTCCGTCGACGAGGCCCTCGCCGGCCGCGCCACGCGCATCGACGTGCGCGTGCACAAGGACGGCTCGTGCTCGGTCAAGGACGACGGGCGCGGCATCCCGGTCGACATGCACGAGAGCGGCAAGCCCGCGATCGAGGTCATCCTGACCAAGCTGCATTCGGGCGGCAAGTTCGACAAGGGCAGCTACAAGGTCTCGGGCGGCCTGCACGGCGTCGGCATCAGCTGTGTCTGCGCGCTCTCCGAAGTGCTCGACGTCGAGGTCTACCGCGACGGCAAGACCTACCGCCAGGCCTACGCGCGCGGCCAGAAGGCCAGCGAGCTGGCCGTCATCGGCAAGGCCGAGGGCACCGGCACCATGCTCCGGTTCAAGGCCGACCCGACGATCATGGAGGCGACCGAGTTCTCCTACGAGATCCTGCGCAAGCGCCTGCGCGAGCTCGCCTACCTGATGGGCACCGCGAGGCTGCACATCACGCTGACCGACGAGCGCAGCGACAAGCACGAGGAGTTCCTGTTCCCAGAGGGGCTCGTCGAATTCGTGCACGACCTCAACCGCGGCAAGTCGGCGCTGCACAAGGACGTCATCTACTTCCGTCGCGAGATGGCCTCGCAGGAGGACCCGAACAAGGTCTACGAGGTCGAGATCGCGCTGCAGTACAGCGACGCCTACCACGAGAACGTATTCACGTTCGTCAACAACATCAACACGATCGAGGGCGGAACGCACCTGGTCGGTTTCCGCGCGGCGCTGACGCGGTCGTTGAACAACTGGGCCCGCCAGGAGAAGGCCCTCAAGGAGAAGGACACGGTGCCGACCGGCGAGGACTTCAAGGAAGGTCTCGCGGCCGTCATCTCGGTCAAGGTCCCCGACCCGCAGTTCGAGAGCCAGACCAAGATCAAGCTCGGCAACCGCGAGGTGCAGTCGGTCGTCGAAACGGTCGTCGGCGACGGCATCCGCACCTACTTCGAGGAGAATCCGAGCACGGCCAAGATCATCTTCGGCAAGGCGATCGACGCGCTGCGCGCGCGCGAGGCGGCCCGCAAGGCGCGCGACCTCGTGCGCCGCAAGTCGGCGCTCGAGGGCGGTGGGCTGCCGGCGAAGCTGGCCGACTGCCAGAAGGGTACGCCGCGCGACGAAGCCGAGCTGTTCCTCGTCGAGGGTGATTCGGCCGGCGGCACGGCCAAGCAGGGCCGCATGTCGCACCAGGCGATCCTGCCGCTGCGCGGCAAGATCCTCAACGTCGAGAAGGCGTCCGCCGACAGCATCCTGGACCACGAGGAGATCCAGACGATCGTCAGCGCCATCGGCACGGGGTTCCTGACCGAGGAGTTCGAACCCGAACGGCTGCGCTACGGCAAGATCATCGTGATGACCGACGCCGACGTCGACGGCTCGCACATCCGCACGCTGCTGCTGACGTTGTTCTACCGCAAGATGCCGGAGCTCGTCGCGCGCGGCCACGTCTTCGTCGCGCAGCCGCCGCTCTACGGCATCCGCAAGGGCAAGACCGAACGCTTCGCGGTCACCGAGGAGGACAAGCTGAACCTGCTCGCGGAGCTCGGCCTCGGCACGACGACGCTCGTGCACGGCAACGGCAGGCGTTGGCACGGGCGCGACCTGCGCAAGCTCATGGACACGGTGGCCAGGCTGCGCGATCTCGAGAAGCGCATGCCCGCAGATGCTGCGGTGCCGTTCCTCGCCTACCTGGCGTCGGCGACGGTGCCCGATCGCGATCTGCCGGCCAACTACATGGTGCTCGGCGGCAAGGGTCACTTCATCGACACCGAGGTGCAGCTGGCGGCGGAGCTCGAGCGACTCACCGCGCAGAAGGGGCGCACGCTCGTCGTCTACGAGGGACCCGATTCGCCGTGCCGGCGCGAGCAGGCCGACGTCGAGGTCTACGTCGTGCACCTCGCCAACGAAGTGCAGTCGCTGATGCGGCAGGTCGACGCACTCGGCGTGCCGGTCGATTGGCCGGCGCCGGCGACCGCCGGAGCGTGGAGCATCCTCGTCAACGACGAGAGCGCCGGCGCCAACTCGGACACGCTGTTCGAAGCGATCGCCGTCATCGAGAAGACGTGCGAGAACCAGCTCGTCATCCAGCGCTACAAGGGACTCGGCGAGATGGAGGCATCGCAGCTGTTCGAGTCGACGATGGATCCGGCGCGGCGCACGCTGCGGCGTGTGACCGTGAGCGACATGGTCGAGACCGATCGCATCTTCACGGTCCTCATGGGCCCCGAGGTCGAGCCGCGTCGCGAGTTCATCGAGAAGCACTCGCTCGAAGCCACGAACATCGACATCTAGGCCGCGGTGATCGACCGGGGCGCCGCCCGGACGGGGGTGGCGACGGGTTCGCGGTTGCCACGGCCACCTTGGCCCCACCCGAATGCATCGCCTGCGCTACCTGATCGGCACCCTGACCCTGATCGCCGCCGTGCTCGGCGCCGTCTGGATCGTGCGCACGCTGCGGCACCTGGACGACCGGCCGGGCCTGCCGCTGCAGATCGAGTTCCGCGACGCGCGCGGCCTGCGCGGCGGTGCCGACGTGCGCTACCGCGGGGTCACGGTCGGCACCGTGCGCACCGTGTCGATCGCCGGTGACGGGGACAAGGCCACAGCCTCGGTGCTGCTCGAGCCGACCGGAGCGGCCCAGGCCTGCGTCAACAGCGCGTTCTGGATCGTGACGCCGCGGTTCGCGGGCCTGACCGGCGGCGCGAGCGGCCTCGACACGCTCGTGCGCGACGCCTACATCACGTTCCAGACGCCGGTCGAACGCGGTTCGCCGCTCGTTGCGGGCAGCCTGCTGGCCGGCCGCGAGAAGCCACCCGTCAGCCCCGAGCCCGAGGCGCTCGACGAGATCCAGCACGGCGACCTGTTGATGAGCCTGCTCGTGCCCGAGAACCACGGCCTGCGCCCCGGCTCGGCCGTGATCTTCCGCGGCACCCAGACCGGCGACGTGCGCAGCGTCGAACTCGCCGCGGACGGCACGTTCGTCGAGGTCAAGCTGCGCATCGCGCGCAGGTATCGCCAGACGGTCACCGACAAGTGCCAGTTCTGGGTCGCGCGGCCCTACGTCACGGGTGCGCTGTTCTCGGGCTTCACGGTCACCGACGTCAGCGCGCTGTTGTCGCCCTACGTGAGCTACTACGGCGACCCCGGCCAGGGTGTGTTCGTGCAGGACGGCTATCGCGCGGCCGCCCAGGCGGTGCGCCCCAACGTCGAAGCGGCGGCCGTGCCGCTCGAGGCGCTGCGCCAGAAGCAGGCCGCGCCGGCACCGGTGGCCGACGACCTCGTCGTCGTCCGCGTCGTCTACGCCGCGATCGAACGCGACACGTGGAGCGCGGACGACCCGGTGCACCACGAAGGCACGGGCCTGCTCTTCGTCGATCGTTCGGGTCGCTCGGTCGTCGTGACCGCACGCAGCCTCGTCGACGGCTCGTACACGGAGCAGGACGCGTTCGGTGGCGACCCCGAGATCGAGGACGAGCAGATCAAGGTCATGCTGGCGGACGGCACCGTGCTGCGCGCGGGCCGCGTCTGGGTGCACAACGGCGGCAAGGACCTGGCCGCGCTCGTGGTCGAGGACGTGCCGCCCGACCTGCGTGGGACCGCGAGCGCCAGGCTGCGCTTCGAGGGGCCGGTCGAGGGCACCGGGACCCTGGCCGTGCACTGCGCGGGCGCCGATGGTGCCGTGCTGCCGCCGCAGGCGCTGTCGGCGGGCGAGCCGGTGCCGCTGCCCGGACACCTGGGCGGCGTGGTGACCGCGGCCGAACAGGCGCTCGGCATCTACGGCTGCCAGAAGCAGCACGGCACCGAACCGACGGTGGTCTCGCTCGAACTGCTGCCCACCGACCTGCGACCGAAGTGAGCCGTCGATGACGGCAGCCATGCAGCCCGCCCTGGACTTCCGCAACTTCGGCCTCGCCCATCGCCGCCCCGGCGGCGAGGAGGTGTTGCTGTCGGCGGTGACGCTGTCGCTGCCGGCGCGGCGGTTCTACCTGTTCCTCGGCACGAGCGGCGGCGGCAAGTCGTCGCTGCTGCGAATCCTGGCGGGCCTCGTCGAGTCGCGCGAACCGGCCCCGCGTCTGTCCGGCGACCTGTTGGCCTGGGGCGAGTCGATGACCACACATCGACCGGAGTCGATGCGCGACAGCGTCGCGGCGATCCTGCAGGACGAGGGGCTGCTCGACGAACTGAGCCCGCGCGCCAACGTCGAGATCGCGCTGCGCGCCGCGGGCCGTTCGCGGCGGCTGGCGCCGGGCCTGCTGGCCCAGGCCGGTCTCGTCGACCCGCCCGAGCGCACCGCGGAGCTGTCGGGCGGCATGCGCAAACGGCTCGCGGTCGCGCGCGCCCTGGCGAGTTCGCCGCGCCTGCTGCTCTGCGACGAACCGACGGCCGGCCTCGATGCCGAGGCGGCGCGGACCATCGCGCAGCTGCTGCGCCTCGCACACGATCAGGATCCGGATCGAACGACGATCGTGATCACGCACGACATCGCGGCCTTCGAGGGCAGGATCGACGGCGTGCTCGTGCTCGATCGCGACGCCCGCTCCCTGCGGCTCGAGCCGCCCGGCTTCCGGCCCACCTACGCGGCCGGCGCGAAGGTCGACGAGTCACCCGCCGGCGAGCCCGAGGCCGTGCACTGGCTGCGGCGCGGCCTGCTGCGGCTGGCGGCCGCCGGCGAGACCGTGCTCGAGTCGTGGCGCCGCCTGCCGCCGTTCGAACTCGGCCAGGTGGCGCGCACCGTGGTCCGCTTCACGGTCGAGCCGGCCGCGTTCGTGGCCATCGCGGGCGCCGTCATCGGCGGCCTGGGCACGTTCTTCGCGCTGCGCAACAACCCGATCCACGGCGGCTTCGAGTCGGCGCTGTTGACCGGCACCGGCAAGGTGTCGACCGCGGTGCTGGTGCCGCTGCTGAGCGGCTTCTTCTTCACGGCCCGCATCGTCGCCGGCGCCGCGGCGCGCATCGGCACGATGAAGCGCACGAACCAGATCGCGGCGCTGCAGATGATGGGGGTCCGGCCGGCCGACTACCTGCTGACGCCGTTGGTCTGGGGCATGGTGATCGCGATGCCCGTGGTCACGCTGGGCGGCGTCGTCGCCGCGGCCGGCGCGGCGGCCATGGCCGCCGATCTGGTGTCCGGAATCACCGCAGTCGGCTGGGCGGAGGCCTACTTCGCCACGGTCGATGCGAACGACGTGCTCGTCGTGCTCGGCAAGACCACGCTGTCGGGCTACCTGGTCGCCCTGAGCTGCTACCACCTCGGCACGGGCCCGAAACGCTCGGGCGCCGAGGTCGGCGAGGCCGTGAATGCGGCGATCGTCGTTGGCATGGCGCTGGTGCTCGCCGTGCACGCCAGTCTCACGTTCCTGGTCTACGGCTGAACGGGCCGTGGTACGGCCCGTCTCGGGACTCAAGGCGGGCCGGTGCGCGCGTCGATGAACCGCTCGTGAAGGGCATCGAGAAGATCACATCGGTCCGTCTGGCCGAGATCCTGACGGAGCGCGGAACCGTCTCCTCGGAGGTGATCACCGATGCTCTCTACTCGAACGACAAGCACGGCGAGCCGTTCGTCCAGGTCCTGGTCAGCGGCGGCCACGTCACGGAATGGGACCTGGCCAAGCTCGTCACCGAGCACTTCAGCCTGCCGTTCCTGATGGCGAGCAACTACCAGATCACCGACCCGGCCAGGGACCGCCTGCCCAAGGAGGTGCTCTTCCGCTACACGATGGTGCCGCTCGACGTGTTCGAGGACATCGTGTGCGTCGCGATGCCGGTCATGATCTCGTTCGAGGAGATCTCGCGCATCCAGAAGGAGTGCGCGTGCGAGCTGTTCCCGTACGTCGGCCTGATCAGCGAGAACAAGAAGGTGCTCACGGACCTGCACAAGGACTACCCGAAGTGGGTGGAGCAGGATCAGAAGCGCCGCGAGGACGAGGTGAAGCGGCGCGGACAGAACGCCAAGCCGGCCGGCGATTGGATGAGCATCTTCGACGCCGGCGACATGGCCATCCAGGACTCGAAGAAGAAGGCGGCGCCGTCGGCGCAGGCGTCCAAGAAGCCGCGCCCCTAGCCCGGGCCGGCGGCTGGTCCCGGCGCCTTCGGCTGCGCCTGCTCGGGCGAGGGTTCGGGCGAGGGTTCGGGCCCGACCGGCTCCGCATCGGGCCCCGGCACCGTCGAAGAGGGATCCGGCGTGTCGGGCGGCGGTGACGAGATCGCCTCGTTGGCGAGGTCGCGCACGGCCCGGGCCGGATCGGCCATCGCCCGCGGCACCTGCGCGACGCGGCGCAGCTCCTGGGTCGTGTCGTGCAGCGTCTTCTTGACGTCGCGGATCTGCCCGTCGCGATCGAGCTGGTCCTTGAACTCGTGGAAGCCGCGCTTGAGCTGCGCCAGCAGGCGGCCCAGGTTGCGTCCGGCCTCGGGCAGGTTCCTGCCGTAGAGCAGCAGGCCGATCACCACGAGCAGGAACATCTCCTGCGCGCCGAGCGAGTCGATGAGCGCGATCACAGGGGCCCAGCATATCGGCCGCGGGTCCGGCTGCCCGGGTTTCCAGCGCCGCTGGACGTGGGCGACCCTGCTGCGTACCCTCTTCGCCCCCCATGAGTGACAAGCCCATCTTCGCGCTCGAACGGCTCACCAAGAGCTACCAAGGCAAGAAGCCGGTTCTCAAGGACGTCAGCCTCGTCTTCCTCGAGGGCGCCAAGATCGGCGTCATCGGCCAGAACGGTGCCGGCAAGTCGACGATGCTGCGCATCATGGCCGGCGTCGACAAGGAGTACGACGGCACCGCGCGCCTCGCCGAGGGCAAGACCGTCGGCTACGTGCCGCAGGAGCCCAAGCTGCTCGAGGACCTGACCGTGCGCGGCAACGTCGAGCAGGCCGTGGCGCCGATCCGCATGCTGCTGCGGCAGCACGAGGAGATGAGCATGAAGCTCGCCGAGAACCTCTCGCCCAAGGAGATGGACAAGGTCATGGCCGACCTCGAGCGGCTGCAGCACGAGATCGAGGCCAAGGACGCCTGGGAGATCGACCGCCACGTCGAGACGGCGATGACGAAGCTGCATCTGCCGCCCGGCGACAAGATGGTCAATGCGTGCTCGGGAGGCGAACGTCGCCGCGTCGCGCTGTGCCGCACGCTGCTCGAGCACCCCGACCTGCTGCTGCTCGACGAACCGACGAACCACCTCGACGTGGACACCGTTCGCTGGCTCGAGGAGACGCTGGCCGCCTACAAGGGCACCGTCGTGGTCATCACGCACGACCGCTTCTTCCTCGACAACGTCGTCGGCTGGATGCTCGAGATCTGGCATGCCCGCGCGATTCCCTACCAGGGCAACTACAGCGAGTACCTGATCCAACGCAGCAAGCGCATGTCGATGCAGGAGACGCAGGAACAACGGCGCGCGAAGTTCCTCGACCGTGAGCTCGAGTGGATCCGCATGAATCCGAAGGCCCGCACGACCAAGAACAAGGCGCGCCTCAAGAACTACGACAAGATGCTCGAGCAGGACATCGAGGAGACCGACAGCACGGTCGAGCTGCACATCCCGGCCGGCAAGCGGCTCGGCGACACCGTGGTGCGCTTCGAGAAGGTCAACTTCTCCTACGACGGCGAACACAACGTGCTCGAGAACCTCTCGTTCGAGATGGCGCCCGGCGACGTGCTCGGCATCGTCGGCCCGAACGGCACCGGCAAGACGACCTGCATCAAGTTGATCACGGGCAAGCTGAAGCCCGACAGCGGCAGGGTGGTCGTCGGCCAGACCGTCGAACTCTGCCACGTCGACCAGGAACGCGAGACGCTGGATCCCGACAAGACCGTCTGGCAGGAGATCTCCGAGGGCCAGGACCTGATCAAGCTCGGCAAGCAGGAGATCAACAGCCGCAGCTACGTCGCGAAGTTCAACTTCACGGGTCCCGACCAGCAGCAACTCGTCGGGTCGCTGTCGGGCGGCCAGCGGAACCGCGTGCAACTCGCCAAGATGCTGCGCCGCGGCGGCAACCTGATCCTGCTCGACGAGCCGACCAACGACCTCGACCTCGACACGCTGCGTGTGCTCGAAGAGGCGATCCAGGAGTTCCCCGGCTGCATGCTGGTGGTCTCCCACGACCGCTACTTCCTCGATCGCATCTGCACCAAGATCCTCGACCTCGGCCACTACGAGCCCGGCAAGTACCTCGACAGCCTGTGACGACGCGGCGGTCGATCAGTGCCGCTTGAGGCCGACGGCGAGTCCCGTCACGGCCAGTCCGGCCGCCGGCAGGCTGCCCGTCATGAACGTCTGGAAGTTCCCCCATTCGGTCGCGACGTTGGCCGCGAAGCGGTCCCACAGCGACTGGATCGCCAGCCAATCGACGTTGACGATGCCGTACCAGGCGAGCACGAACGTCAGGAACAACCAGAAGCCGACGGCGATCGCGGCCATCTTGAGCGCCGCGCGCAGGAAGCTGCCGATGCAGAAGCCCGCGACGAAGCTGAAGCCGAGGCGGAAGACGCCCTTCGCCGCCGGCTCCTCGACCGGTTGGCCCTTGGGGCCGGTGCCGGCACTGCTCGGCGCGAAGTTCGTCGTGAGCGGGTTCTCGGCCGTGCCGGTCGGCGTCGAGCCAGAGTGCGCGAGCGTCAGGATGCCGCCGATCACCGTCGTGCCGATGGCCACGGCGAGCGACACCTTCTTCCATCGCGGCATGTCGCGCA
>DASUFY010000197.1:0-16925 GCA_036274315.1 Planctomycetota bacterium | reverse complement strand
GTAACTGTCCTGGCAACCGCATCTGGCTGCGGTCTGCGCGGCGTGCACGATCGGCGTGATGGCGAAACGCATCTACGACCCTTCGACGATCCGATCCCTGCTGGCGCAGCGCGCACGCAACCGTTGGTCTCTTGGTGAGCTGTCCCGCCGCTCGGGGATCCCAACAGGCACGCTTGGCACTTGGGCAGCGCGTGCGCGACGTGCCGAGATGCAACGGCCGGTGGTCGCCGAGGGCTTCACCGAGGTCGTGGTCACCGACGCCGCACCGCACGACAAGGCGGCCACCGTCCTGCTGCGCCACGAGAGCGGTTGGACCGCCGAACTGCACGGCGCTGCCGCCAGCACCGTCGCGACGAAGCTGGCGGAGGCGCTGACGCGATGCTCCTGAGTCTGCCGAGCAACATCCGGATCTTCGTCGCGCGCGGGGCGGTCGACATGAGGAAGTCGTTCGACGGCCTGTCACTGATGGTGCAGCACCAATTCGGGCGTGAGCCGTTCTCTGGCGACCTGTTTGCGTTCTTCAACCGCCAACGCGACCGCGTGAAGTTGCTGCTGTGGGACGGCAATGGCTTCTGGGTGTTCGCGAAGCGACTCGAGAGCGGCGCGTTCGCGCGCTGGCCGGATGACAATGGTGACTCCGTGTGTGTCGCGATCGATCGCGCGCGACTCGGCATGTTGCTCGAAGGAGTCGACATGAAATCTGTGAAACTCCGATCTCGCTTCGCGCCTTCCGTGCGTATTGGAAGCAGCGATGGTGCAGCGGATCGAAGTCGACAAGCTCAGTGATGGCGAAGCTCGCGCGCTGCTGCCGACGCTGCTCGAGCAGATGGCGAAGATGGAGCGCGAGCTGCAGGAGCTGCGCCGCCGCGTGTTCGGCCGCAGCTCGGAGAAGGGCAAGTTCCTCGATCCGAAGGGACTGCTGCCGTTCGCCGAGTTCGCGCAACTGCAGAAGGAGATCGAGGCCAAGAAGGCCGAGGTCAAAGAGATCACGATCCCGGCACACACGCGCAAGGTGAAGAAGCGTCGCGGCGAGTTCCCGGAGCACCTGCCGACGCAACGCACGGAGTGCACGCTCAACGAAGAGGCCCGCCGTTGCCCCGAATGCAGCGAGACGCGCCAGGAGATCGGCGAGACCACGAGCAAGCTGCTGGAGCGGATCGAGTTCACCTACGTGCACGAGATCGCGTGCAAGAAGTACGCGTGCCGCAAGTGCCAGGGCCACGTCGTAGTCGCCCCCGGCATCGACCGCGTGCTCGACAGGTGCATGCTCGGGCCGAACTTCCTCGCGCAGATCGTGTTCGACCGCTTCGGCAACCACATGCCCTACGCGCGGCTCGAGAAGAAGTACAAGGCCGAAGGTCTGGATCTCGCGCGCAGCGTGCTGTGCTCCTCGACGATGCGCATCGCCGAGCTCTTCGTGCCGATCTACCAGGCGCATCGGCTGCAGATCCTGGCCGCCGCGAAGAGCTCCGTGCTGCAGGTCGACGACACTGAAGCCGTGCAGCGCAACGGCAACGGGCCCGGCGAGAAGAAGGTCAACATCTGGGCCTGCCGCGATCAGGACGGCGGCGTGTTCTACGACGTGACCGAAGGTCGCACGCAGGAAGCTGCCGGTGATCTGCTCGCGATCGAAGGTCGCCTCCAGTGCGATGGTCACCACTGCTACAGCAAGTTGCCCGACAGTGTCGCGCGGATCGGCTGTTGGTCGCACGCGCGGCGCAAGTTCTTCGATGCCTTCAAGGCCGGTGAGCCGCGAGCGCGTGAGCCCGTCGACTGGATCAACCTGCTCTTCGAAGTCGAACGCGAAGCGAAGGCTCGCGGCATTCGCGATCCCGTGCAGCTGCTCGGGCTGCGACACGAAAAGTCACGGCCGGCGGCCGAGCTGCTCAAGGCTTGGTGCCAGAAGGCGCAGATCGACAACATCGGGCTGCCCAAGGGGCCGCTTATGGATGGCGTGACCTACGTCCTCAATCAGTGGGCCACGCTCGCGCGCTTCCTCGAAGACGGCGTGATCCGCGAGATCTCCAACAACGGCTGCGAGCGAGCGCTGCGCTCGGTCGTCATCGGCCGCAACAACTGGCTCTTCTTCGGCAGCGAAGAAGGCACCAGGGGTTCGCTCGTGCTGATGAGCCTCGTGCAGTCGTGCAAGGAACTCGGCATCAGCCCGCTCGCCTACATCCGCGACGTCATGGTGCAGATCAGCCAGGTGCCGGCCTCGCGGGTACACGAACTCACCCCGCGGGCCTACAAGCACCACGCCGAGGCTGTGGCCCGCGTCGCCAGTGCGCGGCGCGACCTCGCCGTCGTGGTCGCCAACTTGAAGTTCGCACGCTGACCGCCGCCCGCCCGGGGAGATGGCGGTCGCGGTGTCCATGTGCGGTTGCCAGGACAGTTACCTCCAATCCGACGATTCGCGATTCGCGGGACTCGCGCGCTTGAAACCCGATGTAGTGCCAACCTGACCCGTTGCGGCGCAGGTCGGCGTCTTCGAGAGTGACATCGGTCAGGGCGGCCGATGTATCTCCGACACTCGACGGTCAAGAAGAACGGCAAGACGCACACCTACTGGCGGCTGGTGAAGTCGGAGCGCGTCGGCAGCAAGGTTCGCCAGGTGACCGTCGCGCAACTCGGCGAGTTGGACGCTGAGGGACGTGCGCAGGCGAAGGAGCGAAGGAGCTGGCCGAGGACTTTCTCGGGCCGCCGTCGCGACAGTGCGAGCTGTTCGAGGACACGGAGAAGGTCGAGCCGCTGAAGGTCGAGCGGAGCCGTTCCTTCGGCGATGTCTGGCTGGCCTGGCAGCTCTGGAAGGCCCTCGGTCTGGATGCATTCTGCGAGACGGTGTTAGAGGCCGGCCGGGAACGAGTGCCGTGGCACGAGGTCGCAGCGATCCTCGTCCTCGCACGCCTGTGCGAGCCATCGAGCGAGCTGCACATCGCCGAGGACTGGTATCGCCGCACGGCGCTGGAGGACAGGCCCCACTTCGCAGCGACGGCACCGGGTTCGCTCTTTCGCTCGTCGCGAGTGCCAGGCCGGCTGTCCACCTTCCCGAATTGATCGCGGTCTCGCGGATGCAATCGACTGGTGAAGCGCTCGGCTACCACCCGTGCTTCGCCGACGCACTTCGCCGAATGCCGATCGGCGAGCGACCCAGCTCACAGGATCCGGTACTCGACCGCACGCGGCGCGTCGCCGAGCAGGTACTCGACGAACAGCTTGCGCGGATGCCCCTGCAGGCGCAGCTGGTCGCGCACGGCCTGCAGCAGCGTCTTCGCGTTGCTGACGCCGACGCCGTTGACCGTCGTGATGATCGACTCGGCGGGGATCGCGAGCACCTTCAGTTCGTCGGGCACACGCGCGACGCGGAAGCCACGCCGCCACGTGCCGTCCTTGGCCTGCGCGAGGTAGGGATCGCCGATCGACGACGTCTCGAGCGCCTTCGTCGCCGCTTCGATCAGCGCGTCGCGCTCGGGGCTCGGCTGGATCTGGATGATCGTGTCGTTGAGGTTGCGGATCGGCGGGAACAGCGCCTTGCAGGCCTCGTCGGCCCACACCTGCAGGCTCGAACCGTCGGTCGGCGGCTTTTGCAGGTCCTTCGGGCCGATCACCTGGAACAGGCCGATCGCCTGCTCCTTGACCTTGTCGTCGTCCGACGCGAGCAGCTGTCGCACGCGCGGCAGCGACGGCTCGAGCCACTTGAGCGCGAGGTCGAGCCGCACGAGGAACGTCTCCTTGAGGAACCACAGCGCCTGCGCCTGGTCGAGCGGGTCGTCCTGGTCGAGCAGCTGGAAGAACGGCACGAGCCGCAGCTCGAACAACGTGTCTTCGTCGCGCGGGGCGCGCACGATGCCGGCCGAGCGCGCCATCGGGCTGCCGATCTTCGGCATCGCCGAGACGATCGCGTTCTTCTGGTCCTCGGTCAGGTCGCCGAAGCGGCGGCCGAGGTGGGCGCGCAGGTAGGCGATCGCGCGCGGCATCGCCAGCTCGCGCGTCCTGCGCTCGGGTTCGCCCGGGATGTGCGAGATCAGGTTGAAGACGTCGACGGGACTGGGCGCGAACGTCATCGCGTAGAACGCCGTCGCGCGGTCGTTGGCGTTCTTGTGCGTGCGCATGATCTGGGCGAGGATCGCCGCGTTGACGCCGATGCGGTCGACCTCGGCGCGCGCGAGCCGCCAGCGGGCGCTGTCGACGATCTCGCGGCCTTCCTCGTCGAACTTCTTGATCGAGTTGGGATCGTTCGCGATCGCTTCCATCTCGCGCAGCAGGCGGAACAACTCGTCGGGTGGCGCATAGACTTCGCCCGGGTTGCGGAACGGCGACAGCAGGTCGCGATCCGGATAGGCGATGGGCTTGGGCTCCTGCGCGGGGGCGGTGCCGGCGCACCAGGCGAGCGCGGAGACGGTGAGGGACAGGAAGAGGCGGACCGACATGACAGGTGCTCTAGCAGGCTCGGGGCGGGGACGTAACGCAGTCAGCAGTGGATCCATACGCGGGGTTCCATCAGCCGTCGTTCCATCAGCCGTGGAACCACAGGAAGCCGACTTGCGCAAGACCGATCAAGGCGCCGAGAACTCCGCCCAGCACCACGATCGCGCGCAGCTCCCGGCTCGCGACCTCGAGGATCAGCGCCTCGAGCTTCTCGACCGCGAAGGCCGCGACCTTCTTCTCGACGAGGTTCGGCACGTCGAGACCCTTGGCAAGGCCGCGTTCGACCTCGTCGAGCACCGTGTCCTTGTGCGCCATGATGCCCTCCACGATGGAGTTGCGGATGTCGGCGACACGCTCTTCGGTCAGGAAGCCGCCGATCAGCGGCAGGCTGCGCAGCTCCTGGATCTTCGAGCCGAGGCCGCGGTCGAGCACGGTGCCGAGGATGCCGGCGAAGTCGAGCCGATTGAGGCTCTTGACGACGTCCTTGTGTTCGACGAGATGGTTGCCGACCACGCGGCCGATCGCCCGGGCGAGGTCTTGTTGCCGGCGTCCGACGAGGCCCTGGATGCGGATGCCGAGGAAGCGCCGCGGTTGCACGGGCCGGAAGATCATCTTCACCGCGAGCCAGTTCGTGCTCCAGCCGATCAGGCCGCCGATCAGTGGGATCGTGATCCAGGTCCAGACGTCGGGCGCTTGTGGCATCGGCGGGGCGGGAGTATCCATGCGCCCCGCCCTCCACTCAATGGTGCTGTCGCACGCGCGCGCGATCGCGGGCGCACAGGCACCTTTCGAGAGCTTCCGCGCGACCTACACCAAGAAGTGATCGTCACCAGACCACGAAGGCGTGCGGCCCCGGGCCTCTTCTGCGCGGCGATGCTCGGGCTGCCCGCCTGTGCGGCGCTGACGACCACGCTCGGCACGCCGGGGCCGCACCCGACGGTGCGGCCGCTGCCCGTGCGCGGCACGGACCTGTTCGACTGGAAGGGCATCGTGCACAACCACGGGCGGCTGTCGCACGATTCGGAGGGAACGATCGACGAGATGGCCGCGGCCTGCGAGTCGGCGGACATCGACTTCGTCGTGATGACCGACCACCAGACCGATGCGTCGATCGCCGAGGGGCAGCGCGGTATGGTCGGCCGCACGCTGTTTCTCGTCGGCGCCGAGGTGCGCAGTCCGCAGGGCACGCTGCTCTGCTTCCCGTTGACCAGGCCGCTGCGCCGGTTCCAGCACGTCGCGCTGCTCGCCAAGGAGGCCGCGGCGCAGGGTGCGCTGTCGTTCGTCTGCCACGCCGAGCTGTGGAAGGCGTCGTGGAACGTGCCGGGCCTGGCCGGCGCCGAGATCGTCAATCTGCACGCGGGCGCCCTGACCGTCGACAAGATCGGCACGCTCGGCACGGCGCTGTTCCTGCCGATGCGTTCGTTGTGCGAGCGCATCTGCTACCGCGACCCCGACGTCTTCTCGCAGTGGGATGCCCAGCTGGCGCGGCAGCATCCGTTCACGCCGGTCGGCGGCAACGACGCGCACGCCAACGTGCGGCTGTTCGGTCCGCTCGGCGGCACGATCGGCAACTACCAGGAGGTGTTCCAGACGCTGAGCACGCACGTGCTGGCGGAGCACCTCGACGAAGCGAGTCTCGTCGAGGCCTTCGCGGCCGGGCGCACCTACGTCTCGTTCGACGTGTTCGGCGAAGGGGCCGGCTTCGACTTCCGGGCCGTGGACGGCGAAGGCGGCGTGCACCTCGGTGGCGCCACCGTGCAGCACGGCGACGGCGTGACGTTGCGTGTGCTCACGCCCGTGTCCGGCCACATCCAGCTGTTCCGCGACGGCCGCGAGATGCACGCGCGCGACGCGGTGACGCTCGTCGTGCACGCGCCGCCGCCCGGCATCTACCGCGTCGAGGTGCAGACCGCGCGCGGCGATCCGTGGCTGTTCTCGAGTTCGATCCGCGTGCAGTGACCGGCGTCAGGACGGCGGCGCGCCGGCCTCGTCGCTGGTCTTGCGTGGCAAACGCGCGTAGCGCAGCACGAACGAGGGCAGCACGAGCAGCGTCAGCACGGTCGAGCTGACGAGGCCGCCGAGGATCACGATCGCCATCGGCCCCTCGATCTCGCGGCCGGCCTCCTCGCGGCCGATCGCGATCGGCAACAGCGCGAGGCCGGTGACCATCGCCGTCATGAGGATCGGTCGCACACGTTCGCGCACGGCGCGGCGCACGGTGTCGGCGTGCCACGGCAGGCCGTCGACGCGCACGAGCCGCGCGAGGTGCGCCAGCAGCATCAGCGCGTTGCGCGCCGTGATGCCGAACAGCGTCACGAAGCCGACCAGCGCACCCATGTCGAGTCCATGGCCGACGAGCCGCAGCGCGACGACGCCGCCGACGAACGCGAACGGCAGGTTGAGCAGCATCAGCAGCACGAGCCGCACGCTGCCCAGCGCCAGCAGCAGCACGAAGACCGCACCGAGACCCGCGAGCAAGGAACGGTCGCGCAGGCTGCTGCCGGCGGCGCCGCGCTCCTCGGCGAGTCCGCCCAGGTGCACGTGCAGTCCCGGTTGGCTGGCCAGCGGCGCCAGCGCTTCGCGCGCGGCGGCCGTGAACTCGTCGAGCGAACGCCCGGCGACGTTGCACGTGACGACCTGTCGCCGGCGGCCGGCTTCGTGCAGGACCTCGGCGCGGTCGTTGCCCTGCGTCAACGAAGCGATGTCGCCGAGGCGACGCAGCGCGCCATCCGAGCCGCGCACGGGCAGGCGCGCCAGACGTTCGGGAACGTCCGGCGCATCGTCGTGCAGCACCACGCAGACATCCAGCGGTCGTTCGTCGGTCGACACCGTGGCGACGACGATGCCCTGGCAGGCGGCCTGGATCACGTCGAGCACTTCGCCGGCGCCGATGCCGGCCGCGCGCATGGCCTGGCGCCGCGGCGCGATCGCCAGCACGGGCGCTCCGGCCGTCGCGCCGAACAACACGTCGACGGCCCCCGGCAGTCCGCGCAGCTGCGCGGCGACGCGGCTCGCGGCCTGGTCGAGCACGTCGAGGTCCTCGCCGGTCAGCGTCACGACGACGTCGGCCGTCTCGCCCGTGATCGTCTCGCTGATGCGGTCGCCGAGGAACGTCAGCACCTCGCCCTGCACGCCGGGCTGGGTCTCGAGCAGTTCGCGCAGCGCCGCTTCGGCGACGGCCTCTTCGGCGCCCGGCAGCGGGCGCAGCTCGACGTGGAACTCGCTGCGCTCGGGACCCCACGGATCCTCGCCGAGCTCGACGCGGCCGATCTGCTGCTCGACCGTCGCCACCCACGGCATCGCGAGCATATCGCGGCTCAGCCGCGCGCCGACGCGTCGCATCTCGTCGAGCGCCGTGCCCGGCGCGAGGCTGGCCTGCACGACGAAGTGCCCTTCGCGGAACGCGGGTACGAACTCGCCGGGCATGCCGCGCAGCAACCACAAGGCGCCGCCGGCGACGAGCACCAGGGCCACCGTGAGGCCCGCGTGGTGCGGCAGCAGCCGCGCGGCGGCCGCGTCGAACCAGCGCGTCGATCGCGCGACGACCTCGGGGCCCAGACGTTCGTGCCGCAGCAGCACGAGGCACAGGGCCGGCGTGATCAGCAGCGCGACGAGCAGCGAAGCGCCGATCGCGGCGAGGTAGGCCAGGCCGAGCGGCTCGAACAGGCGGCCGGCGAGTCCCGACATCGTGATCACGGGCACGAACATGATCGCGACGACCGCGGTCGCGAACACGACCGCGCCGCGCACCTCGACCGACGCACCGAGCACGACGGCGAACGCGCTGCGCGGGGCCGCGGCGAGGCGGTTCTCGCGCAGGCGCCGCACGACGTTCTCGACGTCGACGATGGCGTCATCGACGACTTCGCCGGTGGCCATCGCGAGGCCGCCGAGCGCCATCGTGTCGAGCGCGAAGCCGAAGCGATCGAGCAGGACCAGCGCGCCGAGCAGCGACAGCGGAATCGCCACGAGCGACACGACCGCGGTGCGCAGGTTGCGCAGGAACAGCAGCAGCACGAGCGCGACGAGCCCGGCGCCGATGCCCAGCGAGTTGCGCAGATTGCCGAGCGCACGTTCGACGAACGTGCCAGGCCGGTGCAGCCGCGGCAGCAACGTCACGCCGGCGGCGTCGAGCTCGGGCCGGAATTCGGCGAGCACGCGCTCGACCGCGTAGGTGACCTCGAGCGTGTTGGCGCCGTACTGCGACGTCATCGTCAGCAGCACGCCGGGTTCGCCCTGGATCAGGCAGTCGCCGAACTTCGGCGCCACCGTCTCGGCGACGTCGGCGACGTCCTGCAGCGCGACGCCGCCGGCGACGACCGCGTGGCGCAGTTCGTTCGCCGTGGTGGCCGCGAAGTCGGCCTGCACCATGATGCGTTGCGCGCCGTCCTCGACGAAGCCGGCGCCGCGCACCGAGCTGGCCAGGCGCACGGCGTCGAGCACCTGCGCGAACGGGATGCCCGTGGCCGCGAGGCGCTCGGGGCGAACCGCCACCTCGAGGCGGCGCACGTCGCCGCCGAACACCGAGACGCCGGCGACCCCGGGCACCGCGAGCAGGTGCGGGCGCAGCCGCCACTGGGCGAGGTCCCGCAGTTCGCCGAGGCCGAGTTGCTGCGAGCGCAGGCCGATCTTGAGCAGATCCATCGTTGCCGACATCAGCGGCGTCAGGCGCGGTGGAGCCACGCCGTCGGGCAGCTCGGCCGCGACCGGGATCAGCAGTTCGGCCACGGCCTGGCGGCAGCGCACCGGGTCTTCGTGCTCGTCGAACACGATGCGCACGATCGACAGCCCGTGGATGGACTCGGAACGCACGGCGGCGACGCCGGGCGCGCCCTGCACGGCGCTCTCGACGGGCCGGGTCACCTGCAGTTCGACCTGCTGCGCGGTGCGGCCCGGCGCTTCGGTCTGCACCGCGACCTGCGGCGGCGCGAAGTCGGGCAGCACGTCGAGCCGCGCGTGCGCCACGCGCATGCCACCGAGCGTGCAGAACACGACGGCCGCCGCCAGCACGACGGCGCGGCGTCGCAGCGCCAGTGCGATCAGGAAGTCGAGCATCGTCGGGGGCTCACCCGCCCTCGGCCGTCTGGCCGCGCAGTTCGTGGGCCAGCAGATCGACCGCGCCGGTCGTCACGACGTCGAGGTGCGCGGGCTCGTCGGCGCCGAGTCCGGGGAACATCACGCGCAGCTCGCCCGTGGTCCAGTCGACGACCTCGACGCGCACGCGGCGGAACAGCTGGTTGCCGCCGCTGCCGCCCGTGCGCACGAAGACGAAGGCCTGACCGAGGTGGCGGAAGACGGCGGTCGGTGGCAGCAGGAACGCCGGCGCGCCGGGGCCGGGCGCCGGCAGGAACGCCGAGACCGCGTCGCCTGGTCGCAGGTCCGTCGCGGGCCCGGACAGTCGATAGACGAGCGCCGGCAGTTCGCTGGTCCCCGCACTGGCGGAGGCGAGCATGACGAACGTCGCCGCGAGGTCGCGCGCCGGCGTGCGCACGAGCCGCAGCCGGATCTGCCCCGGCGGCGCTCGGAGGTCGAGCCCGGGTTGCAGCGGCAGCCGCGCGAGCAGCGCCTCGAACCGGGCGAGGTGCAGCACCGGTTGCCCGGCTTCGACCGACTCGCCGTCGTGGGCCGCGATCTCGACGATCGTGCCGGCGGCGGGCGTTTGCATCGCGAGCACCGTCGTGTCGCCGTTCAACGTCGCGACCATCTGGCGCGCGGCCGTGCGACGCAGCTCGGCCTGACGCACGCGTTCGGTCGCCTCTTCGACGACCGCCTCGGCGAGGTTGGGTTCACCGCGGTTGACGGCCTCGATGCGCGCGAGGTTCTTGGCGGCGAGTTCGGCCGCCGAGGTCGCGGCCTCGACTTCGATCGCGGCCTGCTGCCGTCGCTGCTGCAGATCCAACTGCTCGATCGCGGACAACCGCGGCACGATCTGCGCGATGGTCGTGTCGGCCTCGAGCAGATCGCCGAGGTGCAGCGGTTCGGCGCGCAGATGCAGCGTGCCGGCGACCGGGGCCCGCACCGTGCTGCTCGCCGACGGGTCGAGCTCGAGGCGGCCTTCGAGCCGCTGTTCGGTGCCCGCGGCCACCGGCGCCGGCGCGCCCGTCGTGATGCCCGCCTGGGCGACGGCGGCGTCGGCCAGCGTGAGCACGGTGGTGTCGGCGGCGTGCTCGCCCGCGGGTTCGGGATGTTCGTCCGTGCCCGGTCGCTGCAGCCAGTGGTGGCCGGCGACGCCGACGACGGCGCCGGCGGCGAACGCCGCGAGCCAGCCGAGCAGCGATCTGGTCGTCAGGGTCATGGTTCCATGCCGCCTTCGCCCGGAGGCGCGGCCGGCGCCGGCGGGCCCGACTCGAGATCCCACGCGATCGCGGCCAGCGTCGCATCGCGGCGGCTGCGCAGCACTGCGCGCTGCGCGTCGAGCAACGCACTCTCGGCGGCGATGGCGGCGAGTCGATCGCCGAGGCCAGCATCGGCGAACGTGGCCGAGCGCTTGGCCTGCGTCTCGAGGTCGCGCGACCACGCGCTGGTGGCCTCGAGCGTGCGCTGCGCGGCGGTCGCGGCGGCGCGGGCCGCATCCTGCGACTGCAGCGCCGCAGTCTGCAGGGCTTCGAAGCGGGCGGCGCTGGCAGTGCGTTCGGCCTCGGCGTGCGCGACACCAGCGCCGTTGGCGTGCCACAGCGGCAGCGTCAGCGACAGGCCGAGCTGCAGCTTGCGCAGCCCCTGATCGAACTCGTAGCCGGGGCCGAGGCTCACGTCGGGGTACTGGGCCGCGATCGCCTCGCGCAACCGCGCATCGGCGATCGTGTAGTCGGCCACGGCCGCCTGCAGGTCGCCGCGTGCGAGCACGCTGCGGTCGGTCGGCTCCGGCGCGCCTGCCGGCGGCTCGGCGATCACGATGCCGCGCAGGGCCGTGGCGGGCAGACCGATGGCGGCGGCGAGCGCGGCGCGCGCTTCTTCGGCGGCGCCGGTGGCGAACGCCGCGTCGACGACCGCATGCGTGAGTTCGGCCCGCGCGACGTCGAGGTCCGCGGGCGCGGCGTAGCCGAGGCGCACGCGCGTCGCCAGCAGTTCGGCGAGGCGCCGATGGGCATCGGCGGCGGCCGACGCGAGCGCCGCGTCGGCGTCCGCATGCCAGCACCGACACGTCGCGGCCTGTGCAGCGGCGTGCAGTTGCCAGCAGGTGCCGCCCGCCACCGCCAGCGAGCGCAGGTGTCCGGCGGTGGCGATCGCGACCTGGGCGCTGCGTTTGCCGGCGAGGTCGAGCGGGAACTCGATCGCGCCACCGAGGATCCACGGCGACACACCGGGATCGCTGTTGAGCACGCGCATCGGCAGCAGCGACACCTTGGGGTTCTCCCATTGCTGCGCTTCGCCGATCGCTGCGGCCGCGGCAGCGACCTCCGCGCGGCTCGCCACCAGCTCGGGGTGACAGCATTGCGCGACCAGCCAGAGGTCGTCGGCGGTCCACGTGGCGGTCGGCAGCGGTCGCCCGACCTCGGCGAACGCGTCGGCGATGCTCGCGTCGTGCAGCGTGCGCGCCCGGAAGGTCGCCGCCGCGCCGGTCGGATCGAGCGCGCGTGCGTGGTAGGCGGCGCAGCCCGCGAGCATCGCCATGGCGAGCAGGCACACGATCGGCCGCCTCACAGCGTCCATGCGATGCCCACCCAGAAGCGCGTCTCGTTCTGGCTCGGATTGCGGTCGTTCATGCGACCGAGCGCGTTCGAGATGTGGTGGTACAGCGTGCCGATCATGAGGCTCGTGTGGTCGTCGATGGACAGGTCGAGTCCGCCGCCGAAGCCGAACGTGAAGTTCCACACGGTGCCGCCGGGCGGGATCTGATCGCTCGCGTACTGGAACCCGGTGATGCCGTCGATGAAGAAAGGCCATGCATGCACGGGGTAGACGCGCAGCAGGCCTTCGAGGTCGGCGCTGTAGACGTCGCTGCCCGGCGTCCACCACGTGACCAGATTGGTGCCCAGGCCCAGCGCCACGTCATCGGCGATGAAGCGCGACACGTGCAGGCCGATACCCGTGTCGTCGACCTCGCCGTTGCCGTCCCAGAAGAACGACTTCTGCAGGATCGGGACGCCGTAGTGCACGCGCGCCTCGACCTGGGTCGAGCCGGCCTCGTGCTGCGTGCCATAGGGGAACGGTGCGACCGCCGCCACGTCGTGCACGACGCATCCGGTTGCGAGAGCCCAGCAGACCAGACCGCCGAGGTGCAGCGGCCTCATCGAGCGCACCTACTGCTTGCCCAGCGGGCCCCGGTAGTGGCGGCACACGTAGATGTCGGCTTCGAGCAGGTCGATGCCGAGCGTCTGGATCGTGACGCGCTCGACCTTTTCGATGCTCTCGAAGCAGAGGCGGGTCTTGTCGACCATGGCTTGGCGTTGGGTCGGGCGGGGCAGGACGAGGATCGCATCTTGACCGAGGCGGCGCTTGGGGTCCTCCCAGTGATCGAACTGCAGCGCGTCGAGACCGATCACGTTCTGCGCCAGCGTCGGTTCACCGAGGTCGGGGATGGCGGGGATCTTCTCGCGCTTGCCCGCGCCTTGCCACAGCCGTTTCAGGCCGTGCGTGAGCTGTGCCGCGTCCTTGTAGTCGGGGGCGAAGAAGAAGACGTTGCCCTCGACACCATCGGCCGGGTCGATCGTCTCTTCCCAGTGTTCGGCGCGCTCTGCCAACTGGTCCCAGCCGCTCCACGACGAGCCGTGGCCCGACGAGACGAGGCGGACCAGCGGCGTGAACAACAACAGCAGCGGCATCACCAGCACCGACCACTTGGCGACCCGCCAGAAACGCTGGGCCGACACCCGTTCGCCCGCGGCCGCCAGCGCCGTTGCCGCTGCCGCGCGTTCCGTCCACCAGACGACCATGCCGAGCAGCAGCGGCACGTAGGCCGGCGCGAGCCAGTTGATCTTGACCTGGATCCAGAGCGAGTTGGAGAGCAGGTAGAGCGGCAGTGGCAGGCCGAAGGCGAGCAGCCACAGCGGGCGCGCGTCGCTGCGGCCGGCCGACCAGGCGCGCTTGCACAACCACCAGACGGCCGCGGGCAGCAGCAGGGCGAGCGCCGGGTGGAAGACCAGGAGTTGGCCGAGCAGCAGCTGCGTGATCCACTCGCCGCCGAACTTCGCGGCCTCCCAGCGTCCCTCGGTCTGGAAGCGGAACGACTCGAAGTGGTTCTGGGCGTTCCAGATCACCACGGGCGAGAAGACGACGGCCGCGATCAGCACGCCCAGGTACGGGCCCGGCTTGCGGAGCTGGCGGCGCATCGGCTCATCGAAGAGCAAGAGGCAGATGCCACCGGCGCCGAGGAACACGCCCGTGTACTTGCTCAACATGGCGGCGCCGGCGGCGAAGCCGGCGACGCTCCACCACAGCAGCGAACCGCTGCGGGCCCGCCAGAGCGCCAACATCGTCAGCGTCCAGAAGCAGACCAGGCCGGCGTCCGGGTTGGCGAGGAAGCGTGTCATCGCGAGGATCGGCACCGCCAGGCCGAGCAGCAGCCACGTGGACTGGCCCTCGCGACCGATGCCGAAGCAGCGCAACAGCAGCACGCCGAACCACGCCGTGCAGAGGCCGCAGACCCAGGTGCCGAAGCGGATGCCCAACGCTCCGTCGCCGAACACGTTGGTGCCGAGCCAGATCAACCAGGCCACCATCGGCGGGTGGTCGAAGTAGGAGAGGTCGGGATGCTGCGCGTAGGTCCAGTAGTAGGCCTCCTGCGAGAACACCGGCATCGCCAGACACATCCAGGTGCTCACTGCGGCACCGAGCAGGAACAGGACCGCGGGTCTTGGCAGGGCGAAGGGCATGCGAAGGGCGCGCAAGAGGCGTGCCCCGATCGGGGCTGGACGCCGACCGGTGGGACTCCGACGCGCGCATTGTCCTGGGCCCGCTCCGGCGATGCCAGCGCCATGTGCACGCCATGTAGGAAGTGCAACCCGCGCGTAGGCACTACCGGGCGGCGGTTCTCCGTGTCCCGCGCCGCGATTGCCGGCATCATGCGCGCATGCTGCAGTTCTCGCAGGTGATCTCCGCCGTCGACTCGCACACGGCGGGCGAACCGACGCGCATCGTGACCGGCGGCCTGCCACTGGTGCCCGGGGCGACGATGGTCGAGAAGCGCAACTTCCTGTCGGCCTCCTGCGATCCGGTGCGGCGGGCGCTCGTGCTCGAGCCGCGCGGCCACGACGCCATCGTGCTGGCCTACCTGCTGCCACCGTGCGATGCGCGCGCGCAGCTCGGCGTCGTCTTCGCCAACGATGCGGGCTACCTCGGCATGTGCGGTCACGGTGCGATCGGCGTGGCCACGATGGCGGTCGCGACCGGTCTGGTGCCGGCCGTCGAGCCGTTCACGAGCGTGGTGCTCGACACGCCCGCCGGCGTCGTGCCGTGCCGCGTCGCCGTGTCAGGTGGCCGGCCCCGCAGCGTCACGATCACCAACGTGCCGTCGTTCCTGTCGCGGCAGCGCGTGATCGTGCCCGTGCACGGCTTCGGCAAGGTGGCGGCCGACGTCGCCTACGGCGGCAACTGGTTCGCGTTCGTCGAAGCCGACCAGCTCGGCCTCGCGGTCGAGAAGACGCACCTGCCCGTGCTGCTGCAGGCCGCGACCGCGGTGCGCGAGGCGCTCGTGCGCGAGGGCGTGCGCGGCGTGCACCCGGACCGCGGCGACGAGGAGATCGTCGATCACGTCAAGCTGTTCGCCGACCTCGACGGACCCGAACACGGGTCGCGCGCGATGACGCTGTGCCCGGGCACCGCCTACGACCGTTCGCCGTGCGGCACCGGCACCTCCGCCAGGCTCGCCGTGTTGCACGCCAAGGGCGAGCTGCAGACGGGCGAGTGGTACGTGTCCGAGAGCGTGCTCGGCACGCGCTTCCGCGCGCGCGTGGCGGGCGAGACGAAGGTCGGCGCGATGCGGGCGATCGTGCCCGAGATCGAGGGCTCCGCCTGGATCACGGGCTTCTCGACGTTCGTGATCGACCCCGAGGACCCCTGTCGCTTCGGGATCTGAGCGAGGTCGCCCGCGGCGCAGCCGCGGGCAAACTCGCTCAGGACCTCCTACCGCGCCGGCGCGCGCCTGCGGCGCGCTTCGGCGCGGGAGAGACCGGTTCTGAGCGCGACGCATCCTGTCGCCGCTGAGCTGCGCGCCTCTCTGCGCGTCAGCTCCTGTCCTGGCCGCCTGCGGGCGGCCAGGCTGCCACGAGCGACGTCGCAGCGGGCTGGCTGCGTCGTGTTGTTCGTGGCGGTTGCCCGCGTTGCGACGGCGCTCAGTAGAGCTTGAGCGAGGCGGGCTCGCTGACGAACGTCGACGCGAGCGTGGCCAGGTCGAGCACGATCACGGCGTGGTGCAGCGTCAGACCCTGCACACCGGGCACGGCCGGCGGCAGCATGAAGCCGGCCGGGGCCAGGTTCTTGCCCTGGGCGTCGGTGAACCACAGCGAGTTCGGGTAGACGACCGAGTTGGCGAGCGCGAGCGACAGCTGCGTCCAACCATCGTTGTTCAGCGGCACGATCTGCGGGCCGAGCGGCGACGGGAAGCCGGGGCGCGAACCGCTCTGCGTGCCGAGCACGACGTAGAGGCTGTTGCCGTGGGACGGGCTGACGTCGATCGCGAAGTTCTGGGTGCCGCCGGCGACGGCGTCGATCGAGGCGGGGGTCGCGAACAGCGAGCCTGTGTGGCCGCGCACGATCGCGCCCGTCACGGGCGCGTTGAAGCCGAGACGCGCGACCCAGTCGCCGCTGTTGTTGAAGTGCGACGCGCCGCCGTCGCCCGAGTTGAACTGGACCGCACCGGGCGAGAACCAGCTCTCGGTGCCGTTCACGGTCGTGAACGTGTCGGTGGAGTCGAGCATGAGGCGCAGGCCGTGCACGGCGTCGTAGGTGAACAGCTTGTTCGAGGACGTGGTGCCGTCGGTGACGCTGGCCTGGAAGACGACCTGGCCGATGCCGTTGAGGTAGGGCGAGTTCGTGCCGCCGTTGAACTGGCCGAACGCGAACCCGGTCATGCCGGGGACCGCGTCACCTTCGGCGGCGAGCGGCGCGACGTTGCCGGCCGTGCCGAACCCGATGCAGCTGTCGTTGCTCGTGGTGACGGTACCGGCGACGCTGCCGTCCTGCAGCGAGGCGACGAAGGCGACCTGGCCGGCGTCGTTGCAGGTCAGGCTCGTGTTGTTGACGACGCCCCAACGCACGTCGTTGGCCTGGCCGGTCGGGTCGTTGCGGCGCACGACGAGGTTCATGCCCGCGAGGCCGCCGTAGTAGACCGCGCGGTCGTCGAGACCGGGCGTCACACCGCCGCCGTCGAGAGCCGCGTTGATCGCCGCGTTGCCGGACTTGGTGAACACCGCGGATCCCGTGTCGACGGTCCAGCTCGACGCGGGGGTGGCGAAGTTGATGCCGGCGGCGAGGCCCGGAGCCTGCTGGCCCTCGCGGGCGATCAGCACGTCGCCGCTGCCCGGCGTCCAGATCGCGAGTGCACGGTCATCGGCGATCGTCGC
>DASUFY010000196.1:0-4517 GCA_036274315.1 Planctomycetota bacterium | reverse complement strand
CGACGGCGCGCACGGACCGGCCCGGCAGGTGCGAGATCCACACGTCGCCGCCCTGGCCGGCGATGAGGTTGTTGGCCGCCTCGAGGTCCAGCGCGAGGTTCGTGTCGGTGACGACGTCGGTCGAGTGCGTCGGGCCCTCCGCGACCCACTCGAGCGCCAGTTCGAGCTGCACGCCTGGATCCTGGTCGGTGAAGCAGTATTCGGCCTGGATCGACAGGTTCGTCGCGCCGCGTTCGGCGCGCAGCAGCGCCGCGATGAGGAACAGCAGCGCGTCGCGCGCGATGTCGGGCGATGCGGCGATCGGCGGCAGGCACGGGCTCGGGTCCCACCGCAGCTGCAAACCGAACTGCATCTGCTGCAGCTCGTCGGTCAGGCTCGCGACGAGGGTCGCGACCTCGATCGAGCCCGACTCGCTGGCGCGTTCGCGACCGAACGCGATGAGCTTCTTGTGCAGCGTGCGCAGCCGCTGCACGTCGACGAGCAGCGCCTCGGCCGCGGCGGGCAGCTGCGATCGATTCGGCGCGGCCTCGATGAGGTTGTGCGCGCGCCCTTCCACGCCCGACACGAGATTGGCGAGCTCTTCGGCCAGCGAGAGCGCCACGCGCCGGGAGTCGATCGGCACCGGCGGCAGCGTCAGGCGCGGATGCGGTGGTTGCCGCGGCGGTGCGGCCGCCGGCGCCGGCGCGCGCGAACGCAGGACGAGCACCGCGACGAGCAGGGTCGCGGCGCCGGCGGCGAACCAGGCGAGTTCGTACACGGCGGGAGGCGAGGAGGAGGCTGGGGCGAGCCGGGGCACGCTAGCCGGTGCGGAGGCGGCTGTCGAGTGTGCTCACGCCACCGTGCGGCGGCGCGCACACCGTCGCGTCACGGCGCAATCGTGCCGAGGCGGAACGTGTGTTCGATCGTGCCCAGGCAGAGAGCCCCGGGCACCGCGACCGGCGTGCCGTCGACGAGCAGCGTCGCGCACGCGCGCACGAGCGTGAACGCCAGGAACCCGCCCGCGTCGTTGTGCACGACCTCGCGCACGGGCGTGCATTCGTGTTCGATCGCTTCGACCGCAATGCCGAGGAAGCGCGCGCGCAGCCGCCAGCCCGCGAGTCGGTTGTGCAGGCGCAGCACGAGGCGCAGCGTCGGTTCCCGTTCGATTCCCGTCAGCACGAGTTCGCAGGGCCACCCGATCGGTCCGCGGCCAAGGCGCCCGGCGAGCACGAGTTCCGTGTGGCCCTGACCCTGCACGTAGCGCTGCGGCTGCAGGAACTGCGCCGAGTAGAGGCGCGGTCGTTCGCTCTCGTCGGCGACGAAGCCGTCGAGCGTGCCGAGATCACGTCGCGCCTCGAAGCGCAGGCAGTTGGCCGAGTGCACGCCGTCGGCGCGCGCGACGAACAGCAGGCCATGCTTCCTCGAGTAGCGCATGCGCGCGCCGCCGCTGGCCACGAGCAGGTCCTTCTTCTTGCGCAGCTCCTTGCCCGCGAAGGTCTGCATGCCCGGCGCAGCGCCGGGCGCAGCCGGGGCCAGGGCCGGCGCACCGGCCAGCGCGATCGCCTCTTCGAGCGCCGCCGCGAAGCCGCGGGCCACGCCGTCCTGCACCGTGCCGGCCCACAGGTCCCGATGTTCTGCCGCCCCGAAGCGCTCGAGGTGCGCACGCGCCCGTTCGGCCCGCTGCATGGCCGCCAATGCCCGCCACTGCAGCAGCTTCAGATCGATGCGGCAGTCGCCAGCACCCGCGCCCGGAGCCGCGAACACGGCGCCGGGCCGGGCCGCGCGCACGTCGGGCAGGTTGGCGAGTGTCGCCGCCACGCGATCGGGGTGCGACATCGACTCGGGTGGCATCGGCCCGATCTTGGCGCGCGCCGTCGCGCGCCGCCACAGGTGTGTCGCCGGTTTCGCACCGGCGGCGCGCACGGTGGTTCCCGCTCGGGCAGGTTCAGCACCGGCGCGGAACTGTCGATGAGAGCGAGCGATGAACCAGGTGCGGATCCACGGCGATCCCTTCGGGGAGGACTGGGCGGCGAGTCTGCTGCGCAGCTTCCTGCGGTTCGCGCTCGGCAACGGCATGCGCTGCGCGCTGTCGCTGTCGGCGGTGCGGACACGCGCGCCGGCCGCCGGCGAACGCGCGATCCCGCTGACCGACGGCGTGCGCGACCTGAACGTCGCCACGGCCCTGCCGCCGGCCGAGGTCGACCTGCTGCTGCGCGCGGCGAGCCAGGCGATCCCGGCGAGCGCCCCCGTGCTCGTGTTCGCACCGACCGCGAGCGAGGAAGCGCGGCTGATGGCGGGCCTCGAATGGCCGCGCGCCGCCGTGGTGCTCGACGCACGCGACGGCACCACCGCGGGCGAACTGCTCGCGCGCGTGCGCGCCGAGCTGCGGTGGGCGGGCAGCGAGAACCGCCCCGCGGCGCTCGGCGAGACCGAGCTCGCGGCGTGGATGGCGCTGCCGCCGCCGCCGGCAGAGGGGCCGATCGTGCACGTCGGTCGCGCGGACTTCGCGAGCGGCACGGACCTGGTCGTCGATGCCTGGCAGCGCGAGTTCGTTTCGCACCCGCTGCGGCTCGTGCTGCCCGGCGTCGCGGACCACGTCGTCGACGAACTGCAGCGACGCCTCGCGGGCAGCGGTGCTGTCGAGATCGTGCGGGCCGAGTTCGCGGCGCGGCACCTGTGCGACGCGGCGGCGATCGTGCTGCCGTGGCGGCGCCTCGTGTCGGCGCGCGAACTGCTCGGTGCGCTCGCGTCGGGACGACCGCTGGCCGTCTCCCGCTTCGCCGCGACGGCGCCGTTCGTGGGGCGCTGTGGCACCTGCCTGCCGATCGGGGGCCGCTGCGAGCTGGCCGATGCCTTCGAGGCCGCACACTTCGCGCCCGATGCGCGGGCGCTGTCCGCGGCGATGCGGCGCGCGCTCGGCGGCGGCGCCGCGATGGCCGACATCGCGCGGCGGGCCCGACGGCACGTCGTCGAGCAGTGGGCCGCCGGCAGCCCCGCGGCGCCACCCGCGCCCGTGCAGAGACAGCGCCGCGCGCGTCCGACCATCGTGCTCGAAGCCCCGTTCTTCGAGACCTCGTCGACTGCCGAGCTGTCGATCGAGACGGCGCGCGCGCTGCGCCGGCGGGACGCCGTCGACGTGCGCCTCGTGCCGACCCTGCCCCTGCGCGGCACCGTGGGGGCGCTGCGATGCCGCGCGCCCGAACTCGTGCCGCTGCTCGTGCGCGATCCCGGCCCCGTCGACCTGTGGCTCGCATCGGGATGGCCGGTGCGCGCGACGCGGCCCGCGTGCGGCACGCTGGCGCTGCGCGTCGACTGGGAGTTCGGTGCGCTGCCCATCGAGTCGACGCCGCACGTGACGCAGGAAGCGGACCTCGTGATCGTGCACAGCGAGCACGTCGCGCAGACGGTCGAGGCGGCGGGGCGGCCGCGCCGCAGCATCCGCATCGTGCCGCACGGCGTCGACGCGGCGATGCACGAGCACGCACCGCCCGACGACGGGATCGTGCAGTGGAAGCAGGGCCGCACGGCGGTGCTGTTCTGCGGCGGCCTGATCTGGCGCAAGGGCTTCGACGTGTTCCTGCGCGCGGTGCTCGGCGCGCGCGCGGCGGGGCACGACTTCTGCGTCGTGATCAAGACGGTCGGCCACGAGCAGCACTACTGCGGCTTCCACCTCGGCGAACTCGCCGAGAAGGTGCGGGCCACGAAGGGCGCGCCGCCGCTCCTGCTGATCGAACAGGACCTGTCGCGCACGGAGCTGGCCTCGCTCTACACGGCGTGCGACCTCATGCTGCATCCGTATCGCGGCGAGGGCTTCGGGCTGCCCGTGCTCGAGGCGCGCGCGTGCGGCCTGCCGGTGCTCGCCACGCGCGGCGGCGCCTGCGACGCGCTCATGGGTGGGCCCGGCGCGGTGCCGCTGCCGGCGGTGCGGCGCGCGCTCGAGCTGCCCGACCCGCACGTGGGGCAGCCGTGGGTGCTCGAACCGGTCGCCGACGAGGTCGCGCGCCTGTTGATGCAGAGCCTGGCGGCGGTCGCGGAACGGCGCGCTGAGGCGCGCTCGTTCGCGGGCGCGATGCGCGATGCGTTCTCGTGGGATGCGGCGGCGCGCAGCATCGAGCAGATGGCGTTCGAGGCGATGTTGGGTCGGCCGGCGGTGGACCCGGTGCCCGAACGGCTCGTCGAACTGCGCGCGGCGGTGCCGGCGCTCGTGGGCAGCGGGCCGGCGTCGCGCTGACGCACACGCCAGCGTTTCGGCGGATTGCCTGCAACCACCGGAGCGTCCGGTGCACAGAGCAGTGGCGCGAACCGCGCCGCGCAGGAGCGCCGAGTGGTACCATGTCCATCATGTCCAGCCCGACCATCACGACCGCCGAGCAGCTGTTGTCGCTGCGCGAACCAGGTTGCCGCCATGAACTCGTGCGCGGGGAGCTGCGGCGCATGAGCCCCGCGGGCTACTGGCACGGCGGCGTCGGCATGCGGCTCGCGGAACGCCTGGCCCGGCACGTGCGCGAGAACCGCCTCGGCCTCGTGTTCCTCGCCGA
>DASUFY010000195.1:0-2974 GCA_036274315.1 Planctomycetota bacterium | reverse complement strand
TGCCGGCAGTCAATCCAGCCGGTGCAGAGTTGGTGTCGAGAGTGAGCCATTGGGCGTCGATGCCGAGGCCGAATGCGGTAGGACTCGGCACGGTGAAGTCGTGGCGGGCGAAGCCAGCGTCGCTCGGCGAGGAGCCCGTGGTGAAGCCGCCGATCACCTGCAGACTTGGATACAGGGAACACCATGGCAAGCCGATCGGGGCGAGGCCGATGGGACCGCTGCTGGCGCTGGCGAGACCCAGCATCAGGAATGCGAGGGAGCCCGGCTCGGCACCGCTGAGGGTCAGGCGGCGATCGAGCGTCGAGAGTTCGCGCATGCCGAGGCGCGGCGACGGATGCGCCGGACCCGCGATGGCACAACCGGGGCCGAGCACTTCGCTGTGGCGCGGTTGGGTGGTCATCAAGAAACACGCCGGAGCCTGCGAGCGCAGCAGGAGACGCGGGAAGCCGCTGGGTGTCTTCAACGCTAGCGCGCGACCAAAGGTCGCCTGGATGCCGGGCGCCGGCGCATAGTGGGCGATCTGCACTCCTTCGCGACCCGACACGACGCGCAGCCCCAACCAGGTCGGTGCGATGATGTCGAGCACGCCGTCGTGGTCGTAGTCGCCTGCTTGCAGCACGGCGCCGAAGTTGTCGCCTGTACCGCCGGAGTAGACGGAGAACAGGCGATTGCCGGTGGCGCCGCTGAAGGCCTGGACCGAACCGTTGGCGCCGCTGAGGCCGCCGCCCGCGGCGAAGTCGGGGACGCCGTCGCCGTCGAGGTCGCCGCAGCCGACGCAAGCGCTGCCGATGTAGTCGAGGAAGTTCTGACCCGTGACGATGCGCATGAGCCGCCCTGTCCGTCCTGAGATCACCCCGACGGCGCCGTACCAGTACGGATCGCCGAGGCCACACAGGAAGTCGTCACAGCCATCGCCGTTGACGTCGCCGAGCTTGGCGAGGCTTTGTGCAAGGGTGTATGGCGGAGGTGCGCCCGTGCGCTGGTAGAGCAGGTTGCCCTGATGGTCGTAGGCCCAGATAACGCCCTGGCTGGCAGCAACCGGATGGCTGACCACGACATCGAGTTCGCCGTCGCCATCGAGGTCGAGGTCGCCGATCACGTGGTAGGCCCAGTACATGCCGGTCGGCTGCTGCACGGCCCACAGCACGTGGTCGTCGCGCCCGCTGCGCACGCTGAGCATCTGGATGTTGGTCGCCGAGTTGCGTTCCCAGCACACGTAGTCGCGCACCCCGTCGTGGTCTTGGTCACCATGGGGGAAGGACAGGATGTAGTCGGGGTAGGGCGTTCGTGGACCCAGACGGATCAGCGATGCGTCCTTGCCCGAGTAGACCCGCAACTCGTAGTCGTCGAAGTTGGGCCAAGGTCCGACGTAGACCTTGCTCGTGACCATGACGTCCTCGTAGCCATCGCCATTCACATCGCCCATGGGCGTGAAGTTCCAGTAGAAGTCGAGGTACGACATGCTCTGGAGAACCTGTTGGGCAGGCAGGCTGGCGAGACCGGCGAGAAGCAAGATCGGAAGCGCGCGCATCGGTGGCATCCTCACAGCCTCGTCCACACGGCCGCCGAGACCTCGCCAGCCGAGTCGACGAGCCACAGCATGTAGTGCCCGTAGGGCGCCTTCGTCGGATCCGCGGGCGCCGACAGGGTCGCCGAGGTCGAGTTGCTGCCGGTGATGGCGAGTTCGACGAGGCGCTGGTTGGGATCGTGGCTGTGGGTCACCGAACCGGGTGTGGTCAGGCTCGCCTTGGCCAGGGTCCTGCCTGGAGCCAGTGTGTAGGTGACCACGAAGTCGCTCCCGTACGTGAGGGCCGAGGGTGCACTCGCGACCACCGGCCTCGTCGTGCCCGCTTGCCAGTAGTGCGGCTGGTAGATCTGCATGTCCCAGCGGCGCGTATCGCCGCCCATCGAAACGACGCGACCGCTGGGCAACAGCAGCGACGTCGAGTGGTACGTGCGCGGCGAGGTTTCGGGTGGCCCGTCCTGCCAGGTCGTTCCCCGAAACACCTCGGGCACGAATACCTCGCCGCCCTTGCCGCCGGTCGCACCGTTGATCCCGCCACCGACGATCAGCACCGAACTGTCGGGCAGCAGCACCGAGTTGGCGAACTTGCGCTCGTGGTTCATCGGCGGCATCGCCGTCGTCGACCAGGTGGGCGACAACAACTTGGCATCGAGCAGATGCACCAGGTTCGTGATCGGCGATGGTGGCGTCGTGCTGTTCAGACCCAGTTGGCCGCCAAACAGGGCGATCCGGTCGCTCCCGCCACCATTGAGTGAGGCTGGCAGTAGCACCGCAGTCGGCTCGTCGATGATGTCGGTGACGGTCGTCAGAAGCGGCTGCGGCGTTGGCCAGAGGTTTGCATCGACGGGATGATCGATCCAAACGCTGCCTACCGGCATGCCGCCGATCCAGGACACCCCGTTCACATGGGCCGGACCGCCGCCGAAGACCGCGTTCGACAGGTAGTGAGCGCGACCGTAGTAGAACAAGGAGTAGCCGAACGGAAAGTTCGGCATCGTCGGGGTCGTCGTGCCGAGGAACAGGCCGGGCACCTGCACCGGCGTGCCAGAGACCGTTGGCAACACGCCGCCTGGCCGCGTGTCCTTGTCGATCGTGACGCTGGCCCAGGTGGGACCCGTGTTGCTGTCGACATTGAATGCCTCGTGCGTCAGGTACGAACGATCCGATGCCAGGAAGACGCCGTTGCCGACGAGCCCTGACGGTGGATTGAAGACGGCCTGCTCGATGCCGCCGAGCACGACGACCTTGACACGCGGCAGTGACGAAGCCGGATCGACGGTGACCAGGGCCGTCGGATACCATCGCGGTTCTAGGCCTCGAACCAGTGTGCCGCGAGCTCCTCTGAGCTGAGAAACGACTCGAAACGCGCCCTCCCGCAGCGATGATGGCGTTTGCGAGAACAACCACGAAGCCCTGGGAGGGGCGTTTCGAGTGAAAGCCATCATCAAG
>DASUFY010000194.1:0-17475 GCA_036274315.1 Planctomycetota bacterium | reverse complement strand
CACACGGCAGTTGCCACGCGACGGCCGTCTGGGACCCCGACGGTGCGGGTCCGGCTCCCGCGGTGCTCGTCGTCGGTGGGCGGTTCGCCGCCGGCACCCTGGTCGACACGAGCCTCGTCGCCTTCGACGGCACGGGTTGGTCGGCGCTCGGCACGCCGCCGTTCGTCGGGGTGCGTGCGCTCACCGTCTGGAACGGTCTGTTCGTCGCGGCGGGCAGCAGCGGCCTCCAGCACGCGATCGCGATCCGGGACGGCACCGTATGGGTGGCCGGGGGCAGCGCCGCCGGCATCAACGACTGCACCGACACGATGGCCGGGTTCCAGGGCGATCTGGTCCGTGGCCGATCCACCTCGGTCGACGGTGTGCGGTGAGCGGCCGGCGCGGCGAGGCAGCCGAGGCCGGCAGGTCGCGCAGGTCGCGCGAGATCCTTCCCAGTCGCCGCGAACCTGGCGATCATCGCGACATGACCGACGCGGGCGACCTCGGTAGTGACCTGCCGGACGAACTGGCCGATCGCGCTGGCCTGCAGCTCATGGCGGCCCGTGGTTCGGAGCGTGGGGCCGTGCTCGACGCGCTGCTCGCGGCCCATCCGCAGTACGAACGCGCGCTGCGGCGCATCGCCGCCGACTTCGGTTGCGTCGACAAGGTGTTCGCCGGTCACGAGGCCGGGTGCGCTGCTGCGACCGCCATCGACGTGCCCGACGAGATCGGTGGGCATCGTGTGATCCG
The DNA here is from genome assembly GCA_036274315.1 of Planctomycetota bacterium. GTDB lineage: Bacteria > Planctomycetota > UBA1135 > UBA1135 > UBA2386 > DASVAL01. Next base: position 16,746 of record DASUFY010000194.1, on the reverse strand, counting down.
CCGCATCGGCGCGGGCGCGTTCGGTGCCGTCTACCTGTGCGCGCAGGAGCGGCCGGTGTCGCGCGAGGTGGCGGTCAAGGTCGTGCGGCCCGGCGCCGCCGGGCCCGAGACGCTGCGGCGGTTCGCCGCCGAGCGGCAGCTGCTCGCCGCGCTCAATCACCCGACGATCACGGTGGTGTTCGATGCCGGCGAGCTGCCCGACGGCCGCCCGTACTTCGTCATGGAGTACGTCGATGGCCTGCCGATGCGCCGCTACTGCGACGAGAAGCAGCTCACGGTCGACGCACGCGTGCGGCTCTTCCTCGAGCTGTGCCGCGGCGTCGAACACGCGCACGGCCGCGGCATCGTGCACCGCGATCTCAAGCCGGCGAACGTGCTCGTGGTCGAGCGCGAGACCGGACCCGTTCCGAAGATCATCGACTTCGGCATCGCCAAGGTCCTGTCCGGTTCGCCGACGCGCGGCGATGTGCCGACCGAAGCCGGCCGCGTCGTCGGCACGCCGGGCTACATGAGTCCCGAGCAGGCTCTGGGCCATCCCGAGCACGTCGACTCGCGCGCGGACGTGTTCGCGCTCGGCGTCATGCTCTACGAACTGCTGACCGGCGAACTGCCGTGGGCTCGCCCGCCGGAGTCGACGGACTCCGAGCCGCCGCGGCCCAGTGTTCGTGTCGCGAGCGACCCGACGAGCACGACCCAGGCCGAACGGCGGCAGACTTCGCCGCAGAAGCTCGTGTCGCGGCTGCGCGGGGATCTCGATGCCATCGTGCTCAAGGCGCTCGCGCACGAGCGACGGCACCGGTACGCGTCCGCGCGGGAGTTCGCGGCCGACCTCGAACGCCACCTGCGCGGCGAGCAGATCACGGCACGGCCGACGCACGTCGGCCGGCGGGTGGCGCGGCTCCTGCGCCGCCACCGGGTCGCTGCGGCAACCGCCGTCGCCGGGCTCTCGCTCGTGCTCGGCACCTGGATCAGCCTGCACTTCGCCGCACAGGCGGACGAACGTGGCGCCGCCGTCGATGTCGCGCAGCAGCAGGTGGCCTCCGCGCGCACCGACGCGCAGCGCATGTCGACCGAGGCCGAAGCGGCCGCGCGGGCCCTGTTGGCGCGCGCCAACGATCGCCAGATGCTCGCGCTGCCCGCGTCGGCGCCCGTGCGGCAGGCGCTCGCGCAGGAGGCGCTGGCGTTCTACGAGCGGTTCCTGCGCGAACGCCCGGCGGCGCCGGATCTGCGCGAAGGCCGCGCCCGGGCGCTCGAGACGCTGGCACGCGTGTTCTGGTCGGTCGGTCAGTACGCAGCCGCGATCGACGTCGCGGGCGAGTCCATCGAAGAGGCCGAAGCCCTGCTGGTGATCGACCCGCAGAACATCGCCTGGCGCGGGGTTCTCGCGCATGCCCACCGATCGCGCGCGCGTGCGCTGCGCGGCGCCGGCCGGGACGAAGGCTCCCCCGGCGATCTGGAGGCCGCAGTCGCCGCCTACGAACGCTGCTACGCTGCCGCACCGCGCCGCTACGCAGCGAACCTGATCGGCGCGCTGCTCGACCAGGGCAGCGCGCTGGTGCGCGACGACCAGAAGGAGGCGCGGCTCGCGGCGCTGCAGCGCGCGGTCGCCGTCGGCGAGACCAACCTCGGTGAAGGGGCCGATCCCGAACTGCAGCGGGCACTCGCCGATGCCTGTGGCTACCTCGCGAACCTGCACATCGTGCGTGGCGACCCCGAAGCCGCCGCAGTCGCACTGACGCGCGCCGAAGAGCTGCTCGCGGGCCTGCCCGACGATCCGCGGGCCAGCACTTCGCTGTACTGCACGCTGGCCTCGCTCGCTTCGGCCCGCGGCGATGCCGCCGCCGCGATCGCCGCGGCGCAGAAGGGCATCGACATCGCCGAGCGCTGGCGGGAACGCGAGCCCGACCGGCCCGCGGTCGCCGAGCTGCTCGCGCGGCTGCACCGCATCGTCGCCAGCCAACACAGCATGCTGGGCGAGCACGAGTCGGCCGCGAACGCGAGCCGCGCCGTGATCGACGTGGTCGAGGCCCGGGTCGCCCGCTTCAAGGACGATCCCGCGGCAGTCGGTGAGCTGGCCAACTGCCTCACCTGGCACGCCTACATCCTGTTCGTCAGCGGCCACCGGCAAGACCTCGTCGAGGCCGAGCATTGCGCGCGGCGCAGCCTCGAGGTCCTCGCCGGCGCCGACCCCTCCCTGGACCGGCGCCTCGTGCTGCGCCAGCGCTGCAAGAGTCAGGCACAGCTCGGGCTCGTGCTCGACGGCCGCGGGGATCCGGAAGCGCCTGCGCACTGGCAACGGACCGTCGCCGCCATACGTGAGTTCGCGGCCGAGTTCGGCGTCGACGCCCGCGACGCGTTCGAGTTCACGCAGGCGCCGCTGCGTCTGGGCGCCGCCTGCATCGACGCGGGGCGAACGGACGCGGCCGGCGAGGCCCTGGCGGTCGCCGAGGAGCTGCTGGCCGAGCACGGCGCGGAACCCGACCAGGAGAAGAACACGATCGAGGCGCAACGGCTCGCGGCGCGGCTGGCCCTGCAGCGCGGCGACCTCGACGGCGCCGCCGCGGCGGCGGAGCGGCTCCCCGCCGTGGACTCCGGCTGGCGCGGCGCGCTCGCGGGTGCCGAAGTCATGACCGCCGTGTGGCGCGCGGCGGCGACGGAGGCATTGCGGACCCGCGCGATCGCCTGCAACGAGGCCGCGATCGCCGCCCTGCAGGACGCAGTCGCCGCGGCGCCGACCGACCTCTGGGTCACGGTGCCTCTCGACCAGTGCCGGGTCGCGCTCGCCGAGCTGCTCGCCGATCGCGGCGACCACGATCGCGCGCGGGAACTGCTGGCCGTCGCGCTGCCGGCGCTGGCCCGCGCGCGCGAAGAAGCGCACGCCAATTGCCTCGACGAGCAGCTGCTGCTGCGCGGCCGGGCGCTGTACCGGGGTGGCAGGTGAGCGCGGTGCGAGAGGCCGGCGACCACCCCAGGTGCCCTCGCGACGTCAGTTCGCGAGTCCCGCGAGCAGCGCCATGGTCGCGAACGCGGTCGACGACGTGACCATGTAGCTCGAGCCGAGGAAGTCGCAGTACGAACCGTCGGCGCGCTGCGTCTCGATCACCTTCTCACGCAGTTGCACGCGGAAGGCCTCGCGCTCGGCCGCGGGCAGCAGCTCGATCGCCAGGCCGCAGTAGTAGTGGCCGAAGTAGAAGAAGTAGCCCGCGTTCATGTAGTAGGCCTCGTGCGGGATCGGCCGCATGCGCGCGACGGCGAGGAAGCGGTGATGGCGGAAGAACTGCTCGAGGCCGCGCCGCACGACGTCGTCGGTGATCGTCGCGTCGCCGCAGCGGCGCAGCGCCCAGTTGCCGACCTGGATGCGGCCGAGGCTGCCCTTGACGTCGTTGATGTGCTCGCCGCCGTCGATGCGCGGCACCGGCGTCAGGTCGTACTCGTAGGCGCCGTTGGGCAGCCGGCAGCGCCGCACGTAGGCGGCCGCGCGGTCGCGCACCGCGGGATCCGCGAGCCAGCCGAGGTCGAGCGCCATGCCGAGCGCCGGCACGACCGATGCAGTCGAGAAGCTCGTGCCCCACTTCGGCCGCCGCGTGAACGTCGGGTCGTCGTAGTAGCCGAAGCCGCCGAGCGGCTCCTGGTTCTTCGCCAGCCAGCCGACGAACTCCTTGCCGCGGTAGGCGACCGGGCCGCGCCACTCGTCGGTCGAATAGCGCGGGTCGTGCGCGATCTCGGTCGTCGCGACGGCGCCGTACAGCCAGCCCCAGACGGCGTCGTTGTCCCACGTCGAGCCGCGCAGCGTCATGCGGCAGTTGCACAGCCAGCGCACCGCGCGGTCGAGCGCGCCGCGGCGCTCCGGCGTCTCGGGCGCGCGCAGCAGCGCCATCGTCGCCAGCGCGTGCGCGCCGACCATCCACGCGTACTGCGTCTCGACGGCGAAGACCATCTCGAGCGTCGACTCGCACGACTTCGTGCCCCAGCTGCCGTCGTCGTGCTGGGTGCGCACGAAGAAGTCGAGCGCGCGATCGACGGCGGCGCGCGCGGCCGCGGGCGTGCCCATGGCCGGCTGCGACGGCGCGGCCGGCTCCTGCGCGAGCGCGGCGGCGGCGGCCACCGCCCACACGAAGGGGCGCGCGGCTGGCGCCGTGGTCACTTCGCCTCCTTCGCCTTCGCGAGCTTCGCCTGCAACGCCTCGATCTCCTCCTTCAGCGCGGTGAGCCGGTGCTCGGCCTTCGCCTGCGCGAGATCGAGCTCGAGCGCGGCCTTCTTCGCGGCGAGCTGCGCCTTCTCGTGCTCGATCTCGGCGTCGGCGAGCTTGCGCCGCAGCTCGCGCTCGCGTCGCGGCATCTCGACCTGCTCGGCGTGACGCATCGACTTCTTCGCCAGCGCGAGGCGGCGCTCCGCGACCTCGAGCTCGCGGCGGCCGCGCTTGAGCACCAGCTCCTTCGTCGCCGCGGCGAACTCGTCGTTCTCGTACATCGCGGTCAACTCGCCGAGCTCGTCCTTCTGGTGCTCGGCGCGGTAGGTGCTCTGGTCCAGCTCGAGCTGCTTCTCCTCGAGCTCGCGCGGCCGCTCGTCGTCCTGGAACACCTTCAGCGCCTCCGCGGCGCGCACCTTGTCGTCGGCGGCTCGTTCGGCGGCAGTCGCGACCGAACGCTCGCGCTCCTGCTTCGCGAGCTCGTTGATGCGTTGTTCGGCGGTCGCCTCGTCGAGTTCGCGCTGCTTCTGCCGCAGCTCCTTCTCGAGCTTCGTGGCCTCGTCGGGGTCCTTGGCGGGCGCCTGCTGCGCCGCCGGCGCCGGCTGCGGCGGTTGGGTCCCGTCGATCGACGATGAAGGGCCGGTCTGGCAGGCGGCGAGCGGGAGCAGGAACAACAGGGCGCGGAGCGTGGGCATGGCGCTCCAAGGATTAGCCGGTGGTGGGGCGCCTGTCAGCTCGCAGCCGACCTCGCCGGCCTCTTCGCCGCCGGCGGCAGGCAAATCGCCGGATCGCGCCGGCCGCGTGCGGCCCGGACCTACGCGTCGCCGGCCTCGTCGTCGTCGAGCAGCGACGACAGCGCCGCGAGCCCACGCGCGACGAGGCCGCGCACCGACGACTCGCTGATGCCCATCTGTTCGGCGATCTGCGGGTACGACAGCCCGACGAGCCGCGACATCGTCACCGCGTCGCGCTGGTTGTCGGGCAGTTCCTGCACCGCGGCCTCGAAGCGCACGAGTTCCTCGCGCGCGACGGCATGCTGGCTCGGCGAAGCGATCGACGCATAACACGCGAGCAACGCGTCCGCCGCCGGTCCGGCCTCGGGGATCGCCACCTCGCGCGCGAAGTCGCGGCGGTCGCGGCCGTGGAACTTGGCGCGGTCGAGCACCTTCCTCGTCGCCTGCATGAAGAGCCAGTTGCGGAACGCGGCCTCGCCCTGCAGTTCGATCTTGTCGACGTCCTCGAGCACTTCGCGGAACACCGACTGCGCGATGTCCGCGGCCGATTCGCGCGCGGCGATGGCCTTGCCGGCGCGCGCGCGGATGAACGCGACGAGCGGCGGCAGGTTGCGGGCGAACAGGCTGTCGACGGCCTTGGCGTCGCCGCGGCGGGCGGCGGCGATTTCCGCGGCGAGATCACGTTCCATTGCGGGGCATCCGGGGGACCGCCGCGAGTATAACGACGGCCCATCCCGATGGACGTTCTGCACGTCATCCACCAGTTTCCGCCCGAGAGCCGCGGCGGTTCCGAGTCGTACGTGTTCGACCTGGCCCAGCGGCAGCGCGAGCGCGGCGCCGACGTGCAGGTGCTGAGCGGCAGCAAGCAGTGGCGCGAACAGGTCGTGCTCGAGAGCGGCGAGGTCGACGGTCTGCCCGTGCACCGGCTGCACCGCGACGACCTGTTCTTCGACCACCACGCCAAGATGTGGCATCCGGTCGTCGAGCAGAAGTTCGCCGAGCTGCTGCAGAAGTGGCGGCCCGCGCTCGTGCACGTGCACCACTGGGTGCGGCTCTCGTGCAACCTCGTCGACGTCTGCTGGCAGCAGCGGGTGCCGGCCGTCGTCACGCTGCATGACTACTACACGAGCTGTCCGCGCGCGTTCCGCCGCCGGCCCGGCGACGAGGCCTGCCAGCGCGTGCTGTCGGTCGCGAGCTGCGGCGATTGCGTGCCGCGCTACGGGCACGAACAACCGGCCGAGATCGCGGCCGGCATCGAACTGTTCGCCGACCACTTCCGCGCCGAACTGTCGCTGGCGCGCGCGGTGCTCGTCGGCGTGGCTTCGACGGCGGACCTGCTGTCGCACACGACGGGCGTGCCGCGCGATCGCTACGAGGTGCTGCCGCTCGGCTACAAGGCCCGCTTCACGGGCATGCCGCCGCTCGCGGCGCCAGCACCCGGCGAACCGTGGCGGTTCGCGTTCTGGGGCGGTGCCGGCCGCCACAAGGGCGTCGACGTGCTCGTGCGCGCGTTCCGTCGCCTGCACGCGGCGAGGCCCGGCCGCGCCGAGCTGCACGTGCTCGGCGACGCCGAGAGCGACGAGTTCGGCGGCGAGCTGCGCGCGCTCGCGAAGGGCCTGCCGGTCACGTTCCACGGTGCGTTCGTCGCCGCCCAACTGCACGCGGCGCACCCGCACGTCGGCGTCTTCCCGAGCACGTGCCTCGAGACGTTCGGCCTCGTGCTCGACGAGTGCTTCGAACTGGCGCTGCCGTGCATCACGAGCGATCTCGGCGCGCTGCCCGAACGCGCGGGGGCGGCCGGCCTCGTGACGCGCGCTGGCGACGAAGCCGATCTCGCGGCCGCGCTGCAGCGCTTCGTCGACGAGCCAGGGCTGTGGTCGCAGCTGCGCAGCCTGCTGCCGCCGAAGTCGCCCGACCTCGCCGCACACGCCGAGGCGCTCGATGCCGTCTACGAACGCGCCCGCACAGAGCCGCCGCGCGACTGGTTCGCGGGGCCGGTGCCGGCGAGCCGGCGCGTGTGGTTCCTCATGAAGCAGCGCGAGTCGGCGCTCGGCAAGCTGGTCCCGCCGGGCGGGCCGAAGTAGCGCCCGGCAGGCCGCCGGCCGTGCCGGCTGGCGCCGCGCGGGGGCCGCGAGAGCCCGCCGATCAGGAGATCGGACTCAGGACCATCCGGCCGTACGCGACGAACGCCATGAGCAGGCCCAGCACGCCGCTGAACACGATGGGCGGGATCTCCCGGTACCTGACGTGCACGCCGATGAACACGAGGCTCTCGATGGCCAGGATGGTGGCGGCGACCACCGTGAGCGTCGGCTGCCAGTGCAGGGCGGCGGGCACGATCAACCCGACCGTGCAGACGAGTTCGACGATGCCGAGAGCCATCCAGACTTCGCGCGGCAGCGCACCGAAGGACGGCACGTCTCCGCTCACCTTGTCGAACATGAAGACCTTCATGACACCCGACGCCACGTACAGGAGCGCCGCGAGTACCTGCAGGATCCACAACAGGATGTTCATCGTGTGCGTGCTCTCGGCTGGCGCGGTGCGCGCAGGTCGGTCCGTTGCTGCACGCACCACGTTCGGGGATCGGTGACCATGGCGGGGGGCCCTGATCTCACCCCATCGGCGGCCTCGACTCCAGAGCCGCTCGCGCTGCTCGCTCTCGGCAGTAGCGTTTCTTGTCATCGTTGCCCTCCGGCCCACCTCGTGCCCGCGCCGCGCGCGTGGGTGGGTAGGTCGCCTCGGAGCCCCCGAGATGAGCGCATCCGTCCCCGGCTGCTCTTATGCTCCGGTCGGGTTGACGGCCCGTCCCCCATGCCAACGCGGGCCGACCCAGAACACCCGAGGTGACCTCCGATGTGGCACCGTTCCGCGTGCGTGATCCCGCTGCTCCCCTGGTTCTGGACCGCGGCGTGCAGCGTCGCGCCCGACCGCGACGGTGTGTTCGACGAGACCGCGGCCGAGGCGGAGATCCGGCAGCTCGAGCACGACTGGGCGCAGGTCGCCGTGACCGGGGACCCTGGCGTCGTCGAGCGAATCTTCGCCGAGGACTTCGTGGGCGTCGACCCGAGTGGTGCCACGTACACCAAGCAGGGCTTCATCGACGACACCGTGGCGCATCCGCTCGGCTGCACGTCCAACGAGCTCAACGCGGTGCGCGTGCGCTTCTACGGCATCACGGCCGTCGCGCAGGGCGACGAGACGTTCACGCGGAAGGGCGGCGAGCGCGGACGGTTCGTGTGGACGGACACCCTCGTGCGGCGCAACGGGCAGTGGCGCATCGTCGCCGCGCAGGACGCAATCGCCGCGCCGGCCGCGAGCGCAGGAAGTGCCCTGTTCGCGGGCGCGGCGGCGCCGACGGAGGCACCTCCGGGCATCGCACGGACGCGCAACGCCTACGCGGCCGCGTGGCGGAACGCGAGCGCGTCGCAGATCACGGCGCTCTACACCGAGGACGCGCTCGTGCTCTACCCCAACCAGCCGCCCGTGTCGGGCCGCGCGCAGATCCAGGACTACTTCACCGGGTTCTTCGGGCAGTTCCCGAAGAACGAGTTCGAGCTGACGTCGGACGAAGTCACGGTGACCGGCGACTGGGCGTTCGACCGCGGCACCTACCGCTGGACCGGCACGCCACCGACCGATGTGCCCGAGCGGGACGAGGGCAAGTACCTCGTGATCCTGCAGCGCCAGGCGGACGGCACCTGGAAGGTCGCGCGCGACATGGACAACAGCAACCGCCCGGCGGCGCAGGCCACGCGCGGCGCGCGCTGAACGCGTCGCCGTTCGGACCTCGCCCGCCGTTCGAACGGCGCCGCGGCGACGAAGACCTCGCCGTAGGCCGTGCGCAGCACGCCCCTCAGGCTCAAGCCCAGGATGGCACCGACGATTCGTCGCCCCGCAAGTCGCCACACAAAGTCGGGCTTCCGTTGGCCATCTCGCTCGATGTGACGCCTTTACGGAAAAGACTGCCCAAACGGCATCCACGGACACCGATCCCATGCGAATCTCGATCCCTCTCCTGCTCCTCGCGCTCACGTCGAGCGCCATCGCCCAGACCACCGTCTACTCGAACGCCTCGCCGCGCGCCAACGCGACGGTCGTCGCCGGCAGCAACGTCGGCGCCCCGACCCTCGTCTACTGGGGCGGGTGGGCGACCGACGGCGCCAGGATGTTCAACTTCGGCGGCCGCGGCGTCGACGCCGCCGGCACGGCGTTGAGCACCTACTACAACGCGCTCGACGCCTACGACCCGGTCGCCAACACGTGGACCAACCTGTCCGCGCAGGGTGCTGCGACCGCACCGTCGAATCGCTTCCGCACGGCGTGCGTGTACGACCCGAGCCTCAACCGCCTGGTCGTCTTCGGCGGCTCGCCGAGCCCGGGCGTGCCGCTCGACGATTGCTATGCGTTCGATCTGAACACGAACACGTGGAGCGCCATCCCCAACCCGACGCCGGGCGTGACCGGCCCGACCGCCCGGTGGGATGCGACGATGCAGTACGACGCGGCCTTCGGCGGCCTGCTGCTGTTCGGTGGCCAGACCGTCAACTCGCCGGCGACGCGCTCCAACGAGACCTGGATCCTCTACGGCAACACGTGGACGCAGCTCAACCCGACGACGAGCCCTTCGGCCCGCGGTCTGCACGCCATGACCTCGCGCTCGGCGCCCTACAATGACATCCTGCTGATCGGCGGACAGGACGCCGGCGGCAACCTCAACGACACCTGGCGCTGGGACGGCGCCAACCTCACCTGGGTCCAGATCACGCCGATCAACAACACGGTCCCGGTCACCTGGTCCAGCGGCGAAGGCGCCGTCTACGACTCGGTCCGCCAGGTCGTGACGATCATCGGCGGCCCGGGCACCGGCGTCGCGCCGTCGAACTCGACCAGCGGCAACGGCTGGGTCAGCGAGTACGACTGCGTGACCAACGAGTGGCGCGCCTACGGCAACAACACGGTGTCGCAGAACACGTCCGATCCGGTCTGGGGCCAGGTGCAGCGCAAGTGCATGGCCTTCCTGAACGGCAAGACGTACTTCTGGGGCGGCCAGAACCCGCCCGCGATCGGCGACTCGACCCTGGCCTACGTCAAGGAGTACCAGGCCAGCCCGGTCGCCACGGCCACCTCCTACGGCGCCGGCTGCACCGGCCCCGGCGGTCTGCTCTCGCTGACGACCAGCGAGCTGCCGTGGACCGGCCGCACTTGGACGGCGACGAGTGCCAACCTGGGCCCGCTGTCGCTCGGCGTCGAGCTGTGGGGCTTCGCCAGCGCAGCGCTGCCGCTGAACGCGGTCCTGCCGATCTCGCCGGTGGGCTGCACGCTGCTCGACACCGCCGCGATCATCCGGGGACCGTTCGTTCCGGCCGCGGGTTCGGTGACGACCTCGCTGTCGATCCCGAACGATCCTTCGCTCGCCGGCTCGCAGCTCTACCTGCAGATGGCCGAGATGGAGTTCGACGCCGGCTTCAACTGGGTCGGTCTCTACTCGTCGAACGGCCTGGCCCTGCAGGTCGGCGCGCTCTGATCCGCGCGGCGACCGGTGGATGCGATCTGTCGGAATCGCGGCAGATCGCGTTCCCCAACGTGGGCATGTCCCCCGCGCACCAGCCGACCGGCTCGTGCGCGCCCTACCGCCGCTCGTCGTCGTCGTCCGCGACCGCCGTCACCGCCCACTCCGGGTACGGCGCCGCCGATCCGCGCATCGCGCGCCACAGGATCCGGTTGAGCACGTCCTCGGGCGCACGGTCGACGTGCACGAAGTCCAGCGTCGCCGAGACCTCGGCGTCGGCGCGCAGCACGGGGTCCGCGATCGCCGTCGACCTCGGGTTCAGCTGATCGAGCGGCACGTTGTTCGGCAGCGCCACGAACGGCGTGTAGTCGGGCGTCTCGGTGAAGCAGTCCGTCATGGGCCAGGCGCTGGCGTCGAACACGTTCATCGGCGCCATGCCGAGGATCTGCTCGATCGTGCGCAGCACGCACGTCGTGTTGTACTGCGTCGAGACGGTCGTGCCGCGCCTCGCGAACGGGCTCGCCACGTAGCACGTCGTGCGGTAGCCGCTGACGTGGTCCCAGCCGGCCTGCGGGTCGTCTTCGATGCCGATCACGAGCATCTCGGGCCAGAAGCGCGAGTGCGACAGCGCCTCGACGATGCGGCCGAAGGCGAGGTCGTTGTCGGCGACGCAGGCGGCCGGTGTCGGGCAGTTCCGGTTCGTGCCGCTCGTGTGGTCCTGCGGCAGGCAGATCAGCGTCAGCTGCGGGAACTCGCCCTTGCGCTCGAACTCCGCGAGCTCGCGCAGGAAGAAGTCGGCGCGGTACTGGTCCGGCACGGACATGTTCCAGCCGACGTAGCCGGTCGGCGTGTGCGGTTCGAGCGGCGGCACCATCGCCTCGCAGGCGAAGACGACGTCGCTCTTCTGGTCGCGCCAGGCGCGGTAGCAGGCCATGAAGCCCGGCTCGCCGTCCTTCTTCGGGTCGCTCCAGCGCACCTTGGGGCCGCAGAACTCGCCGTAGTTGCGCAGCGTGACGCCGCGCGCGATCGCGCGGTCCCACACGAAACCCGCCGGCGAATAGGACAGCGCATCGTCCTCGTTCTCGCCCATGCCGTCGGGGTAGCTGCGCGGCCAGCCGGCGAAGCTCTTCTCGAGGTAGTCGGTCGCGAACGCCGCCGTGCTCCACTGGTGGCCGTCGGCGGACAGGATGCCCGAACAGTACGTGTTGTCGAGCAGCACGAATTGCCTGGCGAGCGCGTGCTGGTTGGGCGTGACGTGTTCGCCGAAGATGCAGAGCTCCGCGTCGCCGTTGCCCGAGGCCAGGTCGCCGAGCACCTGGTCGTAGGTGCGGTTCTCCTTGATGACGTAGACGACGTGGCGGATGCGGCTCGGCTCGCCGATGCGTTCGGGGATCACGCGCGCGGGCTGGTCGCGGCGCGGCGGCACCAGCGCCTGTTCGATCGCGGGCCGCCGCAGGTTGGCGTCGACCCGCGCGGTCAGCGCCGGCAGCGCGTCGTCGTCGGGCAACGGCACGAGCGACAGCGAGCCGTGGTACTGGTGGCTGTTGAACTCGGCCACGCCGTTGCTCTTGCGCGGCCGGCCGAAGCCGAGCCCCTTGATGTTGCTGATGGCGAGCCGGTGGCGCGCGCCGTCGAACAGCAGCGCACCCGGATACCAACCGACGGGCAGCAGGCCCAGCAGCTTCGAATCGCCGCGGCGCTCGGGTTCGAACTCGAACACGGCGATCGCGTTCATCGTGCCGTTGGCGACGTAGAGGCGTTCGCCGTCGTCCGAGAAGCAGACCGCGTTCGGCGAGGCCTGCAGCAGATCGCCGGGTTTGCTGCGGGCCCAGATCGTGTCGACGAGGTTGCCGTCGGTGTCGAGCACGGAGACCGTGTCGCTGCCGGCGTTGGCGCAGACGACGAAGTGCTGGTCGGGCGCCACGGCGAGGTCGCTCGCGTGCAGGCCCGTGCGCGTCTCGCGCAGCACGGTGCCGGTCGTCAGATCGACGACGCTGACCGAACCCTCGCTCGCGACGTGCAGCAGGGGATCGACGCGCACGAGCGTGCCGCGGCCCGCGGGCCCGGTGAGGTCGCCTTCGGCCGGCCGGCGGCCGCCCCAGTTGCTGACGAAGGCGCGCGTGCCGACGAGCACGACGTCGAACGGCGCCACGCCGACGTCGACCGTGCGCAGCACGGCGCCGCTCGCGGCGTCGAGCTCGAGCAGCCGGTTGGACAGGTTGCCGCAGACGTAGAGCTTCGTGCCGTCGCCCGACACGGCGATGCCGCTCGGGATCTCGGCGTCGCGCCGCGGCGCCATCGCGTTCGGCAGCGGCAGCGTGTGCGACGCGCGCACGGCGCCGTCGTCACCGAGGCCGAACACCTTGATCGAACCGCGCACGTTGCTGAGGTAGATCGTGCGGCCGTCGGGCGACAGCGCGAGTCCCGTGTAGCTGACCTGGCCGTCCTTGTCGGGCTTCAGGTCCTTCTCGTTGGCATCCGCGACCGGCGCGGTCTGCTGCTCTGCTGGCAGCGCGACGCGCTGCTGCACGGCGCCGGTCGCCGCGTCGAGCACGAGCAGTTCGTTGGTCTTGCCGGCGGTGTAGAGCCGCTGTCCGTCGCGCGACAGGGCGATGACCTGCGGCCGCAGCCCGGGCAGGTCGACGAACGTGCCGAGCGGCGTCAGCGTCTGGTTGACCGGCGTGACCTGCCGGCCGTCGTCGAGGCGGCCGACCGCGTCGCGCGGCGCTGTGGTCGTCGGCGCGGGCCCGTGGCACGCGGCACCGGACATCGCGACGGCCAACGCGATTGCGGGCGTGGTGACGGCCAGCGGGCGAGACCGTGCGGCAGTCGGGCGAACGTGCATGCGCGCATCCTCGGCGCGAGCGGGCCGCGGCTCCAGCATTCTCGCTCAGCGGCTGCGGAACCGGCGCGCCCAACCCTCGACCCGGTGCAAGCCCACGTCGTTGACCGGGGCGGCCGCACGCAGCACGTTCGATCCGTCGACGAACAGCACCCACGGGTAGTGCCCGTCGAACGGCGCGCCGACCCGGTGCTCGATCACGGGCATGTCGGCGCCGCGCACGAGCTTCAGGCTCGCGAGTGCGATCTGCCGGTCGGCGGCCGGCATGTCGTGCGGCACCGCCAGGAGCCAGGTCTGGGGGTGTTCGAGCGTGGTGCGCAGCAGCTGCGACAGTGCCGTGAGCGCACGCGGCAGGCGGTCGCCGGGCGTGCCGTCGTCGGGGTCCATCTTGGGCAGCCACAGCACGAGCGTGCCGTCGCGCGCGTTCGGGATGCCGCGCGTCGGCAGCAGCAGCAGGTCCTCGAGCGATGCGTTCGGTTGCGTCGCGAGGTCGAGGCCCGCAACCGGTTCGCCGGCGGTGCCGTCGAGTCGCTGCACGGTCGGCAGCTGCACGCGGATCGCGCCGGTGTTCATCGCGAAGCCGATCTGCCCTTCGATCGGCGCACCGTCGTGCACGGCGTAGCTCATCGCGGCCTCGCCGTCGATCTCGACGAGCACGCGCGGACCGCGCACGTGCAGCGCGAAGTCGAACCACGTCTGATCGGCCGGCAGCTCGAGCGAGCGACCAATGGCCGTGCCCGGCATCCAACCGTCGCGTTCCCACAGGCCGCGCAGATGGAGCCCGAGCCGGCCCGCCTTCTCGTTCTGCTCCGACTTGCCGATCGCGTAGCGGAAGTCGCCGGCCGAGAAGAACAGGCGCAGGTCGCGATCGCGCCGCGTGTGGCCGAACACGATGCAACCGCTCACGTAGGAGGTCGTGAAGTGCACGCGGCCGCGCACGACGTAGGCACCGGGGCCCTGCCACGCGACGCTGTGCACGAACGCGTCGCGCTGGTGCGCCGCGCGGTCGAGCGTGCCGGTGCCTTCGCGCGGGCGTTCGCGGCCGACGTGCAGGTCGCCCTCGGGTGTCGCGTACCAGAGCCCGCGCACACGCAGGTCCTCGAAGTCGGTGAGGCTCGTCTCCGTGAAGCCGTGGCCGCCGAGGTGGCGCGGCACCGCGGGCGGCGCCGGCGCGGCCAGCTGGACCGGTTGCCGGCACAGCTGCGCGAGGTCGGCGTGTTCGGCCGCCGTCGTCGCGGCCGCGATCGCGGCCCCGGCCGCCTGCAGTGCGGCGGCGCGCGCGGCCAGCGCGTCGAGCAGCGTGCGCACCGCCTTCAGCGAGGCGAGCAGCTGCGCGCCGTCGCCGCAATCGAGCAGCGGGAACCGCCGCCCCGCGATCGCCGCGAAGGCCTGGGCTGGTTCGGTGGCCTTGTTCGCGCGCATCGCTTCGAGCACGGCGCGCGCCGTGTCGGGGCGCCAACCGTCGACGGTGATCGACCACAGGCCGGCGGCGATCGTCGCCTCGTGGTTGCCGACCTCGTGCAAGAGGCGCGTGGCCTCGGCGGCGTGATCCTGGCCGAAGAACGGCTCGGCGCGTTGGCGCGCCCACGACCACGTCGGCGCGTCGAGCACGAGCGGCCCGGCCTCCGACTCGCCCAGATCGACGTAGCGCAGCAGCCACTCGTTGCCCTCATGCTTGTCGTCGAACCAGTCGTAGCAGCCCTTCAGGAACACGTTCCACTCGACGAGGAACGCGTCGAGCGATGCGGGCCGGCCCTTCTTGCCGTCGCAGAAGCACTTCGTGAACCAGCCGATGGGGTCCTTCTGGCCGGCGCGCGCGTTGCGTTCGAACGCCGCGAGCGCGTTGCGGAACAGCGGCTCGCCGGGCGGGTACGAGCGCAGGAACGCGTAGAGCGAGTAGCCCGCGAAGTAGTTGTCGCGGTAGTCCTCGATGCTGCCGTCGAGCAGCTTCTCGAACTTGTCCTTGCCGCCGTAGCCCTTGTAGTACGTCGTCGCAGGCGGGCCCTTGTCGAGGTAGTCCTCGACGAACGTCGTGTCGGCGGTCTGCGCGTAGTGCCCTGCCGTCCACTGCGCGTGCCCCTCGCCGTACCAGCCGCCGAGGAACGGCCGCAGCACGCCGTCGAAACGGTGCGTCAGTTCGTGCGTCAGCCCGTGGCCGAGGGCGGGGATGTTGCCCCACGCGAAGCGCACGGTCGTGTGGTCGCCGGACTGGAAGCCGCCGGCCCACCAGTACGGCGCACCTTCGGTCTCGAGGTCGCCGTGCTCGGGCACGATGCGCACGATGCCCTGGCGCTGCAGGAACGGATCGCTGCCGAAGTGCGCGACGAGGCGCGCGTGGTGCTGCTCGATCGTGCGCGCCGTGGCGAGCAGCGTCGTGTGCCCGCAGATGGTCTCGATGCGGTAGCGCGCGTTGGTCGAGAGCGCGACGCCGGGGTTGTTCCAGTGCTCGTGCTCGGCCGTGAAGACCTGCGCCTGTTCCGGGCTCATCTGCTCGAGTTCGGCGATGGTCCACACCTTGCCCGTGGCGACGAGCGCCTGCTCGCGTTCGTCGAGCAGGCGCCGGGCCTCGTCGGCGAGCTTGCCGACGTCGTACGGCGCGGGCCCTTGCAGGTCCTTGAACGCACCCTGGCGCTGCAGCCCCGCGACGATGCGCGCGGCGCGGATCGCCTGTTCGGCCACCCTGGCGTCGTCGCCGGGCACGCCGGTCGTCGGCGTGTTGTCGCCCGAGGCGCGCGGCCGCTGCCGCATCACGCGCTGCAGGCCCTGCAGCACGAGCTCGTAGTCGGGCTCGAAGGCCTGCTCGACCTTCGCGACGCCGGGGCTCACGCTCGCGAGCAGGTTCGGTGCACCGAGGCCGGTGGCCAGCAGCAGCTCGGCGGCCCAGCGCACGAGCACGGCGCGCTGCGCGTTCTGCTTCGCCGCCGGCTTGTTGCGCTCGACGAAGCGGCCGAGCTCGGCGATCGCGGCCGCGCGTTGCGCGGTCAGCTTCTGCGCCGGCTCGAGCAGCACCTCGAGCCCCGGCGAGCCGCCGAGCAGCTTGCGTTGCGTCGCGTCGAGCTTGAGCCGTCCCTGCGCGTCGCTGACGGCGCGCACGAAGCGCTCGGCCCACAGTTGCTGCAGGTCCTTGTCGTCGCGGCAGGCGAGCAGCAGGTCGAACAGGATCGCCGCCGACGACGGATGGAACTCGAGCGCCGCGAGCAGGTGCTGGCGCGCCGCCTCGAGCTCGCCGCGCGCGAGCGCGCCCTTGCCCAGCTGCCAGCGCGTCGCGGCGGCGCCCTGGTCGGCGACCGTCGTCTCGAGCGCGAGGTCCTGCGGCATCGGCGCACCGGGCGGGCACTGGGCCAGCAGCGGTGCGGCGAGGCAGGCGAGCAGGCCCAGGGGCCAGGCAGAGATCGGCATGCGTCGAGAAAGGGGCCGCGGCATGGTCGGCGCGCGGCGCGGGGATGGCAACCCCGGTGCGCCGGATCGG
>DASUFY010000193.1:0-37421 GCA_036274315.1 Planctomycetota bacterium | reverse complement strand
CGACCGGTACAGGCAGCAGACGAGGTAGTCCAGCCGCCGGTCCTCGGCCCACGCCGCGACCTGCTCGGGCGTCTTGAAGTCCTTCTTGAGCACGAGGTCGTCGGCGACGAACACCTCGTTGCTCCACGGTTCGCCGAGCAGCGGGAAGAAGAAGAAGCTGCCGTGCATGCCGACCCGCGCGCCGTGCACGTTCTGGTGCACCCAGGCGACGCACGGACCCCAGCCGCGTTCGCTGAGTCCGTCGCGGTAGCCGACGTCGGGGTCGTACTGCCATCGCGCGCGCAGCGTCCCCGCGCCGAACGCCAGCGCACCCACGAGCAGCCAGCCCGCGACGGCCGGCAGCCGGCGCGCGACGAGCCACGCGAAGACCCGTTCGACCTGCCGGCGCGCGCGCGCGGCCAGCAGCACGCCGGTGCCGGCCACGGCCAGCAGCGCGATGGGCCACGCTACCCGCGTCACCGTCGCGAGACCGAGGCAGGCACCAGCCGCCCAGACCCAACCCGCCGGCAGGCGGCCCGGCAACAGGCGCGACAGCGCAGCCGCCGCGACCGCCGACGACACGCAGAACCAGGCGATCAGGTAGCGATGCGTGTAGCCCGCGTCGAACCACGGCGCGTTGAACGGGTGGTGCAGGAACGCGACGAACAGCAGCGGCGACAGCAGGCCCGCCGCGAACGCCTCGCGCCCGCGCCATCGCCGCAGCAGGACCGCCGCGAGCACGAACGGCGCGGCGCCAGCCGCGACCGGCACCAGCCAACCGTGTGCGATCACGAAGTGGTCCAGGTGGTCGAGCAACGGCTGCACGTTCCAGCCGAGCATGTACTCGCGGAAGTAGGCCTTGTCGTAGACGCCGTCGAACAGCACCGTGTCGCCGAGGTAGAGCTTCGCGGGCCACAGCGGGTTGCCGAACACGCACAGGTTGCGCACGTACCACGGTGCGGCCAGCACGAGGGCGCCGAGGGCGAGCACGCCGAGTCCGCGCCACGACCACCACGGGCGGAAGCCGTGCTGCAGCAGCAGCACGAGCACGGCGATCGCCGCGTAGCCGGGGCCCGAGAACTTGATGGCCATGAGCGCGCCGAGCGCGAGGCCCGCGAGCAGACCCTCGCCGCGCCCGCCGCTGGCGAAGAAGCGCGCGACGAACAACAGGGACAGCAGGAGGTGGATCGCGAGCGACAGGTCGTTGCCCTGCGTGCTCAGCGAACCGAGCGCCACCGGCGTCATCGCGGCATGGACGCCGGCGCCGAGCGCCATGCCGGTGCTGCCACCGAAGTGGCGCGCGAGGCCGTAGACGGCCATCGCGAGCAGCGGGAACTCGAGCAGGCCGAGCAGCGCCAGGTGTTCGTTGCGCGGCGCCAGCGACAGGAACGCGAGCAGCGCCTGGCGGAAGCCCGGGTAGCCGATGCCCATCGACGGGATCGCGGCGATGGGCCGGATCGATCCCGTGCGCACCCACTCGGCCGGCATGACGAGGTGGTACCACATGCTGTCGGCGTCCTGCACCGTGTAGCGCAGCTGGTTGGTCGCGACCACGGCGAACGCGCCGAGCAGCAGCAGCGAGAGGCCGGCGACCGGCGGCGCGAAGCCGCGGCCGAACGGCAGCCCCGACAGCACCTGCGCGAGGCGGCGCGGGGCCCCGGCCCGCCGGTGCACGGCGAAGCCCAAGCCGGCGAGACCGGCCGCGACGACCGGCAGCCGGAACACCGCGGCGGCGCCGAGCAGCGTCACCGTGCCCGCCGCGATCGACTCGAACAGCAGCGCTGCACCGAGCAGGAACACCGACGTCGACGCGGCCGGCAGCAGGCGCGAGGCGATTCGCCAGGCGCCGTCGCCGGCCGCGAGCAGCAGCGCGCTCCAGACCATCGCCACGACGACGGGCTGCTGCGCCAGACCCGGCGCGAGCCACGCCAGCGCGGCGACGCAGAGGCACAGCGACGGCACGAACGGCAGCGAGCGGAGGAACTGCATCGGGCGGGCGGCAACCCTACTGCGGCCGGAGCCGCACGCAAGGCGGGCCTGCGGCGCGCGGCACGCGCGCGAACGGTCCGACCTGCGCCGTGCATCCGCGGCGGCGCGCCGGTAGGTTGGCCGCAGCATGAGCCTGTCGCGTTTCGACCTGCCGACGGCCCCTCTGGGCGAAGGCACCGTGCTGCTCGAGGCGAGCGCTGGCACGGGCAAGACCTACGCGCTGACGGGCATCGTGCTGCGGCTGCTGCTCGAGGGTGCGATCGAACGCCTCGACCAGGCCCTCGTCGTGACGTTCACGATCGCCGCGACCGACGAGCTCAAGAACCGGCTGCGCCAAGGCCTCGTGCGCGCGGCAGCCGTCTGCGACGGTGCGCCCGACCGCGACGCGTTCTTCGCCGGCCTCGCGCGCCACGGCAGCAAAGGCGCCCGCATCCTGCGCCAGGCCCTCGACGACTTCGACCAGGTCGCCATCGCGACGATGCACGGCTTCTGCAGGCGCCTGCTCGACGACGCGGCGTTCGAGAGCCACGAACCGTTCCAGCTCGAGTTCGCGGCCGACGAGGCGCCGCTCTGGCAACGCGCCGCCGAGGACGCGCTGCGGCTGCTGCGCGCCCACGACAGCCTCGTGCTCGGCGCGCTGCTGCAGGAGACGAGGCTCGATCCCGACGCGCTCGTGCAGATCTACCGCCTGTGGCAGCGCAACCCCGACGTGCAGCTCGATCCGGCCGAACCGCACCTGGACGTGCACCTCAGCAACCTGCGCTCGGCCCTGCACGGCGCCGCCTCGCTGTGGGAACCCGCGCTCGCCGAGCGCATCGCGGGCTTCCAGTGGACCAAGGCGCACCGGCCGTTCCCCGATGAGGCGGCGTTCGCGCTCACCCAGGTGCAGGAGACGCTCGGCGCCGCGCCCGAGCTGGCCCTGGGCCTGCTGCGCGAGCTCGCACCGGTCCGGCTGCGAAGGACCACCCACCGCCGGTCGCCGCCGCGTGTCGATCACCCGTTCTTCGCCGCCTGCGACGCCGTCGAGACGCACTGCGCGCTGGCCATGAGCCACCTGCGCAGCGAGCTGCTGCTGCACATGCACGCGCGCCTCGAGCGGCACAAGCGGGCCGAGGCCGTGCTCTCGTTCCAGGACCTGCTCGCGCGCACGCACGCGGCGTTGCACGATCCGGCGCGCCGCGCGAGCCTGCTGCAGACCGTGCGCCAGCGCCACCGCGTGGCGCTCATCGACGAGTTCCAGGACACCGATTCGCTGCAGTACGGCATCTTCTCGACCTGCTTCCAGAACCGCCCTCTGTTCCTCGTCGGCGACCCCAAGCAGTCGATCTACGCGTTCCGCGGCGCCGACCTGCGCACCTACCTCGACGCGCGCGACGACGCCGTGCAGCACGCCACGCTCGACACCAACTTCCGCAGCTCGGTCGAGCTCGTGACCGCGATCGGCCAGCTCTTCGCGGCGAAGAACGCATTCGTCGAGCCCGGCATCCGCGCCCCGTCGGTGCGCGCCGCCGCCGCACCGGGGGCGCTGCAGCTGCGCGGCGACGCCGGCCCGGCGCTGCGCTGGCGGTTCGTGCCCGCCCCGGCCGAGAAGTACGGGGGCCACCACCTGCTGCCGGCCGACCTCGCCGAGCCGCGCATCGCGGCCGACGTCGCGGCCGAGATCTCGCGGCTGCTGCGCGCGGGCATCACGCTCGACGCGCCCGCCGAACGGCCGCTGCAGCCGCGCGACATCGCCGTGCTGACGCGCACGAACCGGCAGGCGATCACGATCCAGGACACGCT
Organism: Planctomycetota bacterium; assembly: GCA_036274315.1. Classification (GTDB taxonomy): domain Bacteria; phylum Planctomycetota; class UBA1135; order UBA1135; family UBA2386; genus DASVAL01. The sequence continues at coordinate 33,671 of DASUFY010000193.1, read as the reverse complement.
TCGCGCCGCGGGCATCGTCTCGGCGATCGGCAAGGCCGGCGACGTGTTCGCGAGCGACGAGCTCGTCGAACTCGAACGGGTGCTGCTCGCGATCCTGCTGCCGCAGGACGTGACGCGCGCGCGCGCCGCGATGTCGACGCGCCTGTGGGGTCACGATGCCGGCTCGCTGCAGACGCTAGACGGCGACGAGCAATCGCTCGATCGCGAGCTCGCGCAGCTCGACGGCTGGCGCCAGCTCTGGCTGCGCAGCGGCTTCGTCGTCATGAAGGAGCAGATGCTCGCCGACCTCGGCGCCGAACGCCGGCTGCTGGCGATCGCGGGCGGCGAACGCCGGCTGACGAACTTCCAGCAGCTGTTCGAGATGCTGCACGAGGCCGAACACGAGCACCGGCTCTCGCCCGAGGGTCTCTTGCAGTGGCTGCAGCACGAGCGCCGCCACCAGGACGAGGTCGACTACCAGCGCCGCGAACTGCGGCTCGAGAGCGACGACGACGCGGTGCAGATCCTCACGGTGCACGGCAGCAAGGGTCTGCAGTACGAGGTCGTGTTCTGTCCGTTCCTGTGGAACGGTCGCCGCGCCCCGCAAGGCCGCGCCGTCGTACAGCGCGGCGCCAACCGGCAGCTCGCGTTCGAGGTCGAACGCGACGACGAGGCCTGGCAGCTCAGCGAAGGCGATCGCCTGGCCGAAGACGTGCGCCTGTGCTACGTGGCCGTGACGCGCGCGCGGCGACGCTGCTACGTGCACTGGGGCGCTCTCGGCCACAACAACGGCGGCGCCTGGCTCAGCGCGCTCGGCTGGCTGCTGCGCCCCACGCCGCCCGACACGACGAACGCCGGTTGGCAGCTGGCCTGGGCAGAAGCCTGCAAGGGCGACGCGCCGCGGTTCGGCGAACAGCTCCAAGCCTTCGTGCAGAGGAGCCGCGGCACGATGGACGCAGCCGATGTGCCGGCCCGACCCGAGGCCGTGCCCGTGCCGCCCGCGGCGCCGCCGGCGACCCACAGCGCGCGCGTCGTGACTCGGAGGCAACGCCAGCGGGCACTGCACAGCTTCTCGTCGTTGACGGCCGGCGCCGCGCCCAGCGACGCGCTGCGCGACGTCGCCGATCCGCCGCACGAACCCGCGCTGCCGGCCGAAGCGCCCGATGCCGGCACCGGCATCTTCGGCTTCCAGCGCGGCGCCGTCGCCGGCCAGTGCCTGCACACCGTGCTCGAACACGTCGACTGGAACGCACTCGACGAGGATCGCACGCAACAGCTCGTCGCGGCGACGCTGCGCCAGTTCGCGCTGGCCGAACCCGAGGCCCATCCGGGCCTCGTCGACCCGGTGCGCGACGTGCTCGGCAACCTGCGCGACCTCGCCGCCGCTCGCGTGCACGCAGGCGGACCGGACCTCGCGGCGCTGTGCCAGCGGGCCCGGCAGGCCGAGTGGCAGTTCATGCTGCCGACCCGATCCACCGACCTGCGGCAGCTGGCCAATGTCTTCGCCGCGCACGGCGGTGTCGCCGCGGACTACGCGCCGCGGCTGCGCACGCTGCCGAACCGCACCCTGCGCGGCTTCCTGACGGGCTTCGCGGACCTCGTCGCCGAGCACGAACAGCGCTACTGGATCGTCGACTGGAAGTCGAACCACCTCGGCAACCGGCTCGAGGACTACGGCCCCGAGTCGCTGTCGCTCGCGATGCGGCAACACGACTACGTGCTCCAGTACCACCTCTATGCGCTCGCGCTGCACCGGCACCTGCGCGCGCGGCTCCGCGACTACGCCCCCGACCGCCACTTCGGCGGCGTCTGCTACGTGTTCCTGCGCGGAGCCAGGCCGGGGCACGACGACGGCATGTTCTTCGATCGACCCGCTGCTGCCCTGCTCGAGGACATGGATCGCTGGGCCGCCGGCGCCGGGAGCCGCCGATGACCCGCGCCGGGATCGTGCCACCGCCGCCGCCCGAACCCACACCGGCACTCGCGGCCCGGCTCGGGCAGGCCCTGTGGCAGCTCGCGAGCGGCGGCGACCGCGACCTGCTGCTCGCGACCGTGCTGCTGCTCTGCCAGGAGCGCGACCAGGGCCACGTCTGCGTGGCGCTGGCCGACTGGCAGGGTCAGAGCCTGGACGGCAACGCTCCGTTTCCTCCGGTCGCCGAGTGGGCGAGCGCACTCGCCGCGACCGGCCTGTGCGGCGGCGGTTCGGCCGACGCGCCGCTCACGCCGCTCGTGCTCGACGGCCGGCGGCGCCTCTACCTGCTGCGCCACTTCCGCACCGAGCAGCGCCTGCTCGCGTTCGTGCGCCAACGCCTGCAGGCGCCGCCGCTGAGCGCGGCCGCGGTGCTGCGCGGCACGTTGGCCGCGCTGCACCTGTTGCCCGATGCCGCGCCCGGCGAACCCGACTGGCAGCTCGCCGCGATCGCGGCCGCCGTGCACCGTTCCTTCGCCATCGTCTGCGGCGGGCCCGGCACGGGCAAGACGACCACGGTCGCCCGCCTGCTCGCGGTGCTGCAGCACGGCTCGGCCCCGCTGCGCGTCGCGCTCGCGGCGCCGACCGGCAAGGCCGCGGCGCGGCTCGGCGAGGCGCTGCAGCAACACGCCGCCGCGCACCCCGAACTCGCGGCGACGATGGCCGCGGTCGAACCGAAGACGCTGCACCGCCTGCTCGGCTATCTGCCGCTCGACGACGCGTTCCGCGCCGGCCCCGACCGGCTGCTGCCGTACGACCTCGTCGTCGTCGACGAGGCCTCGATGGTCGATCCGGCCGTGCTCGCCGTGTTGTTCTCGGCGCTGCGCCCCGAAACGCGGCTCGTGCTCGTCGGCGACAAGGACCAGCTCGCCGCCGTCGCGGCGGGACAGGTGCTCGGCGACCTGTGTCGCACGGCGCGCCCCGAGCTCGGCGTCGACGCCGAGCTCGCCGCCTTCGTGGCCGCCGCGACCCGCATGCAGCTGCCCGTGCAGGCAGGCGCGGCGCCGATCGCGGGCGCGACGGTGGCGCTGCGCACGAACCACCGCTTCGCCCAGCAGCCCGGCATCGGCGCCTTCGCGCGCGCCCTCGCCGCGCGCGACCACGCGGCCGCGCGACAGGTGCTCGCCGCCGCACACGAAGACCTCGTGCTCGCCGCCGATGCCGAACAGGCGCTCGCGGCGATCGCCGACGCGATCGCCTTCGCGGCCGGCGCCGCGGATCCGGCGCAGGCGCTGCAGCGGCTCGGCCGCGTGCGCATCCTGACCGCGACGCGGCACGGACCGAACGGCGCGAGCACCTGGAACCGGCGCGTCGAGGCCCTGCTGCGCGCGCGCGGCCTCGGCGGCGACGGCCCGTGGTACGACGGCCGCCCGGTGCTCGTGCTCGCCAACGACCCCCAGAACCAGATCTACAACGGCGACCTCGGCGTCGTGCGCCGCGCGGCGGACGGCCGCGAGGTGGTGTGGTTCGCGGGGCGCGACGGCGCGCCGCGGCCGCTCGCCCCGCTGCGGCTGCCGCCGCACGAGACGGCGTGGGCGATGACCGTACACAAGGCTCAGGGCAGCGAGTTCGACGAGGTGCTGCTCGTGCTGCCGGACCGTCCCGGACCGCTGTGGCAGGCCTCGCTGGTCTACACCGGCGTGACGCGCGCGCGGCGCCGCGCCACGCTGCTCGCGGACCCGGCGATGCTCGACGAGTGCCTCGCGCGCTGGCCCGAACGCAGCTCCGGCCTCGCCGACGGCCTGCGCGACTGAGCCCGGCCGCCCGCGGGCGGCGGGGCTCAGTTCCCCGCGAACCAGATCGTCTGGTCGAGCAGCTCGCGCAGCACCGCGGTCGCGTAGGCGCCGCGCGGCAACGTGAACTGCAGCTGCAGCCCGGCCGGGACCTCGCTCGCGTCGGCGTCGGTGACCGGCACCCGCAGCGGCCGGCGCTCGCCGCGCGCGAGCCGGAACGGCAGGCCCTCGAAGTCCGCCGGCGTGAGCTCGAGCTGCCGCAGCGCGTCCTGCTCGATCGCGAGCACCTCGCCGCCCGGAGCGGGCATCTCGGGCCCCGGCATCGGCCCGGTCGGGGACAGCTCGAACGAGTCGGCGCGCGGTTGCTCGCGCGCGGCGTCGTCGACGGCGAACACGGCGCCGTTCTTGTGCAGGAACGCGAGGTCCCCCGCCTGCAGCGTGCCGAGCGCGGACCGGCGCGCGGCGACGACGCGGTTGAACACGTCGCTCTGCACGGCCGAGATCACGAGCCCGAAGACGCGGCGCGGCATGCGCGCGGCGAACGCGCGCGCGTTGCCGCGCAGCACGTCGATGCCCTTCTGCAGGTTGGCGCCGCGCTTGCCGAATCGCTGCTCGCCGAAGTAGTTCGGCACGCCGAGCCGCACGAGCTCGGCGAGGTTCTGCTGCGCCTTGCCGAGGTCGCCGGTCGCGGTGCCGCGCAGCACCACGACGAAGCGGTTGCCGCGCAGATGGCCCATGCGCAGCTTGTTGCCGTGACGGCTCGTGCGCAGCACGGCGAAGCGCTCGCCGCGCAGCGAAGCACAGCGGCGTTCGTCGGCGTGTTCGAGGCTGACCCACTGGCGGCTGATCGCCTGCGCATCCTTGAGGCCGGCGATGCCGAACGCGCGTTCGTCGCACTCGAGATGCAGCGCGAGCTCGTGCAGCAGGTCGAGCGTCGACAGGCCGCGCTTCTCGATCCACATCCAGACGTGGTCGCCGCTGCCGCCCGGTTCGTAGGCGGGCACCTCCTCGACGACGAAGTCCTCGGTCGCCTCCTTGTAGCGGCCGCGGAAGAAGCCGGCGCTGCCGCCGCGCGGGATCGGACGCATCGGCTTCATCGGCGGCATGGCGGGGTCGTCTGGCGGGTTCGGCGCGCGCGGGCTGGCCGCCCGATCAGACCTTCTTCGCCTTGCTCTTCTTGCGCGGCTTCTCTTCGACGACCGCGGCGGCCGCGACGGCCTCGGCCTCGACGGCGACCGGCTGCGGCTTGAACGCCGCGACCGGATCGCGCCCCGTCGCGTAGGCGAGCAGGCGCGCGAGCTCGTCGCGCATCTGCACACGCGGCACGATGCGGTCGATCTGGCCCTTCTCGAGCAGGAACTCCGAGCGCTGGAAACCCTTCGGCAGCTCCTTCTTGATCGTCGTCGCGATCACGCGCGGACCGGCGAAGCCGATCAGCGCGCCGGGCTCGGCGATCAGCAGGTCGCAGACCGAGGCGAACGACGCGGTGACGCCGCCCGTCGTCGGGTGCGTCATGACGGAGATCGAGACCACGCCGACCCCGTGCAGGCGCTGCAACGCGCCGCAGGTCTTGGCCATCTGCATCAGCGACACCGCCCCCTCGTGCATGCGCGCGCCGCCCGAGCAGGCGAACAGCACGACCGGCAGCTTCTTCTGTGCCGCCATCTCGCACAGCAGTGCGATCTTCTCGCCGACGACCATGCCCATCGAGCCGCCGAGGAACTGGAAGTTCATGACGCCGAGCGCCACCGGGATGCCCTTGATGGTCGCGGTGCCGGCCACCATCGCGTCGGCCTCCCCGGTCTTCGCCTTGGTCGCCGCGAGCTTCTCGCCGTAGGGCACCCGATCGTTGAAGCCGAGCACGTCGTGCGCGTGCAGTGCGGTCCACATCTCCTCGAACGAGCCGGGATCGGCCGTCAGCGCGATGCGGTCGCGCGCCGGCAACGTGAAGTGGTAGCCGCACGTCGCGCAGACCCGGTGCCGCTGCTCGAACTCCTTGCGGAACAACATCGCGCCGCAGGACTCGCACTTGATCCAGAGCCCACCGGGCATGTCCTTCTTCTTGCCGAAGCGAGTCCAAGCCATGTCGTTCGATCCTGTTGGTTTGCCGGGGAGGAGTCCAGCGGCAGACGATACCGGCCGGCCACGGCCACGGCCAGCTTTCGGCCCGCCGGCGGCGATCGTCAGCGCGCCCGGGTCGCGAGCGTGCGCAGCTCGTTGATGCGGGCCGCACGATCCTCGGCGCCGAAGACCGCCGTGCCCGCGACGAAGACGTTGGTCCCGGCCCGCGCGCTCTCGGCGATCGTCGTGGCGCCGATGCCGCCGTCCATCGACACCTCGCCGCGGAAGCCGAGCCGGCGCAGTTCGGCGACCTTGGGCAACACGGCGGGCATGAACTTCTGGCCGCCGAAGCCGGCGAACACGCTCATCACGAGCACGAGATCGAGCCGGTCGACGAAGGCCGCGAGCCGGCCCGGTTCGGTGTCCGGCTGCAGCGACAGCCCCGCCTTGGCGCCGCGGCCCCGGATGTGGTCGAGCAGCGCGCCGACGTCGCCGTTCTCCTCGACCTCGATGTGGAACGTCACGAGGTTGGCGCCCGCGTCGAGGAACGCGTCGACGTAGCGCCACGGGTCGGTGATCATGAGGTGCACGTCGAGCGGCTTGTGCGCGCACTTCTTGATCGCGGCCGTGATCGACGGGCCGAACGTCAGGTTCGGCACGAAGTGGCCGTCCATCACGTCGAGGTGCAGCCAGTCGGCGCCGGCCGACTCGACCGAATGCACCTCTTCCTGCAACCGCCCGAAGTCGGCGGCGAGCAGCGAGGGCGCGATGCGGATGGCGTGCATGCGTCTCAGTACGCGAGCGCGGAGCCACCGCTGCGATGGTCGCAGACACCGAGCCGCGCGCCGTCGGGCAGCACCTCGATCGCGAAGACCTGGCCGATGCCGCGCGGTTTCGCCGCGAAGCTGTGCCCCTTCCGGATCAGCGCCTGGCGCACGTCGGGCGTCAGCGACTGCTCCTCCCACGTGATCTCGTCGGGCAGCCACTGGTGGTGCACGCGCGGCGCGCGCACCGCGGCCTCGAGCCCCATGTGATGATCGAACATGTTCAGCAGCACCTGCAGCACGGCCGTGATGATGCGCCCGCCACCCGGTGCGCCGAGCACGCAGCGCAGTTCGCCCTTCTGCAGCACGATCGTCGGCGTCATCGACGACAGCATTCGCTTGCCCGGTCCGATCGCGTTGGCGGCGCCGCCGACGAGGCCGAATTGGTTGGGCACGCCCGGTTTGGCCGAGAAGTCGTCCATCTCGTTGTTGAGCAGGAAGCCCGCGCCATCGACGACCACGGCCGAGCCGAACGTCGAGTTGATCGTCGTCGTGCAGGCGACCGCGTTGCCGAAGCGATCGACGATCGAGAAGTGCGTCGTGTCGTCGCTCTCCTTGCTGCCGGGCGGCACGCCGGGCTTGACCTCGCTCTTGCTCTCGAGGTCGATGCCCGCGCGCAGCTTGGCCGCGTACTCCTTGCCGACGAGACCCTCGACGGGCACCTGGTAGTGATCGGGATCGCCGAGCCAGCGCGAACGATCGGCGTAGGCGCGCCGCATCACCTCGGTGAGCAGGTGGATGTACTCGCTGCCGCCGAAGCCGAGCGCCCTGAGGTCGTAGCTCTCGAGCAGGTTCAGCATCTGCAGCAGCGCCACGCCGCCCGACGAGGGCGGCGGCATGCTGAGCACTTCGATGTCGTGATAGGTGCCGCGCAGCACGGGCCGCTCGCGCACCGCGTAGGCCGACAGGTCCTGCGCCGTGACGAAGCCGCCGTCGGCCTGCATCTGGGCGACGAGCAGCTCGGCCGTGCGGCCGCCGTAGAAACCCTCGAGGCCCTTCTCGGCGAAGCGCTCGATCGTCGCCGCGAGGTCGGGCTGCACCAGCACGTCGCCCTGCGCGAGCGGCTTGTCGCCGCGGAAGAACACCTTCTTCGTCGACGGGAAGCGCGCCAGTTCCTTCTGGTTCTCGGCCAGGTCCTCGGCCAGGAACTGGTCGACCCCGATGCCCTCGCGCGCGAGCCGGATCGCGGGCCCGGCGACGTCGGCGAGGTTCCTGGTGCCGAACTTCTGCAGCGCGTAGAGCAGGCCCGCGGGGCTGCCCGGCACGCCGGCCGCGCTCGCCCCGAACTGGATCCTGTCCTCGTCGACGCTGCCGTCGGGCTTCAGGTACATGTCGGCCTTGGCCGACCTCGGCGCGCGTTCGCGGAAGTCCAGCGACGTCGTGCGCCCGTCGGCCATGCGGATGACGAAGAACCCGCCGCCGCCGAGGTTGCCGGCCTGCGGATGGGTCACGGCGAGCGTCAGCGCCACGGCCACGGCCGCGTCGACGGCGTTGCCGCCGTCGCGCAGCACCTGCAGGCCGACGGCGGTCGCGTGGGGCTCGCCCGTGACCACGGCGGCGTGGCGGCCGCGCGCGACGAGGTCGTTGGGCGGCAGCGTCGGCGCCGGCGCCGCGGCGCTCGACAGGCAGAGCAGCGCGCAGAGGCCCGGGCGCCACGCCCGTTGCAGCGCGCCGCCGACGGTCATTGCTCCTGGCTCCCGAGGCCCTCACCGAGCCGCACACCCTGGCCCCGCAGGTAGTCGAGCACACGCTCGATCTCGGCATGCTCGCCCTCGAGTTCGAGCGCGATGAACCCGCCCTCGTCGGTGACCGAGGCACCTCGGATGTTGACGATGACGTCGAACGAGCGGTTGATCTTGTACAGCAGCGGCTCTTTGACGAGCTCCTGGCTGAACTCGAAGTGGATGTTCTTCTTGGTCTTCACGTTGGTCTTCACGGCCGGAGAGGCGGCGTCGCCGGGCTCGCGCCCGCGTCGTGCCGGTCGAGCATACCGGCCCGTGCGCCGGGCACCGCACAGTTTGCGACCGCGGCGCGCCGGCCGACGCCGCGCCTGCCGCAGCGAACCCCGACTCGGAGGGTCAGGTGCTTGCACGGCCGCGCCGGCTCGCTACCGTGCCTGCCCTAGGGTCCCGTAGCCAAGTGGTTAGGCAACGGATTGCAAATCCGTCTACCCCAGTTCGATTCTGGGCGGGACCTCCAGTTTCCGCGGCAGGGTCGGCGAGGGTCCGCGACCGAGCCGATGCGCGCGTCGAAGCCCAACGGTCGGGCGCCCGGTGCGCCGCGTGGTGGCGCGAGACCTTGTCCACACACGTGGAGCATTCTCCACATCCGCGACGTCGCCAGGTCCAGGGTCGGTCGATGCCGTGCCCGAGTATGTTGCGTCGATGCCCAAGAAGACCGACGCACCGCAGGTGACGATCCTCCAGGCGGACTGCCGCACCTGGATGCAGTCGCAGCGGCCGGGCTCGATCCGCTGCGTGATCACATCGCCGCCCTACAACCTCGGGATCGCGTATTCGGCCTACGAAGACACGGCGCCGCGACGCGACTACCTGAGCTGGCTCGACGGCGTGTTCCAGGACGTGCGCCGGGTCCTGGCCGACGACGGCCACTTCTTCCTCAACGTCGGCTACAGCAACACCGACCCGTCGGTCGACTTCGAGGTCGCCTCGGTCGCGCGCAAGCACTTCGAACTCCAGAACCGCATCACCTGGGTGAAGAGCATCACGATCGGCGACGAAACCCACGGCCACTTCAAGCCGATCAACTCGCCGCGCTTCCTGAACGCGACCAACGAGCTCGTCTTCCACCTCACCAAGTCCGGCAGCGTTCCGGTCGATCGCCAGGCGGTCGGCGTGCCGTACAAGTGGAAGTGCAACCTCGACAAGCGCGGGCGGATCCGCGGCCGGCTCGCCAAGAAGCTCGGGTTCGCGAACTGGCGCGACTTCGAGTCGAACGCGTCGTCGGCACAGCGTGCGGCACTCGACGAGGAGCTGGAGCTGAGGGTCGAGAGGCTCGGCCAGGTCCAGGACCGGCGATGCCGGGGCAACTCCTGGTTCATCCCCTACGACACCATCCGCGACCGCGAACTCGAACGTGGCACCCATCCGGCGACGTTCCCGGTGGCGTTGCCCGAGATGTGCATGCGCTTCGCCGCGTGCCCCGCGGGCGCCGTGATCTACGACCCTTTCGTCGGCAGCGGCACGACCATGATCGCAGCGCGCGACCTCGGCATGGCCGGCGTCGGCACCGACATCGACGAGGGCTACGTCGCCTACGCCAATGCCCGGCTGGTGGCAACCGGACGCCAGCCAGGGCTCTTCGACCGTGTCGCGACCGGATCGAACGGCCAACACGTCGCCGGATAGGCAGGACCTCGTCGCGGGCCCGCCATGCCAACGCGCACACCGCACCCGCGGTGCCAAAAGGGGACTGCGGTCAGTGCCGCGGCACCATCGTGCCGATGAGAGCGCGAGATGCCTCGGGGGCGCCGGACCGTCCCCGCGGGCCCGTTCATGCTGCTGCGCACCAAGATCCTCGTCCACGGCCTCGCCCTCTCGACGCTGTTGCTCGTCGCCGGCGGCGCCGGACTCGCGCTGCACGCGACCAGCAACGAGGCGCGCGTCGCGAGCGCGACCTGCCGCGCGGCCGCCGCGACGTTGTCGGCGGCGGGCGACCAGCTGCTGGCGATCGAACGGGCGCGCTCCGAACCCGAGGACCTCGACGCCACGCTCGAAGCGACCCTCGACGGCGCCGACCGCCGCATGCGGCAGGAGCTCGCGCGCCTGTGCCAGTTCGTCGACGACCAGCAGAAGGTCCATCTGCGCGAGGCGGCGGAACGCTTCCGCGGGGCGATGCGCGGCTGGCGGCAGGCCCATCGCGACCTCGGCGACGCGCGCGCGCGGCTGCAGGAGCACCTGCGCACGTTCCGACCGCTGTGCGCGGAGCTGCAGGCCAGCGGCGGCCGCACGATGGACTCGTTCGTCGGCGAGCCGCGGCCCGAGTCGCACCGCGGCGAACTGGCGCAGCGCTGGCAGGCCGCCGACAGCAGCACACAGCATCTGTTGGCACTGCAGCGCGAACTCGAGGCGCTCGCGCAGCTCGAGGCCGGACACGACCCGCGCGAGGTGCGCATGGTCGTGGCCCGCGCGATCGCCGAACAGCGCGACGCCGCAGCGCGTCTGCTCGCGAACGCATGGTTCGACGTGCGGCTGCCGTCCATCCCCGGCGACCTCTCGCTGCGCGACTTCTACGAACACGCGCTGCGCACGCACGAACGGTCGGCGTTCGCGTACCTCGATGCGGCGCAGCGCCTGCCCGAGGCGCGTGCTGCGTGCACGGCCGCGGCCGCGGCGCAGCAGCAGGGCCTGGCCTGGCTCGTGCGCGACCCGGGCATCGCCGCCCGTCCGCGCACGACGATCTTCGTCGTGCTGGGCCTCACGCTGCTGCTCTCGACGGCACTGGGCCTGCTGCTCTTCCACCAGGCGCGGCAGCGCCTCGAACTGCTCACGGCCCGCGCACAGGCGCTCGCCGACGCACCGCTCGGGCAACGGCTGCGCATCGCCGGCACCGACGAGGTCGCGGCGACCGCGGCGGCGTTCGATGCGCTGCTCGACCGCGTCGACGGCCGCGTCGCCGATGTGCTCGTCGAGGTGCAGGCGCTCGTTGCCACGAACGACGAATTGCGCGACCAGGCCGAGAACTGCTCGCGCGATGCGAGCGCGCAGGCCGACGAGCTGCGCGACGCGACCGCGGCCGTGCAACGTCTCGCCGAAGAGACGAGCCGCGCGCGCGAGCACGCGAACGCCGCCGGAACGACCGGCCAACGGCTCACCGGTGCCGCGCGCGACGGCGCGCAGCGCACGAGCCAACTCGCGGCGGCGGCCTGCCAGCGGCAGCAGTCGCGCGAGCAGCTCCAGGCCACGTTGCAGGTGCTCGACGACCTCGCGTTCGAGACCGGCCTGCTGGCGCTCAACGCGGCCGTCGAGGCCGCCCACGCGGGCCAGGCCGGCCTCGGCTTCACGGTCGTCTCGGACGAGGTGCGGCGCCTGGCCGAGCGCAGCGCCGCGGCCACGGCCGGGCTCGCCGAACGTCTGGCCGTCGCGGCCGGCACGGGCGACGAGGAACGCGGCGCGTTGCACGAACTCGAGCTCGGTCTGCAGCGCGTCCTGGCCGCGCACGGCGAGGTCGAAGCGGCGCTGGTCCAGGTCGCCGCGGCCGCCGAGGGCCAGACCGGCGACCTGCGGCGCGCTTCGGCGTCGTTGGCGGCCGCCGGCCGCGGCACGCAACGGTGCGCCGCGGCGGCCGCCGCCGTCGCCGCCGCGGCGGGCGCTTCGCACGCGCACGGGCAACGGCTGCACTCGCTGGTCCTGAGCCTGCAGGGCGGCGCAGCCGACTCGCAGTAGCACCGAACGCACGACTCGCGCATGATGCCGCCCTCCGCGGGGGTGGCGGAACTGGCAGACGCAGCGGCCTTAAAAGCCGCAGGCCGGCAACGGCCGTAAGGGTTCGAGTCCCTTTCCCCGCACCCATGTCGGCGCACCCGTGCGCCTCTCGAGCAACCGATAGCGTGCCGTCGTGATCCCAACCGAACTCGTTGGCTCGGCCCAGGTGCCCGGCAGCAATGGGCAGCTTCGCTGCTACCGCCATGACGGCGCCTTCACGTTCCGCATCGACGGCGTCGAACTCATGTGCAGCCGCGTGTTCGGCTCCGAACAGCAGCTCGCCGAACTGGCGCTGCAGCGACTCGGTGCGCGGCCGGCCCCGCGCGTGCTCGTCGGCGGCCTCGGCATGGGCTTCACGCTGGCGCGCACGCTGGCGCTCGTCGATGCCGACGCCGTGGTCGAGGTCGTCGAACTCGTGCCCGAGGTGGTGACGTGGAACCGCGAACTGCTCGGCCAGTGCGCCGGCCATCCGCTGCGCGACGCGCGCACGAAGCTCGTGCTCGGCGACGTGCGCGAGACGATCGTCGCCGGCAAGGCTGTCTACGACGCGATGCTGCTCGACGTCGACAACGGACCGGCGGGGCTGTCGCGCGCCAGCAACTCGTGGCTCTACACCGATGCCGGCCTGGCCCGGTCGCGCGACGCGCTGCGGCCCGGCGGCGTGCTCGGCATCTGGTCGGCCGCCGAGCAGCGCTCGTTCGCAGCCCGGTTGCGCCACATCGGCTTCGACGTCGTCGAACACCGCGTGCGCGCGCGCCGCAACAAGGGACCGCGCCGCACGATCTGGATCGGAGCGCGCACCGGATGACGCGGTGACACCGCATTGCGCACCGGTCGCGAGGCACCGCTGGCGCCCGCGACGGCGATCGGATACACTGTGCGATGTCCGGCGTCCGGAATCCCAGTCGCCGCCCTTCCGGACTTCCAAACGGACTGGTTGGACCCGCTGTTTGCGGGCTTGGTGCGCGCGCTCGCACGCGCGCTGGCCGTTCGCGCAACCCGGAGACACGCCGTTTCCGTCGGCCGCGCGCTCGGTCAGGAACGTGCCCGGTCACATGGGCTCGCTTCGGTGCGAATCGGTCGGCCATGCCGAACGATGGCGGGACTCATACGGGCCCCGCCGAGGAACTGTCATGATCAAAGAAGTCGTCACGAGCAAGGGCGTGCCCGCAATCACCTCCGACCAGTGGTACGTCGTGCATTCCCGTCTGGTCGACCCGCGGCGCGAGCGCCCCTACTCGCGCGCCATCCACAGCGAACACCCCGACCGCGTCTCGTGCGTCAAGGCCGCGAAGACGTTGCGCGTCAAGGTCGCGAGCGACGGCGCCGACGTGCCTGCGGCCGAACGCGACGAGGTCTGGGTCTGCAAGCCCAACTTCAAGCTGCTCAAGCTGGCCAGGTCCCGCCACAGTGAGGTCAGCTGATGGGAAGTCAGCTGATGGCAGGTCGGCGGATGGCGCGCGCGGCGTTCGCGCGCTGATCGCGTCATGCCGCCGCGCCTGACGAAGGCGGCGCCGGCAGGAGCACGACGCCCGCGTGCCCGCGTCTGGTCGCTGTACCTCGTGCGGCGCGCCGACGGCGCGCTCTACACCGGCATCGCGCTCGACGTCGCCACCCGGCTCGAGGCGCACGCGGCCGGCAACGGCGCGAAGGCGCTGCGCGGCCGCGGCCCGCTGCGGCTCGTGCTGACGGCGCGCATCGGCGACCGCGCCGCGGCACAACGCGCCGAGGCGCTGCTCAAGCGGTTGGGCAAGGCAGACAAGGAGGCGCTCACGGCGGCGGCAGCGCGCGCGCGGCGATGGTTCCGCTGTGCACGGATCCCTGCGCGCGCCCTGCGCCTGTACGACGCCGCACCTGCCTCGCGCGCCGCTCCGTCTCACCGCATCACGAGTTCGCGCGCCGGCCCGAGCACGGCCTCGGCCGGGGGCATGGCCCCGCCGTAGCGCGCCGCGTCGAGCTGGGCGTGCACGCGCCGCACGCGCGCCACGACTTCGTCCGGCACGCCGCGCGCGAGCAGCGCGTCGAACATCGCGTCGGCGGCGAGCACCGGCGTGCCCGCGGACTGCGCACACAGCACCTGCAGCGCCGCGAGCGCATCGGCCGGACCGCAGGCCAGCGCCACGTCGAGCCGGGCCAGCGCCTCGTGCACCTCCACGGCCCGCCGCGCCCGCTGCCGGCGCCAGCGCCACAGCCGGAACGCCACCAGGGCCACGAGCGCCACCATCGCGTACCACCACCACGGCAGCGCCGCCGCCGCGCGCACGCGCATCGCGTCGGCGTCGACGAGCGCCTGCACCCGTTCCGGCAGCACCGCGCCGGCCGGCGCCGGCACGACCTTCATCGGCACGGGCCCCACCATCGCCGTCACGTAGCCGCCCGTGCGCGGCGAGAAGCTCACGAACGGCACGGCGGGCACCTCGGCGAGGCCCGCGCGCAGCGCGAGCACGTCGAACACGTAGGTGCGCGACTGCGCGCCGCGCCGCTCGACGAAGCCCTGCACGTGCAGCCCCGGCAGCGGCGGCAGCACCATCGGCGCGAACCGGCCGAAGTTGCCCGTGCCCTCGACCGCGACCTCGAGCGAGAACGTGCCACCGACCGCGACCGTGGCCACGTTCGCCGACGCGCGCGCCGTGAACTCGCCGACCGCACCCTTGAAGGCCGCCGGCCGGCCCTCGACCGGCAGCGCCTTGACCGTCAGTTCCAGCGGCGCCGACTGCACGCTCGCCTCCTGCCGGTCGAGCGGCTGGCGCCCGCGCAGCAGGTCGTCCTCGAAACGCGTCGCGAACGCGTAGCGCATCTCGACCGGCGCCACGGTCGAGGTCCCGGCGGCCAGCGGCAGCCAGCGGCAGTGCACTTCGCGCAGTTCGAACGTGCGCCCGCCCACCTCGCGCTGCCCCGCCGCGCGCCACACGACCGTGCGGTCGCCGGTGGCGATGCGCCGGCCTTCGGCGCCGTTCGGCTCGGGCACGATCTCGACGGCGCGGTCCTCGGCGCCGAACAGCCACGGCAGCGTCACCTGGAACGGCTCGTCGAGCCGCTGCTGGAACAGCGGCAGCGCGTCGGTCGCGAAGAACTGCGCGTCGAAGCCGACGCGAACCAGCAGATCGACGGGCTCGTGCAGCCACACCGATGTCGCCGACGGCTTCACTTCGACGAACGCCCGCGCCGGCGGCGCAGCTTCCTGCGCGCCGAGCCGCAGGCCGGACAACAACACTGGCGCGAGCCAGCCGAGCAGCACGGGCCGCGGCCTCACCAGTCCCGCTCCCCGACGGCCGCGTTCGCACGCTGCGCCGCCTGCCGCGCCTGCCGCTTCTCGTGTTGCTTCTCGCGCAGCCGCTCGAGCAGCGATGCGACCTCGGTGGGCGCCAGCGCGATCGTCGTCAGCTCGGGCACCTGCTCCTCGGGTGGCTGCTGGCTCGGCCTCGGCGGTTTCTGCGGCGGCGGTTCGGGTTCGCTGCGCGTCTGCTGCTTCGCCGCGGCCTGCCGCAGCTGCCGCACTTCGGCGAGCCGCCGCGCGGCGCGTTCCGCATTGCGCAGCGCCTCGGGCCAACCGGGCCGCAGTTCGGCCGCCCGGCACCAGCTCGCCAACGCGTTGCCGAGGCCGCGCTCGGCCAGATCCCACGCGAACGGCTCGGCGTCGGCGAGCAGTGCTGCCGCCGCCGCGAGCTGGCCGCGCTGCCAGCTCGCGTTGCCGAGCAGGAACTCACCCCACGCGCGCTGGTCCGGTTCGGCGTGCGCGGCGAGCCGGCGCGCGGCCGCTTCGGCTTCGCTCGCGCGCTGCACGCGCAGCGCCGCGAGCGCCAGGTCCGCGAGCAGTTCGGCCGGAGCGGCGCGACCTCGCGCCTCGGCTTCGGCGGCGAAGCCCGCGTAGGCGGCCTCGTAGCGACCGGCCCGGTAGTCGGCGACCGCCGCCGTGAAGCGCTGCCCGGGCGCCGCCGGTCCGGGCTCCTGCCCGGCGAACAGGCACAGCACCGCACCGAGGCAGGTTGCTGGGTTCATCGACGGCGCTCCGGCAGGCACGCGCGCAGCATCCAGAACAACAGCGCGCCGAGCAAGGGCCATTGGAAGCGCTGTGCGGGCTCTTGCCGCGGATCGCGCGCCGCCGCGGCCTGCGCCGCGGGAGCGAGCACCGCCGCATACAGCTCGGCCAGCCTGCGCACCGAGCGCGGCCGTTCGAACGCGCCGCCGCCCGCAGCGGCGACGTCGGCGAGGCTCGCCGCATCGAGCCGCGTCACGACCTCGTCGCCCGCGACGTCCTTCAGGAACGTCTCGCCGTCGGCAGCTTCGACGACGACCTTGCTGCCACCTTCGCCGCCGAAGCCGAGGCAGTGCACGGGCACGCCGGCGGCCAGCGCGCGCGCCGCGGCGGCGCGGCCGCGGCCCGCGAAGTCCTCGCCGTCGGTCAGCAGCACGATGCTGCCGCCGAGCCCGTGCACGCGCTGCAGCGCCGCGAGCGCCGCATCGATGGCCGCGCCGAGGTCCGTGCCACCGCGCCCCGACCCGCCCGGCGTCAGGTCGTCCGCCAACCGGACCACGGCCTCGAGGTCGCTGCACAGCGGCACCGCGAGCCGCGCGTCGCCCGCGAACGCCACGAGCCCGAGCCGCGCGCCGGCGGCGACCGCCGCGAGGTGCTCGATCTGCTGCTGGGCCGCACCGAGCCGCGTCGGCGCCGCGTCGCGCGCGGCCATCGAACGCGACACGTCGAGACACAGCACGACGTCGGGCCCGACCGGTTCGCCGGCCGTCTCGCCGGCCACGGGCTGCAGCAGCGCCGCGGTCGCGAGGCCCGCGGCGGCCAGCGCACAGCCGAGCCGCAGCCGCCCGCCGCAGGTGCGGCCCGCGAGCGCCTCGTCGCGGCGACCGAACGCGCGGCGCCGGCGGTCCGCCAGCGCGATCGAGGCGCGCGCGCCGAGCCACAGCAGCACCGGCAGCACGAGCAGCGCGGGCCACCATCGCGGCACCAGGAACAGCAGCGCGCTCACGGCAGCACCCCGAGCACCGTGCGGGCGAGGCAGTGGGCACCGGCCGCGGCGAGCACCGACAGGCCGAGCGCCAGCGCGAACCACTCGCGCACCCATACACGCGGCTCGGCGAACGCCACGGCCTCGAGCGCGTCGATGTCGGCGTAGACGGCCCGCAGCGCCGCCGCATCGGGCGCCGCGAAGAAGCGGCCGCCCGTGGTCTCGGCCAGCTGCCGCACCGCGGTCGTGTCGAGCGGCACGAAGCGCCCATCGGCCTTCTGGTTGCCCTTGCCGACGACGACGGCGTGCACGCGGATGCCGAACGCGGCGCACAGCTGGCCCGCGTGCAGCGGCGCGATCTCCGCCGGCGCAGCGCTCGTCGCGACGTTCTCCTCGCCGTCGGTGAGCAGCACGACCACCTTGCCCTTCGCGGGCGAGCGGGCCAGCACCTCGGCCGCCAGCGCGACCGCGGCGCCGATCGCGGTCGCGTCCTCGGGTCCTTCCTTGTCGACCATCTGCACACCCCCGAGCAGCGCGCGCACGGCGTCGCGATCGAGCGTCGGCGGACAGCCGAGGTCGGCGTAGCGCGCGAACGTCACGAAGCCCGTGCGATCCACGCCGCGCTCGGCAACGAACCGCGAGGCGACCTCCTTGGCGACGTCGAGCCGCGTGCGGCCCTCGGCCAGGTCCTCGGCCGCCATCGACGAGCTGCGGTCGAGGCACAGCAGCACGTCGCGCCCTTCGCGTTCGGGCGGCAGCGGCACGCGCTGCACGGGCCGCGCCAGCGCGCAGACCGCGAGCGCGATCGCGAGCACCTCGAGCAACAACGGCACCGCCGCGGCCCGCTCGCGCCACGACGCCGGCAGCACGCTGTCGTCACACGCAGCCGCCAGCGCACCGTGCAGCAACCCGGCCGCCGCGAACGCCGCGCGCGCGGCGCGGGCCCGGCGCCACCACACCAACACCGGCACGATCGCCAGCAGCCAGAACCACGCCGGATCGCGCCACTGCCAGCCCATCTCCAACGCGGCGACGATCACGGCAGGGCCCCGGCGCTGGCGCGCACGTAGGCGACCGCGTCGTGGCGCGCGGTCGCGTGGCCCTCGGCGGTCGGGCGGCGCGCCGCGAACTTGACGAGGTCGCAGGCCTGCAGGCACGCGCCCAGTTCGGCGCCGCCGACCGGCACGCTGCGCACGAGCTCCTGGCTCGTGCGCACCGCGGCCCGCACCGCGAAGCGCCGCTCGCTGTGGCTTCGCACGATCTCGGCCAGCTGCACGTAGAACGCCTCGATCTCGGCGGCGTTCTCGCCCGGTGCGGCGAGCGCGTCGAGCTCGGCCAGCGCGATCGTGTGCACCGCCGGCGCGGGCGCCGCCGGCGGCGGCGCGGCGGACCGCGGTCTCCGCCAGCGCGACCACAGACCGAGGCCCACGAGCGCACACGCGGCGGCGAGCCACCACAGGCGCGTGCCGCGCTGCGGCAGCTCGCGCACGTCGCCGGGCCACTCGACGTCGCCGGGCGGCTCGGGCAGCACCGACTGCACGAGCAGCGCGCGCGGCGTGCAGCGCACGGTCTCGGTGCGATCGCCGCGCCGATACCGGAACCGCACGGGCGCGAACTGCAGCTCGCCGGCCACGTAGGCGCGCGCGCGGTAGCGCCATCGATCGCCGGCCATGCCGGGCGGCGCGGGCCAGTCGCGCTTCTCGACGAACTGCAGCGACAGCGGCGCGAGCGCGCGTTCGTCGAACGGTTCGGGCTCGCCGTTCGCGGGCCACGCGCGGGCCACCTCGACCTCGAAGTCCGCGCCGAACGACAGGCCCTGCTCGGGCAGCACGAACGCCACCTCGACGCTCTGCGCGAGCAGCGCGCCGCCGCACGCGAACACGAACGCGCGCACGAACCCGGCGCGGACCCGGCTCACCGCTTCGCCTCGCGCAGCTCGCGCCGCCGGAAGAAGCGCAGGATCGGCTGCGAGATCGCGGTGATGTCGGCCGCGGCCGGCACCTCGATGTCGATGCAGTCGATGCGCGCGCGCCCGAAGACCTCGTCGGCACGCGCGCGCCAGCGCGCACAGCGCCGCAGCCAGCTCGAGCGCACGCGCGGCGAACCCAGATCCACGAGCCGCACGCGCCCGGACTCGGGGTCGACGGTGCGCAGCATCGCGGCCGGCGGATCGAGCAGCTCGCGCGGCGTGAGCCGCACGGCGACGAGGTCGTGGCGGCGCGCCGCGAGCGCGAGCGCGTGTTCGTGGCCGAGCGACAGGAAGTCCGACATCAGGAACACGACGGTGCGCCGCCGCAGCGCCGCCGACGCGTGCGCGACGAGCGCGCCGAGCTCGGTGCCGGCGGCCCGGCCCTGCAGCACGAGGCAGTCGCGCACGAGCCGCAGCACGTGCCCCGCCCCCTTCTTGGGCAGCACGAAGCGTTCGACGTCGGTGCTGCCCGCGATGAGCCCGACGCGGTCGTTGTTGCCGATGGCGGCGAGCCCGAGGCACGCGGCGAAGCGCGCCGCGGTCTGCCGCAGCGACCACGCGCCGAACCCGGCCCGCATGGACGCCGACAGGTCGAGCGCGAACACGATGGTGCGCTCGCGCTCCTCGACGAAGCGCTTGACGAACGGCCGCCCGACGCGCGCGGTGACGTTCCAGTCGATCGAGCGCGGGTCGTCGCCTTCGACGTACTCGCGCACGTCGGCGAACTCGATGCCGGTGCCGCGGAACGTCGAGCGGTAGCCGCCGGCCAGCACGTCGGTGACGAGCCGGTTGCTCTGCACCTCGATGCGGCGCACCTCGGCCAGCACCTCGGCCAGGCTCTCGGCGGGGTTCGACGCGACGGCGGGCGCGGGGGTCAGCGAAGGCCGGAAGGGGTTCATCACCGGGACTTTTGCAGGGTAGTTGGCGGCGTGCGTCGTGTCGACCGCCGCGTGGCTCGGGCGGCTCGGGCTCCGCAGCGGGCCGTCACCGTCGGCGGCCGCCGGGTCGTCGCTGCGATCGTCGTCGGTCGGGTGTTCCGCGTCGCACACCACGTGCGCGACGTCGACGCGGCGATGCACGGCCCCGCCCTCGACGGTGCAGTGGTCGTCCACCCACAGGCCTGGCACGTCCCCGATGTCGAACAGGTGGAACGGGCGCGGGCAATGGACGACCTCGTTGCAGCATGCGACGATTCCGGCATGGGAACCGAGCGCCGGCCCGACGGCCCCGAGGACTCCGTGCGCGCCGCGGCGGCCGTGCTGCGCACGCGCCGCCACGCCGAGATGCTGTTCGACGCAGTCGTCGCGCAGCTCGGCGACGCGGGCTGGCACGAGACCGCCAACGGCGGCGCGATCCGGCGGTTGTTCCGCGACGAACAGGGGGCGCGGACGTGTGATGGCGCCGCGGGCGTGCGCACTGACTTCATCAGCTCGCCGCCGTCCGGACGAGATTCGAATCGAAACGGTTCGGTCGAGTGCATCCATCCCGAACCAGAGTGCACAGCACCGTGCCGAATGGGAATCACCAATGAGGACCAGAATCTACTGTCTCGGTGTCGCCTGCATGACCGTGTACGCGTTGATGGCGCCACTGCTGCTCCGGCAGAAGATCGTGGAAGCGGAGGGCTTTCGCCTGGTCGAGGGCGGCCGCACGAAATGGGAGGTTCTTGGTGGGGACGCAGGCGTCCAGATGGTCTTTCGAAGGGATGGCAAAGACGCGATCCGTCTGATCGTCACCAACGAAGTTGTCAATCTCAGGTTCGAGAGCACCGACGGAAGCGTTGCTCAGGAGATCGTGTTGACGGACGAGGTCTACGCCGATTCCGTGAGTCGACTGGACAAGGAGACCACCATGAATCGGCGCATGTTCCGAGATCGCACGGGGAGGTGGCACGTCGAGCATGGATCTTCCGCCGATGGAAGCTTGTACACAGACAGGACGGGGCTCGGCGCCATCTCAACGCAGTACGTTTGTGGCAAGAACGTCGTCGGGTGGAGTGTGGAGAACGGCACGGCGGCAGTGCAGGCCAACGTGGAGCAGGACATCGGCTTGGACCTGCACGTTGGCCGGCCGCCGCACGCGTGCGCGATCGTGGGTGATGTGGTTCGGGGCGCCAGCGTCTCCCTGACCAACAAGAGCGGCAATTGGTCTTGGAGCAGCAAGTAGGTGCCGCACCGGGCTCCAGTCCCAGCGCGCGGTTCCCCTTGCGGACGCCGTCGGTCCCGTTGTTTGGCGCCTTGCTGGTTGCCCGGCGCGCGCCCTCACACCCTCACTCGCCCACCCACCCGCCGCACCTCCACCCGCTTCACTCGCCCACCCACCCGCCGCACCTCCACGACCACCACGGGCCCACCACCCACGGAGGCCAGAGTTCCAGAGTCCAGGCGTTGCCGGGCTCCGGCGCACCACCACCCCGTTCAGCCGGCCCCGACCGTCTGCCGATATCGACGGTGTCGTGCGAGGGCGACGGTGTCCGGCCCGCAGGACGAGGCTCCATGACCAAGATCCTGCTCGCCGACCCCGACCCGCGCTCGCAGACCGACCTGCGCTCGCTGCTGACCCAGCGCGGCTTCGAACTCGACGCGGCCGGCGACGTCGCCACCGCGCTCGAGCCCGTCTTCGAGGGCGACATCGACCTCGTGCTCTGCGACCTCGGGCTGCCCGGCGGCGGCGGCCTGCACTACCTGCAGGAGGTGCAGAGCGTGCACCCCGAGACGGCCGTCGTGCTGCTGTCCGCGTTCGGTTCGGTGCAGGACGCCGTGCAGGCCATGCGCTACGGGGCCGCCGACTTCCTCGGCAAGCCGTTCGCGCCCGACCAGGTGCTCGTCGCCGTCGACCGCGCGCTCGAGAAGAACGCGCTCAAGAAGGAGAACCGCGCGCTGCGCACAGCGCTCGACGACCGGCTGCGGCTCGACAACGTGATCGGCACCGACCCGCGCATGCAGGCGATCTTCAAGACGATCCGGGCCGTCGCCGACACGCGCACGACCGTGCTCGTCACCGGCGAGTCGGGAACGGGCAAGACGCTGCTGGCGCGCGCGCTGCACTCGCTGAGCGCACGGCGCGCGGGCCCCTTCGTCGAGGTCAACTGCGGTGCCTTGCCCGAGAGCCTGCTCGAATCGGAGCTGTTCGGCCACACGAAGGGCGCGTTCACGGGTGCTGTGCGCGACAAGATCGGCAAGTTCGAGGCCGCCGCGGGCGGCACGATCTTCCTCGACGAGATCGGCACGAGTTCGCCGGGCTTCCAGGTCAAGCTGCTGCGGGTGCTGCAGGACCGCGTCATCGAGCGCGTCGGTGACACGCGCACCATCCCGGTCGACGTGCGCATCGTGCTCGCGACCAACAAGGACCTCGAGCGCGCCGTCGCCGCGGGCGAGTTCCGCGAGGACCTCTACTACCGCATCCACGTCGTCGCCGTCGAGATGCCGCCGCTGCGCCAGCGCGTGAGCGACATCGAGAGCCTGGCCGAACACTTCCTGCGGCGCTTCGCGGCCGAGCACGGCCGCCCGCGCCTTCGCTTCACGGACCGCGCGATCGCGACGCTCGTGGCCGCCCCGTGGCCCGGCAACGTGCGCCAGCTCGAGAACGTCATCGAGCGCGCCGTCGTGCTGAGCCCCGGCCCCGAGATCGACAGCACCGACCTGCCGAGCACCATGCAGGCGCCGCTGCCGGCCCCGATCGGGCGCGAGGCCGCGGCCGGACCGGTGCAGAAGCTCAAGGCCGCCATCGAGGACGCGGAGAGGCTGCACATCGAACACGCGCTGCGCCACTGCGAAGGCAACCGCGAGCGCGCCGCGCGCGCGCTGGACATCAACCGCAGCACGCTGTTCCACAAGCTGCGCAAGTACGGGATCCGGTGATGGCGACCCCCACCCTGGTCGGCGGCGGCGCGGCCGCTTCGCGGGCCGGCGCCCATGGCCGGGCCGAATTGTTGTGCGGCGCGACAACTCGCCCGCTGACGGGCCGCGGTCGCCAGCTATAAGGAACAGGTTCGCCGCATGTTCCAGAAGAGTGTCTCGATCCTGATCGCCGCCGTGCTCGTGGCCCTCGCGGCGGTCGTGATCTTCTGGATGTTCAACTTCTCCGGCGCGAGCCAGACCCTCGCCCGCGTCGAGGCGCTGATCGCGGACCAGCAGTATGCGCGCGCCATCAACCTGCTCGACCAGGCCGAACACGGTCTCAGCGTGCAGCAGGATCCCGCGCTCGAGGAGCGCGTCTGGCGCCTGCGCTACGGCGCCTACTCGCAGCTCGGCAACGCCGCCGGCGCGCTCGAGGACGTCGAGAACCTGCTGCGGCTCGGCCATCCCGACGTCGATCTGCAGCTCGACCACATCCGGCTGCGCGCGCAGGTCGGCGACGGGGAACGGGCTCGCCAGCTCGCGCTGACGTTCCTCGAGAGCCATCCGGGCAACAGCCGCGGTCTCGAACTGGCCGGCGAGGCCTGCCAGACGATCTACCTGCCGCTGTTGCGCGGCATGCGCGCGGCGATCCAGACGGACGTCGGGCACGCGCAGCTCGACGACGCGATCGCCTCGCTGCTGGCCTACGTCTACCGGCCGGACGGCGACGCCGAGGTCGCGCAGGGCATCGAGCACCTCGCCGCGATCTACGGCGCCGAGGCGCGCCTCGCCGCGGCCTGGGGGCCGCTGCAGCGGCAGCTGCGCGAGCTGCGCGCGAGCGTGCAGGAGGGCATCGGCTACTTCAAGGCGAGCCTCGAGGTCGGCGGGCAGCCCGTCGCCGCGTTCCGCGGCTTCGCGCTGTCGCTCGAGCAGGCCAGGCGCATCGACGACCTGCTGACGCAGTGCGAGATCTACCGGCGGCTGTTCGACCACCAGTTCCTCGCCGAGGCGGGCTCGCTCGCCACGCGCGCGCTGCTGCGTGCGGGGCTCGACGCCGCGGCGCTGGCCACGGCCGAACGCTGGCAGCCCCCCGGCCGGATCCAGGAGCTCATCGACAGCGAACGCGTCACGCCGGCGCTGCACGACCTGTTGCTCGCGCGCACGCTGGCCGCCTGGCACCTCGACGACAAGAACGCCCTGAACCGCATGCGCGGCGACCTGACCGCGCTGCAGCGCGCCAACCAGACCGCGTTGCTGGCGATGCACCTCGACAGCGCGGCGCTGCAGCTGCTGGGCAAGGACTACGCGTCGGCCGAACGCAACCTCGCCGTGCTGCTGAGCCGCATCCTGCGCGCCGACCCCCCGGTGGGCCAGCCCGACCTCGCCGCCGAACTCGTGCCGAAGCAGCTCGAGGTCATGCAGCTGCGCGGCGCCGCCGAAGCCGAGGTGTTCACGGTGCTGACGACGTGGCAGCGCGCGCGGCCGTTGGACATCACGCCGCTGCGCATGCTGGCCGAGTTCCAGCTGCAGCGCGGCAACACGGCCGCCGCCATGGGCGCGCTCGACGACGCGGCGCGCCTCGAACCCAACGACGAACGCCTGTTCGCCGTGCGCATCGCGACCGCGCGCCAACACTTCCTCGAGTCGAACCAGGACGGCATCTCGCTGCTGCAACAGTGCCTGCACCGCAACACGACGCAGCCCGAGGTGGCGAACCCGATCGGCTTCCTGCTGTGTGCGGAGACGGCCACCGGGAAGAAGGTCTACGACGTGGCCCTGCAGTGCGCGCGCATCGCCGTCGACTCGTTCCCGCAGGTGCGCTACCCGCGCCTGCTCGAGATCCGCGCGAACCTCGCGGCCGGCCGGTTCAACGAGGCCTGCCGCCTCGCGCGCCGGCTGCTGGACACGCTGCCGCCCGACGAAGCGACGTCGCAGCTCGCGCTGCAGGCCTACCGCGCCGCTGGCCTGCCGGCGGCGGAGCTGCTGTTCACGGCGATGCGCACGTGCGGCCCGTCGCCGGATCTCCAGGCCGAACTGCTGCGCTCCGCGCTCGCGAGCGAACCCGAACGCGCCCACCGGTTCGCCACGCTGCCGCGCGACAAGGCCCCCACCGAACTGCGCATCCTGGCGGCCCAGGCGCTGGCGCGCGCCGGCCGGCTGGCCGACTGCCGGGCGCAGCTCGACCAGTTGGCGAGCGTCGCGCCGACGCTGCCGATCGCGCGGCAGACCGAGCTCGCGGCAGCCTTCACGGCGTGGGTCGAGACGGCCGCGGCGAGCACTCCCGATGCCGAACTCGCCGAGCTCGCGGGCCGGCGCATCGGCCAACTCGCGATCCGCACCGCGGCGGCGGCCCCGCTGCTGCTGGCGAGCGCGCAGAAGCTCGCGGCCACCCATGCGGGCACCGCCCACGCGCTGTGCACCGAAGCGCTCGCGATGGCCGACCCCGAGACACGCTCGGGCGAGACGTGGGCGCTCGCCGGCCGCCTCGCGCTCGCGCTCGGCCACCTGCGCGTGGCCGAGGACCACTGGACCGCGGCGCTGCCCTTCCCCGACGGACGCTTCGTGGCCGAGGACCTCGCGCGCCTGTGCTTCGCGCAGGGCCAGTCCGACCGCGCGCTGCAGGTCTACAACCTCGTCGACGGCCCGACCGATGCGGCGCTGGCCGCGCGCTGCGGCAAGGTCGAGGTCGCGGCCGGCCTGCTGACCGCCGAGCTGGCGCGCGATCAGGCGGACCTGGTGTGCCACTGCACGCTCGCGACGGTCGGCCAGCCCTCGCTCACCGATTGGCAGGTCGCGGACGAACCGGCGACCCAGGAACGCCTCGAGCTGCTGAGCCTGCTGCACTCGCCGTCCCTCGGTGGCAAGGCCCGACCGCGTGCCCAGGCGCTCGTCGATGCGGACCCCAAGTCGAAGACCAACCAGCTGCTGCTCGCGCGCGCACTGGCCGCCGCGGGCGAGACGCGGCGCGCCGCCGCGATGCACGCGGCGCTGTTCGCAGCGGGCGCGGCCAGCCCGCTGTTCTGGCGCGAAGTGGCCGTGGCCGCGCAGTTCCCCGGCTACGAGCCGAGCCCCGAAGTCGCGCTCGGACTCATGCGCGCGAGCGCGGCCGGCGGCATCGCCGATTCCAGGCTCACGCTCGCCTACTCGATGCAGCTCATGGCGAAGGGCTTCGCCGGCGGCGGCCATCCCGAGCTGGCCGAGCGCGTGCGCCTCGAGGCGTGGCTGCGCGCGCCCGGCACGATGCCGCTCTCGGCCGACGACATCCGTCTCGTCACGAGCAGGTGTGCGCCAGCCGACGCGTGGACCGTGCTCGACGGTGCGCTCGCGGACCGCACGCGAACCGACCGCCGCGAACTGCTCACCGAGCTGATGGGCATCGCCGACCGCCTCGTCGAGGCCCGCGCGCCGACCGCCGCGACGGCCTACGCCGCGGCGCTGCGCTACGCCGAGCTCGAGGGGCCGTACGGCTGCGTCGTGCACTTCCTGCTCGCGCGCGGCGCGCGCTTTCCGGAGCAGCGCCCTGACGAGCGCCGGCGCCGCCAGCTGTTGCTCGGCGATCTCGAGCTCGTCGCCACCGGTCGCGACCCCGGCCCCTGGCTCGAGCGCACGCTCGACGCGCTGCTCGAACAGGGTCTGGCCCCGACCGTCGTCGACCTCGAGACCGTGCTGCGGCGCCACCCGACGGCGCTGCCCTTGTGGCACGAACGCGCCCGCCTGATGGCCCACCTGCAGAGCGCCGACGAAGGCATCGCCGACCTGCGCACCGTGCTCGCCCACGCCCGCGACCCCGAGCAACAGCTCGCCATGCTGACGCTGGCCGCCGCCGAACGGCAGGTGCGCAACGCCGATGTGACCGAGCTCGACGGCCTGCCCGAGGACCTGCAGAAGGGTCCCGCGGGCATCCTCGCGCGCGGCCTGCTCGAGCTCCGCCTCGGCCGGCCCGACGCGGCGGTGCCGCTGCTCGAGAAGGCCGCCCGGCCCGACGACGGCCTGCAGCAGTACGCGCTGGCCCTGGCGTTGTTGCAGAGCCGCGCCAAGGACGGCGCGGCGCGGGCCGGACAGCTGTTCGCGACCCTGGCGCGCGACTTCGCCGGCAGTCCCCGGGCGCGCAACGCCGCCACGTTCGCCAGACAACTCGCGCCGCGCTGATCCAGGCGCGCAGAGCGCGCCGACTGCTCGAGCCCCCTGTCGCCGGCGCGAGAACACGCTACGATCCGCCGGTCCTCAAGGAGAGACTCGATGCGCCAGACGTGGTTGGGCCTGATTTCGACGTCGTTGACCTTCCTGCTCGCTGTGCCCGCGCCGGCCCAGCTCAAGGGGCGCGTGTGGACGCACGAGCCGCTCGGCATCCAGGTCACGATCCCCGACGGCTACTCGGTCGTGCCGCTGCAGATCGACGAGAAGTGGATCCTCGCCAAGTTCCTCAGCGACAAGGCCTACCTGTCCAAGAACCGCGACTGGAACCGCGAACACCACCCGCTGATGCGCGTCATCGCGTTCACGGAAGCCGCGAAGAAGAGCGCCGGCGTCGAGGTGCAGGAGGAGAAGGACGGCTCGACGTTCATCGGCATCGGCGCCGTGCCGTACCAGGGCTACCGCGACTACGTCAAGCGGCACCGTTCGGGCTTCTTCTTCTCCAAGGAGGACGAGGCCAAGGTCGGCGGCCAGGACTGCCTCATGTGCGAGGTCCAGATCAACAAGGACGAGCCGAAGCTGCACCTGTACAGCGTCGTGTTCCGGCGCCCGACGTTCGAGGTCGCCGTCGAGTTCGAGGTGCTCGAGGATCGCCTCGACAAGCTCGAACGGTCCTGCATGGACGCGCTCGAGAGCGTGCGGTTCACGGCGCCCGCGGCCACCGCCGGCGTCACGCACGGCGACGGTGCGAAGCCCGCCGAGACCAAGAAGATGTCGAACCGCCTGTGGACCGGGTTCCGCAGCGAGTGGCGCAAGCGACCGAGCCTCGAGCGCTCGGAGATCCGCCACAAGATCGAACAGGAACACCACGCCGCGGTGCGCGAGAAGACGCCGCCGGACTGGACCGTCACGGACACCAAACACTTCCTCGTCGTCTCGCACGCCGACGAACGCTTCACGGCGCGCATGGTCGAAGGCGGCGAGGCGTTCTTCGAGTGGTGCGAGAAGGAGTTCAGCACGCTCGGCGACGACTACGTGCGCCGTCCCGTGATGCGGCTGTGCCGCGACTTCGACGAGTACAAGGCCTACCACTTCGACTCGTCGAACTCGACCGGCTGGTCGCTGTTCGACGACGACCACGAGATCGGCACCTACCGCGACGAGTACAACGGCACGAGCGGCAAGGACGTGTCCAACCTGTTCACGGGCATCCTGATCCACTACCTGCAGGAGATGGACCCGTACATCGTCAACTACTCGCCGTACTGGCTGACCTGGGCGCTCGACGACTACGTCAGCTCGTCGCTCGTCAAGAACAGGAAGATCGAGTTCCGCGTCGACGACTGGGTGCGCGACGAGTCGCGCGACATGCAGCGCGAAGGCAAGCTGCCCGGGCTGCACAAGATCCTCGAGCTCGACGCCGACGGCTTCACGTCGATGATGAAGGTCGAGCGACGCACGGGCTACGCGACCACGCAGGCGCTGCGCTACGTGCTCGGTCCAGGCCAGAAGGAGAAGGTCTTCAAGGACTTCCTGCGCACCTACTTCAAGGCCGTGATCTCGGCCGCCGAACGCCACGCGGACCAATGGGATGCCAAGCCCGGCAAGTCCGCCGAGACCGAAGAAGAGGAGGAACAGCAGGCCAAGGAGCGCGCGGACAAGTCCAAGGAACGCCGGAAGCAGCTGCAGAAGGAGATCAACGACGTGGTGTTCGACAAGATCGGCGACAAGCAGTGGGAGAAGCTCGACAAGGGCTTCGACACGTTCGTCAAGGCGGGCAAGTGAGCATGGCCGCCACCTCGACGTGGGCCGGCAGCGCGCTGCTGGCCGGGCTCTGCATCGGCGGCCTCGCGGCGCAGGACAGCCTGCAGCTCACCGACGGGCGCTTCGTCATGGCCCACAAGATGGAGCGCTGCGACCGCGGCGTGACCATCCACTACGAACACGGCGACATCGTCGTGCCGCGCAACCTGATCCGGGCCTGCAGCGCGTTCGAGCTCGACGCCGGCGAGAACGCGTACACGCCCGAGGAGCGGGCGCGCATCGACAAGGGCCAGGTGCTGTTCGAGGGCAAGTGGATGCCCGAGTCGCGACGCGACTCACTGCTCGCCGACCGGCGCAACAAGCGCGCGCAACGCATCGAGGAGGCCCAGAAGCACCGGCTGTGGCGCAACCGGTACACGATGGACACGAAGAACTTCGCGTTCGAGTACACGATCGACCCCGAGGTGATGCAGCGCTACGCCGACATGCTCGAGACGTACTTCAACACCTTCACCAAGGAGTGGGGCATCAAGAAGCCGAGCAAGATGGGGCGCCTCAAGGTCTGCTTCTACCACGACGAGGACTACTTCCATCAGGTCGGAGGCGCCCCGCCCGGCGTGATCGGCTACTTCAAGTTCGTCGAACCGATCGAGCTGAACTTCTACTACGACCGGCTCGACGAGGCGCTGACGCAGGACGTGCTGTTCCACGAGGCCAACCACTACCTGACGCACCTCATCGACACGAAGTTCAACTACCCGAGCTGGGTCAACGAGTCGCTGGCCGAGTACTACGGCGCGAGCGAGTGGGACGCCGAGGCGAAGAAGATGCTGATCGGCAACCTGCAGGAGGGCCGTCTCGCCGTCATCCAGGATGCGATCCGGCAGGACGAGTGGCAGAAGCTCGAGGAGCTGATCCGCCTCGAACAGCGCAGCTTCACGGCGATCCACTACGCGTGGGGCTGGAGCCTCGTGCACTACCTGATGTCGTCCAAGCAGACGAACGACGCGTTCAAGAAGTTCTATCTGGCCCTCGCGCGCGACAACTCGGTCAAGCGCGTGCCGTACTTCTACGACTTCAAACAGGTCGAACCCGACGAACAGATCCGCGTCTTCAAGAAGTACATGGGCGTCAAGGACCTGTCCGAGCTCGAGCAGGGCTGGCACAACTACGTGCGCGAGCTCAAGGCCGCGAGCGGCGCCGGCTACCGCAACGCCGGCGACATCGCGCTGGTGCACAACCTGCCGATCAAGGCGCAGCGCTTCTACAAGACCGCGCTCGACATGGGCGAGAAGAGCTGCATGACCTACTACGGCTACGGTCGCGCGCTGTACCAGAAGAGCAAGTTCCCCGAGGCCATCGAGCAGTTCCAGCAGGCGCTCGCGATCGATCCGCTGCAGGGCCGC
The DNA here is from genome assembly GCA_036274315.1 of Planctomycetota bacterium. Lineage (GTDB taxonomy): Bacteria > Planctomycetota > UBA1135 > UBA1135 > UBA2386 > DASVAL01. The sequence goes on along the minus strand of DASUFY010000193.1, from coordinate 3,588 downwards.
TTCTGGATGTACCTGGCCGACGCGAAGGAACACATGAAGGCGCCCGCCGACGAGGTCGAACGCCTGCGCCAGCTGGCGCTCGAGATCGAGCCCGACAACTACGACCTCATGCTGCGGCTCGTCGCACGCGGCAAGGAGAAGGAAGGCGGCTGAGCGACGCGCCGTCAGGGCCCGAGCAGGTCGCCGACCCGCCGGACCGGCAACGTCGCGAGCCAGCCCTCACCGCGCTGCGCGAGCGCCGCCGACAGGCCGGCGAAGCGGTACCGCTGCAGCAGCGTGTCGAGCTTCCGGTGCGTGTGCTCGAGGTTGACGTAGTGGCGGAAGCCGCGCAGCCCGCCGAGCGCCTGCCGCGGCTGCCCGGGATCGACCTCCCACGGGTGCAGGTACAGGCAGCCCGGCACGCCGGCGCGCTGCTTCTGGCGCAGCCCCGCGCGCACGAGCGCGAGCGGGAACAGCCGCAGGTAGCCGCCGCCGCCGACCGGCACGTGCCTGCCGGCGACGTCCCACGTCAGCGGCGGGAACTCGAGCAGTTCGCCCGACTCCGCACGCAGCCGGTACGGCGTCGTCGGTGCGCCTGGGATGCCGTAGTCGGGGTGCCGCACGGGCTGGATCGAACTGTCGAGCCGGATGCCGGCGCGCAACAGCTCGTCGACGGCCCACGGCGTGCGCCGGCTGATCGACCACGTGCAGGCGCGGAACGACTCCGGGCGGCGCCCCGTCAGCGCTTCGAGCACGGCGGCCGTGCGCGCGAGGTCCTGCGCGAAGCCCTCGCGGCCGAGGTCGGGCAGCAGGCGGTGGTCGTAGCCGTGGCTGCCGATCTCGTGCCCGGCCGCGTGCACCTCGCGCACGAGATCGGGCAGGCGCTCGGCGATCCAGCCCAGGAAGAAGAACGTGGCCTTCGCGCCGCGGCGGTCGAACAGCTCGAGCAGGCGCTTCGTCGCGTCGCCGCAGCGCAGTTCGAACCCGTCCCAGGCCGCACGATCGATGACGTGCGCCATGTTGAGCACCTGGAACCAGTCCTCGACGTCGACCGACAGCGCGTGGGCGCCCGTCATCGCAGCAGCTCCCGCGCCGCGGGCACGATGTCGCGCAGGAACGCCGCGCAGCGCGCCTCGGCCGCCGCGAGTGGCTCGCCGTCCTGCACGGGCGTCTCGACTCGCAGCAGGAAGCCCGACTCGTTCCGGCGCAGCAGCGCGCGCGGCAGGTGGTGCCAGGTGAACGCCGAGTAGTCGCCGGTCGCCCAGTCGCGCGTGCCGAACAGGCTCAGCGTCAGGTAGCGCCAGCCGTCGGTGCGGCTGCGCGCGAGGATGCGGCTCGCGGTCACGCCGTCGCCGAGGCCCGCAGCCGGCACGACCTCGTCGGCTTCGATGCTCATGTTGCTGCCCTCGATGCAGATGCGCGGCGGGTGCACGCTCTTCCAGTTGCTGTCGTGGAACAGCGCCACGAGGTTGATGCGCGCGCCGCGCTCGTCGCGGTAGCGCCGGTAGACGAAGTCGGCCGTGCCGAGCGTCTCGCGCCAGTTCGGCAGCTTGGCCAGGAAGCGCGCCTCTTCGTCGGCGGTGCGCGGCACGAGCGTGTAGCCGGCGATCTGGTCGGGCAGACGCTCGGCGCGCGCGCCACCGGCCGTGTACGGCCGGTGCAGGCACAACCACGCGAGCGGCAGCGCCGCGGCCCACAGCGCGACACCGACACGCAGCAGGGTCCGCCGCGATTGCGGGGCCGCCCCCTGCGCCCGTTCGACGACCGCGGCCGCACCAGGCGGCCCGGGCGCCGCGCTCGGCGCGAAGACGCGACCGAGCGCCACGTCGAGCAACAGCAGGGCCGTGACGAGCGACACCCACTCGGCGACGTTGGCCAGCGTGTGCCCCGTGCCTTCCGCGAACGCAACCCCGAACCAGGCCGAGAACAGGCACAACACGGCGATGCGCGCCACGTTCGCGGCGATCGCGAGCGGCGCAGCCGCGAGCAGCAACACGGTGCGGCGTCGCCACGACGGTTCGCCCGTGAAGAACGCGAGGCAGTAGCCGAGCGTCAGCATCGCGAGCAGCGAACGCAGCCCCCCGCAGGCGTCGGCGACGAACAGCGCCTTCGGGCTGCCCTGCGGCCGCAGCAGGTCGCCGGCGCGCACGATGTCGGCGCCGAGCAGGTTCGCGAGCCACGAGCCACCCTGCACCGCGACCTCCTTGAGCGTGAACGCGACGCGGCCCTCGACGTAGATCGGCGCGGGCACGACGAACAGCACGAGCCACAGCACGGGCCACAGCCCGCGCAGCCGGGCCCGCCCGAGCGCCAGCCACGCGGCACCGGGCACGGTAAGGCACAGGCTCCCGGCCGACCACGAGTCGATCATGAGCTGGGCGCCGGCGAGGTGCATGAGCAGGCCCGGCCCCAGGAGCCAGAGCCCGCGCAGGTCCGGCGCCGCAGGCTGGAGCCGCCACTGCTCGCGCCGGTACCAGATCACGACCGCGGCGACGAGCGGCACGAGCCAGCAGTGCTCGAAGTACTGGGTCGGCGCGTTCCACCGGTCCATGCACCACTGCAGCGTCACCGCGTAGGCGACGAACAGCGGCAGGAACACCGCGACGAACGCCCTCATCGCACCTCCGCGGGCCGCAGCGACTCGTAGACCGCCGCGACGCGCTCGGCGTTGCCGGCCCACGTCCAGCGGTGCTCGCAGAGCGCCTGCCGGCCGGCCTCGCCGAGCTGCCGCGCGAAGCCGCGGTCGTGCACGAGCCGGTGCAGCTGCAGTGCCAGGTCGTCGGCGGAGCCGGGGCGGAACAGCAGCGCGGTGCGGCCCGACTCCACGGTCTCGCGCAGGTTGGGCTGGTCGGGCGCGAGCGTCGGCACGCCCGCGGCCAGCGAGTCGAACAGCTTGAGCGGCGACGCGTACTCGTTGATCGCCGGCACGAGCGCACCGTCGCAGGCCAGCACGTGCGCCGGCAGCAGCTCGGCCGGCACCGAACCGAGCGCCCGCACGCGGTCGCCGACGCCGAGTGCTGCGGCCCGCTGCTGCAGCGCCGCCAGCGCCGGGCCGCGCCCCATGAGCACGAGCACGAGCTCGGCGAACGCAGGCCGCGCCATGACCTCGAGCACGAGGTCGAGCCGGTGCCATTCGCGCACGTAGCCGACGAAGCCGAGCACGAACGCACCGCGCGGCACACCGAGCCGTTCGCGCAAGGCCGCCGCGGCCGCGCGCGCAGCGGGCCCGTAGCGCTCGGGATCCGCGCCGTTGCCGATGACGTGCACACGTTCGCGCCGCGCGCCGGCCTCGACGAGCAGGTCGCCGAGCACCGCGGTCACCGCGAGCACCGCGTCGGCCTGCTCGAGCACGAGGCGTTCGGTCCGGCTCGCACGCCGGCGGAAGCGCAGGCTGCCGAGATGCTGCATCTCGGCGACCATCGGCGAGTTGACCTCGAGCAGCAACGGCACCCCGAGTTCCTTCGCGATGTCGAGGCCGGCGCGGCAGTGCAGCGCGTGCCGTTCGTAGACGAAGTGCGGCCGCAGCGAGCGCGCGGCGGCGCGCAGCATGCTGCGACCGCGCCCGTTGTAGAGCACCTCGAGCACCTCGGTCGCGGCGCGCGGCAGCTG
>DASUFY010000192.1:0-35861 GCA_036274315.1 Planctomycetota bacterium | reverse complement strand
TTCGACCACTCGGCGGTCGTCGATGGCAGCGGCGACACCGTCTGGTTCTCCAGCACGCGGGCCGGCGGCCCGCTGGGCTCGTCGGACTGGTACATGACCTACCGCGATCCGGTGACGGGCACCTACTCGCCAGCCGTGCCGATCGCCGAGCTCTGCACCACCGACTGGGACTCCAACGGCTGGCACGCCGGCGCGACAGGCCGCTTCTACGTGTCGCAGTTCGTGGGCGTCACGAGCTCCCTGTTCCGGTTGTGCTCGCGCACCAACATCGTCTGGGTGGAGAAGTGCCTGATCTCGCTCGCCATCCCGCGCGTCCAGATCTTCCCACCGAAGGTCTGGTGGGATCGCATCTGGCTCGCGTCGATCCTGGTGCCGACCGCCACGCTCGAGTTCTACAGCTGGTACGGCTGGCCGGCAGGCGGCTTCAGCCTGCTGTTCGCGAGCACCTCGTTGGGGCCCGACATTCCCGCGAGCCTCATCATCCCCGGCTCGGAGGGCACCGTGATCCTCGGTGGCTCACCGATCTCGGTGTTGCTGAACTTCCACCCGCCGGGTTCGCAGGCGGGCCTCGCGGCGTTCACGCTCGCCGTCCCGCCCAACCCGATGCTCATCGGGCAATCGCTGCACTTCCAGGATGTCGGTCTCGATCTCGGCACCAACGCCCTGCGGGTCTCGGAAGCCGGCAGCATCACGCTGACGAACTGAACGCTCGCGCGGCGCCGGCCGGCGCTTCGCCCTCGGCGATCAGCCGAGGGCCAGTTCGACCGCCGCGCGCAAGGCCTCCATCTCGAGCGGCTTGTCGAGCACCGCCGCGACGCCCATCGCCAGCGCTTGCCGGCGCACGCGCGAGTCGGCGAACGCCGAGATCACGATCACGGGCGTGCGGTCGCCGGCGTCGTGCAGCTTCGTCAGGCATTCCATGCCCGAGAACATCGGCATGCGCAGGTCCGTGACGACGAGATCGAACAGCGGGATCGGCTGGCGCCAGTCCATCATCGACTCGATCCATCGCATGAGTTCGAAGCCGTCGTGAGCCTGCACCACGTCGTGGCCGCCGCGCCGCAGCGCGCGCGTCAACAGGTTCAGCATGTCCCGGTTGTCCTCGGCGACGAGGATGCGCGGCGCCGCGATCGACGTCGTGGGTTCGTATTCCATGTCGGGCTCGACGGCCTGGCGTTCGATGGCGGGGGAGTGGGTCATCGTGTGTTCCTCGATGTCGGGCAGCCGGCGACGTGCCGGTCGCAGACACACGCGCAGAGCACATCGCGTGCCGGCGAGGCCACGCACCGGAACGCGTGTGCATCGCGACGAACCGCGCCGCGCGCGGCGGTGCGCGCGGGGCAGATCGCCCCGGCCGGGGCATGCCGCCCCACCTCGCGCGGTCACGGAGCTCCGTACTGCTGCAGCTTGCGGTACAGGGTCTTGCGGTCGAGGCCGAGGACCTTCGCGGCCAGCGTGCGGTTGCCGCCCGCCGCCTCGATGACGCGCAGCACGTAGCGTCGCTCGACCTCGGCGAGCGGCACGAAGTCCTCGAGCGCGTCGGCCGCGGCGAGCACGTGCGAAGGTTCGTACGAGCGCACCTTGGGCGGCAGATCCTCGGCCAGCAGCTCGGTGTAGTCGGTCCACGTCACGGCGCGTTCGATCGCGTTCTCGAGTTCGCGCACGTTGCCGGGCCAGGGATAGGCGAGCAGCAGCCGGGCCGCAGCCGGCGTGATGCCGGCGACGGGTTTGCCGAGGCGCGCGGCGGCCGCGGCGACGAAGCTCTGGGCCAGCACGAGCACGTCGTTGCCGCGCGCGCGCAGGGCCGGCACGTCGATCTGCACGACGTCGAGGCGATAGAACAGGTCCTCGCGGAAGCGACCTTGTTCGACCTCGGTCTCGAGATCCCGGTGCGTGGCCGCGAGCACGCGCACGTCGAGGCCGACCTCGGTGTCGCTGCCGACCGGGCGCACGCGCTGCTCCTGCAGCACGCGCAGCAGCTTCGGCTGCATGGCCGCGGAGAGTTCGCCGACCTCGTCGAGGAACAACGTGCCGCGGTCGGCCTGTTGGAACAGGCCGAGCCGCGGTGCGCGCGCGTCGGTGAACGCGCCGCGCACGTGGCCGAACAGTTCGCTCTCGATGAGGGCCTCGGGGATCGACGCGCAGTTGACGGCGACGAACGGTCCGCTGGCGCGACCGCTGCCGGCGTGCAGCGCGCGCGCGACCAGTTCCTTGCCGGTGCCCGTCTCGCCGACGATGAGCACGTTGCTGTCCGTCGCCGCCACGCGCGCCGTCACTTCGAACAGGGCTCGCATCGGCGCGCTGTCGCCCACCATCGTGCCCGGCGCCGTCGAACGATCGATCTGTTCGCGCAGCCGGCGCAGCTCGGCGCGCATCGACCGATAGGCCACGGCGCGGTCCAACGTCAGCACGAGCACCTCGACCTCGAACGGTTTGGTCAGGAAGTCGTAGGCGCCGGCGCGGATCGCCTGCACCGCCGTCTCGAGGCTGCCGAACGCGGTCATCACGACCACCGGCACGTCGGGCCGCGCGGCCACCACGCGCGAACAGAACTCGATGCCGCCCATGCTGCGCATGCGCAGATCGGTGACCACGACGTCGTAGTCGGCCTCGTGCAGGCGCGCCAGGCCGGCCTCCGCCGAGGCGCTCGATGTCGCGGCGAAGTCGCGCCGCTGCAGCGCCGTCTCGACCATGCCGCACATGGCCGCGTCGTCGTCGACGATCAGGATCCGTCCGCGCATCGTGTCACCTCGCCGGGCGCAGCGGCAGGAACACCGAGAAGCAGGATCCCGCGCCGGGCTGGCTGTCGACGTCGATCCAGCCGCCATGCTCCTTGACGATGCCGCTCGAGACCGAGAGCCCGAGGCCCGTGCCCTCGCCGACGTCCTTGGTCGTGAAGAACGGCTCGAACAGGTGGGGGCGATGCTGCTCGGCGATGCCGGTGCCGGTGTCGCGCACGTCGATGCGCTGCCACGCTGCGGCGGGCTCGCCGGGCCGTTCGGAAGACCTCCGCTGTGCCACGGCGAGCGCGACCTCGACGCGGCCGCCCGCGGGTGTGGCCTGGATCGCGTTGACGACGAGGTTGGTCAGCACCTGCTGCATCTGCGCGGGATCCACTTCGACCGAGGCCTCGCGCTGACTCGTCGAGACCTCGAGCCGGATCCCGCGTTTCTGCGCCATGTTGTCGAGGAAGTGCAGCGTCTGCTGCACGAGCGCGACGAGCTCGGTCGGCTCCTTGACGGCGGCGCGCGGGCGCGCGAAGTCGAGCAGCTGCCGGATGATCGTGGTCATGCGCTCGGCCTGCGCCGCGATGGTGCGGGCGCTCTCGACGGCGTCGGGACCCTCGACCTCGCCGCGCGCGATCATCTTGCCGCTCTCCCAGACGACGTTGAGTGGCGTGCCGAGCTCGTGCGCGACGCCGGCGGCCAGCTGGCCGACGGTCGCCAGCCGGTCGGCCTGTCGCAGCTGCTCGAGTGCTTCGATGCGGCGTTCGGTCTCGGCGGCCACGGTGCGCCGCGCCTCGGCCAGCGAACGCGACATCGCGTTGAGCTCGGCGGCGAGCAGCGACAGCTCGTTGTTGCCCGGCACCTGCACCTCGACGTCGAGGTCGCCGCCGCCGATGCGGCGCGCCCCGTCGCACAGCGTGCGGATCGGGCGGTCCATCCAGACGAAGCCGATCGCGAACGTGAGCACGGCGCACAGCGCGATCATGGCGGCGGTGACCACCGCGGTGCGCGCCATCGAACCGTTCGAGAAGGCGATCTCCTCGGCCAGCGGTTCGCGGATCTCGAGCGCCAGCTCGTCGCCGCCCGGACCCGCGATCGGCAGCAGGCTGTGCTGGTACCTGCCGTCGCGCGACACGACGGGTTGCCGCGCGGCGAGTCGCTCGCGGATCTCGCGCGACAACGCCGGCCGTCCGGGGCCGCCGGCCGGATCGACCAGGCCGAGCGACAGGTGCCGCCCTGGCTGGTCGATCGCGCGCGGCACACGCAGTGCTTCCTCGCGGCCCTGCGTGGCCCAGGTCTTCTCGACCATGGCGACGACGGCGTCGCCGAGCACGAGGTGGTCGAGCCGCATGTCGTTCGCGAAGTACTGGACCTCGCGGTGGTGGGTGTAGATGCCGTCGGCGACGAGGATGCCACACAGGCCCGCGACCAGCGTGGCCGAGAACTTGATGATGATCCGCACGCACGGATCGTAGGGCCTCGTGACCGTCTTTCTGTCGCCAGCCGCGGCGTGTTGCCGCTCGGGTGACGTGGCGCGCGTGCTCGGCCAATGGCTCGTGCTCGTGCCGACCGGGTCCGCTGCTCGGCTTCCTCGATGCGAGCCGCGGTCTCTACGCGGTCCGGGGCTGCAAGGCCCGGGTCAGGGCGTGCGCGTGAGGGTGAAGGTGCCGCTCGGGCCCCATGGATTGGAGCAACCGGCTGTCCCCAGGACGGGAGAGTCGCCGTTCTTGGTCGTGCCCACGATGGCAGAACCCATGATCGTGCCAGTGAAGCAGTTGTTCACGAAGCTGCTGGACCCGTTCCAGGAGACCTGCATCACCTCACCCGGTTGCGCTGATCGTGCCCGGGGTCGAACCCCCACCCGAACTCCACCGTCGCGAACTGCCATGGTCGTGACCTCGGTTGCAGACTCCAGCGTGCACGCGACGACGCGCGGGCGCTGGCGCAGGATGCTAACAGACCGGTTGCCGGGCCGGAGCAGTCGATGGATCGAGCGCACGCATTCCACCTGGGCCCGACCGCTGCGCGCGCTCGTCGTACCTCGGAGTCGGCGGCCGCCTGACAAGCGCCGATCGGTCACGGCGCCGGCGGCTCACCGTCCGGACCGCGCAGCTTCTTGCGCAGCGTCGCGCGGTTCACCTTGAGCGCGCGCGCCAGCAGCGTCGGCTTGCCTTCGTAGCGCGGCAGCAGCGTCGCCAGCAGCTTGCCCTCGAGTTCGTCGTGCAGCGTGCTGTAGTCGCAACCCTGGCGCAGCCGCAGGTCGACCCATTCGTGCAGCGCCGCGTCGAGCAGCGCCGGCTCGACCGTGGCGTCCGCATCGCGGCGCAGGTCGGGGGGCAGGTGCGTGTCGAGGATCACCGCGCCGCTGCAGACCGCGGCGGCGCGCTCGAGCACGTTGCGCAGCTCGCGCACGTTGCCGGGCCACGCGTGGCGGCGCAGCACCGTCAGCGCGCGTTCGGACAGCGACAGCGGGCGCTGGCCGCAGATGTCGGCGAGCAGGTAGGCGCACAGCGCGGGCAGGTCCGTGATGCGCTGCGCCAGCGAGGGCAGCTGGACCTCGAGCACACGCAGCCGGTAGAGCAGGTCTTCGCGGAAGCGCTTCTGCTCGACGGCCTCGGCGAGGTCCTGGTTCGTGGCCGCGATGATGCGCAGCTCGACGGCGATGTCCTCGCGGCCGCCGACGCGCACGAACGTCTTCTCCTCGACGACCCGCAGCAGCTTCACCTGCAGGGCCGGCGGCACGTCGCCGATCTCGTCGAGGAACAGCGTGCCGCCCGCGGCGCGTTCGATGTGGCCGATGCGCGTCGCCTGCGCGCCCGTGAACGCGCCGCGCTCGTGCCCGAACAGCTCGGCTTCGAGCAGCGATTCGGGCAGGCTCGCGCAGGACAACGTGACGAACGGGCCCGCGTGCCGCGCACTGTGCAGGTGGATGACGCGCGCCGTCAGCGACTTGCCGATCCCGGTCGGGCCCGTGATCAGCACCGGCACGTCGGCGGCGCACGCGTGCGCGATCGCGGCGAACGCGGGTTGCATCGCGAGCGAGGAGCCGATCAGCATCGGGGCGTGGCCGGGCTCCTTCTGCGGTTCGGCCGGCAGGACCTGCGCCTCGGGCGCGTGCAGCAGCGACTGGATCGTGGCTTCGAGCTCGCGCAGGTCGAGCGGCTTGACGAGGTATGCCGACGCGCCGCGCTTCTTGGCCTCGACGGCGTTCTCGAGATTGCCGTGGGCGGTGACGACGAGCACGGGCAGGTCGGGATCGCTGCGCCGGATGCCGGCCAGCACGTCGATGCCGCTGCGGTCGGGCAGCCCGATGTCGAGCACGACCAGGTCGGGCCGCTTCTCGCCGAGCTTGACGAGACCCAACGCGGCGGACGGCACGGTGACCGCGGTGTGGCCCATGCGCCGCACGAGGATCGCCAGCGCGGACGCGAGCGCGGCCTCGTCCTCGATGATGAGGATCGACTTCACGTGGTGGTCCCCGACGTCGGTTCGCCGGCGCGCACGGCGCGGCCGGGCTCCGCGGCGGCCGGCGCGCGCCGCGGCAGCACGACCGTGACGCAGGCGCCGCCATCGGGCAGGTTCTCGGCGCGCATGCTGCCGCCGTGCGCGCGCACGATCTCGTTGGCGACGCCGAGCCCGATGCCCATGCCGCCCTCCTTCTCGCTGAAGAAGAACTCCGCGAAGTGCCCCAGTGCTTGGGCCGAGAAACCCGCACCGCCGTCCGCGAACCGGACTTCGATCGTGTCGGCGTCGCCGGTGGCCGTCACGACGACGTCGCCGCCGCGCGGCATCGCCTGCGTCGCGTTGGCCAGCAGGTTGCTGAAGACGTGCGTGAGGCGCTTGCCGTCGCAGCGCATCGTCAGCAGGCCGCGCCGGTGCACGGTCATGCGCACGCGCGCGTGGTCGAGGCGCCGCTGCTGCGCGCGCACGACCTCGTCGAGCAGTTCGCCGACGTCCCACTCGCTGAGCGCCGGCGGCTCCGGCCGGCTCAGGAACATCCACTGGTGCAGCAGGTTCTCGATGCGCACGGCCTCGTGTTCGATGACGCCGGCCACGTCGTCGGCGTCGGCGCCGCGCAGCAGCTGCGCATGCATCTTGATCGCGGCGACCGGATTCTGGATCTCGTGCGCGAGCGAGGCCGTCATACGGCCGAGCACCGCGAGCTTCTCCATGCGGGCCCGCTGTTCGCGTTCGTCGTGCAGCGTCCGGCGCGCCTGCAGGAACGCGCGCGCGACGTCGCCGATCTCGTCGTTGCGTCCCGCTTCGGGCACGGTGATCGCCTGCGAACTCTCGATGTCGGGCAGTTTGGCGGCGAGGCTGCGCAACGGGCGCACGAGCCCGCGGACGGCGAGCCACGCGATGAGGATCGCGAGCAGCCACGACGCCGCGAGCACTTCGTAGATCAGCGGATCGAGGAAGGCCGTGCCGACCCTGCGCACGAGCAGCAGCTCGCGCGCGCCGCCGAGCGAGCTGCCGGCGCACTCGAAGCCGGCGTCGCGGTGCGCGCGGCCGTCGGCCGGCACCGTGGCGAGCACCGCGGCCAACGTGCGGTCGGCGGCGGCGGGCGTGATCGTCGCGCCCTCGCGGAAGTGCACCTCGAACTCGGTGACGCGCTGCAGGTCCTCGGCCAGCCGTTCGGTGCACGGCAGGCTCGCCTGCCCGATGAACGCCGCGTCGGCGGCGGCCAGGCGCTCGAGCCGTGCGCGCTGCTCGCCCGCGATCTGCAGCGTCATGTAGATCGCCAGGGTCACCGTCTCGGCCAGCACGAGCAGCAGGAACGGCAGGCCGACGCGCCAGGCGAGACCGCGGAAGGTCATGGGGCTCGCTGTTCTAACGCGCGGCTCCGAGCCACGAAAGCCGCAGCAAAGCACCCGAGCGCTCGGCGCGGCGATGGACGCAACGTGTCCACGTGCAGCGATCGCGTGGACAGATACCGATCACGGCGAAGGCGGGCAACGCGCGCGGCCCGGCGCGCGGCGCCCGCTTCGGGCCGGCACGATGTCTGCTGCCCGCGCCGACCCCATCGACATCATGAAGCACCCCGCGATCCCGCCGTTCCTGTCGCCGCTGCCGTTCGTCCTGCCGCTGCTGTCGGTCGCGACCGCCGTGGCCCAGGACGCGGCCAAGCCGACCTGGTCGCCGGCCCAACAGAAGGGCTGCGACTTCCTCACCACGCAGCAGAAGGACGGCGTCTTTTCCGTCAACATGGGGCGCCGCGCGTTCCCCGACCCGGGTTTCACGTCGCTGGCCATCGCGGCGCTGCAGAGCAAACCCGCGGCGCTGCGCAGCGAGAGCGAACGGGCCGTCATCGACAAAGGGCTCACCTGGGTGCTCGAGAACCAGAACGACGACGGTTCGTTCGGCAAGAACGTGCCCAACTACACTACCTGCGCCGCGGTGATGGCGCTGTCGCGCTGGGACTCCGACAAGGCCAAGGCGGCGCTCGCCAAGGCGCAGCGCTACGTGCTCGCGATCCAGAACTGCGAGAAGACCGGCAGCTCGCCGTCGGACGTCGAGTACGGCGGCGTCGGCTACGGCGGCAAGGGCGAACGCAGCGACCTCAGCAACATGCAGTTCGCGATGGACGCGCTGCGGCGCACGGGCTTGCCGGCCGACCACGAGGCGTTCACGCGCGCGCTCGTGTTCCTGCAGCGCACCCAGAACCTGACCTCGGTCAACGACTTGTCGGGCAAGCTCGAGGTCAAGAACGAGAAGGGTGAGCCGGCGAAGCTCGCGGTCGGCGACGACGGGGGCGCGGTCTACTATCCCGGCGAGTCGCCGGCCGGCGTGGTGCAGCACCCGGACGGCACGTGCACGCCGCGCAGCTACGGTTCGATGACGTACGCGCTGCTCAAGACCTACACGCTGTGCGGCGTGAAACCCGACGACGCGCGCGTGCAGGCCGCGGTCAGGTGGATCAGCGGCCACTGGACCGTCGCGGAGAACCCGGGTGCCGACCCCAAGCTCGGCGACGAAGCCAGGTACCAGGGCCTGTTCTACTACTACATGCTGCTCGCCCAGGCGCTCGACGCGGTGCAGCTCGAGCGCGTCGTGACGACGGGTGCTGGCGCGGCGAAGGCCGAGGTCGACTGGCGCAAGGAGCTGCGGCGGCAGGTCGAGTCGATGCAGCGCGACGACGGGTCCTGGCTCAACGAACGCAACAAGCGCTGGTACGAGAACCTCGACATCCTGTGCACCTGCTACGCGCTGCTCGCGCTCGAACACTGCGGCTGACGAGGACGGGGCGCGCGTGATCAGCGCTGTCGGGTCATCAGCAGTTCCATGACCAGGCGCTCGCTGCCATCGCTGGCTCGCCCCGACTGACGATGCACGATGCGATCGTCGCCCTCGAACCGGGTCACCGTGCGCGACACGCGCGCGCCCTCGTCCTCGCCGATGCTGCGCGACACCAGCTCGATCTGTTGGCCGTCGAACGCTGCCTCGCTCTGGCGCACGGAGACGCGAGTCGAGCGCGAGTCGATCCAGAAACTCGTGAAGCGCCCGGTGGCCGCGTCGAAGCCGATGACGCCCGTGCCGGTGCTGCCGCCGTCGAATGCGAAGTCGCACTGCAGGAACCGGTTGCCGTGGATCATCCGCTGATGGCACGTGCCGCGCGTCACGGAGGGTTCACCACCACCGCGCCGATGGAAGGTCTTCTGCACGGTCCAATCGCCTGCCATGCGCGCGAGGAAGTCCTGACCCGTGCCCGGTTCCGAACGGGGCTCGTAGCTCGCCTGCGCTTCACCGGGCGCGAGCGTGCCGACTGGCTCGGGTGCGGTCGCGTGGCATGCGGCGAGCATCACGAATGCCGCCGCACAGAGCCCGGTTCGAGTTGTCGCGGTGTTCACAGACCGATCAGCAGGTCGAGGCCGCGCGTCAGCGAGAACAGGCCCAGGAACGGACCCGTGGCATCGACGCCGGCGCCCTGGGCGAAGTACCGCACGCCGACCAGCGACGTCGCATTCGGCACCGACAGCGGGTAGCTGCCGATGCCGGCCGCGTTCGCGCCTGCGGCGACGATGCCGAGCGGGTTGGGCAGGTACGACGAGCACCCGGCACCGACGTCGAGCAGCGCCCGATCGATGCCCAATGCGAGCAGGCTCGGCGAGCCAGGCTGCAGCGCACCGATTCGCAGCACGATTGTGCCGCCGATGCCCGGCACATCGCTCGCGCGCAGCGAGGGCACCCCGGAGAGGCCGCCGCAGCCGGCGCCGAACGGCGTCACGTCCGCCGCGTCCGAGCGCCGGTACTCCCAGGTCTCGAGGCTCTCCCCCGTGGCGAGTGCGCCGCCGAACAGCACGGTGCGCCGGCGCAGCGAGTCGGTGATCATGCCGAGACTGCTTCGCGCGCCAGGCCCCGACGTGGCGGCCGGTGTCCAGCTGCTGCCATCCCACTGCCATGTGTCGCTCTGCAGCGCCGACGCCGCGTCCGTGCCGCCGAACACGATGACGTGGCCCAGCGTCGGGTCGTAGGTCATCGCGTGCCCCGACCGCGCGCTGGGCGCGAGACCCGGCAGGGCTTGCGTCCACTGCGAGCCGTCCCACTCCCACGTGTCGGCGAGCGAGCCGCCAGCCGACGTGCCGCCGAAGAGCAGCACACGATCGCGCGCGGCGTCCCAGGCGAGCGCATGGCCGTGGCGGGCCGGAGGTGGCGTGACTGGATTGCGCAGTTGCCAGTCCACGCCGTCCCATTGCCACGTCTCGTCGATCGCCACCTGGATGCCGCCGAACACGCCTCCGAACATCACGATGGTGTCGCTGGCGTCGTCGTACGCCATCGCATGTCCCGATCGGGCGAGCGGCACGTGCAGCGGACTGGCCTGCAGCCACGAACTCCCGTCCCACAGCCAGGTGTCGTCGAGGTCGTTGCCGGTGGCATCGACACCGCCGAACAACACGACACGAGCGTGCGCGCCGTCGAAGGCCATCGCGTGGCCGTGCCGCGGCGGAGGCGGGGACACTGGCGTATGCTCGGTCCATTGGGCACCGTCCCACGACCAAGTGTCCTGCAGCGTGTTGGCGCCGCTGAGGCCGCCGAACAAGAGAGCCGCGTCGTGGGCGGCGTCGTAGGCCATCGCGTGCTCGCGGCGCGCCGCGGGTTGTCTGGTGATGGCTCGCTGCGTCCAGGCGACGCCGTCCCATTCCCACGTGTCGCCGAGGTTGTTGCTGTTGGTGGGGCCGCGGCCGCCGAAGACCACGGTGCGGTTCCTGTGCGCGTCGAAGGCGACGCCGGCCCGGTCCCGCACGACCGGCGCGATCGCCGGCGTCGGCGCCTGGACCCAATCGTTGCCGTCGTACAGCCAGACGTCGTTGAAGCGCGTCGAGCCGCTGCTGCCACCGAACAGCAGCGTGCGGCCACCGACCGGGTCATAGGCGAGCGAGTGGCGTTGGCGCATCGGCGGTTGGTGCGGCGGTGACGCCTGCGCCCAGTCGACGCCGTTCCATTCCCAGGTGTCGTTGGAGTTGCCCGCTGCGGTCGAGCCGCCGAACATCACGACGGTCTGGCGAGCCTCGTCGTAGGCCATCGAACCGAGCGAGTGTGCGCCGGGACTCGTGGCCGGAGTCGCCATGCGCCAACGCGTGCCGTCCCACAACCACGTGTCGTTCTGCAGCGGCGCCTGACCGCCGAACAGCACGGTCACGCCGCGCGCCGCGTCGTAGACCATCGCTGCACCGTCGCGCCGCGACGGACTCTCGGGAGAATGTCGTTCCGACCAGTCGACGCCGTCGAACTCCCACGTGTCGCCCAGGCCACCCGTCACGCCGTTGCCGCCGAACATGACGACGCGCTGCCGCGCGCTGTCGTAGGCCATGCTGTGATCCCGCCGTCCCGGCGGTCGCGTGTTCGGTGTGCGCAGTGTCCAGGCGACGCCGTCCCATTCCCACGTCTCGTCATAGCGACCCGTCTGGAAGCCGCCGAACATCACCACGCGATGGCGCAGCGAGTCGTAGACCATGCCCTGACCCGAACGCGGTTCGAGAACGGGTGCCTTCAGCCAGGCTTGTGCGTTCGTGGAGGCGAGAAGGACCAGGGAGGCGAGGAGGGTGCGACACATGGTGCGGCGGAAACGGGGCGAGAGTGGGTCAGAACGCTACCTGCAGGCACGGGTACGCGCCATTCCCCCCGGTGGCAGGGCGGCGGATGCGTGGTCGCGAATCGCGCACGCACTCGCCGGCCATGGGCGATCCGGTCCTCCGGACGCGTACGACCCGTAACCCGCGGCCCGACTCGCGGCGGGAAGTCCTGGATCGTGCGCGTCGTGGCGCGCCATGATGGCGTGGCCGGTGGTTGCGAGGCGCCGATCGGCTCCTGCAGCTCGGTGCCGGCGCCGCGGCCCGTGCATCGGTCGACGCGACCACACCATGTTCCTCACCTACCTGGCCAAGGATCCGCACTTCTTCGTCTACATCGTCGTGACGATGGTGTTCAGCACCGTGCTGCACGAACTCGCGCACGGCTGGGCCGCGATCTGGCAGGGTGATCGCACGCCGATCGAGCGGGGCCACATGACGGCCGACCCGCGCGTGCACATGGGCACGTTGTCGCTGCTGATGCTGGTCACGGTCGGCATCAGCTTCGGCGCGATGCCCGTCGATCCGCGCCGGTTCCGGCACCGCCACGGTTTCGCGTTCGTCGCCGCGGCGGGTCCGTCGATGAACCTGCTGCTCGCGTTCGTCGCGCTGACCGGCCTCGGGATCTGGTCGCTGGCCGTCGCCGACGGTGCGCCGATCTCGCTCGAGGGCGACAACCTGCGCGGCTTCCTGTGGACGTTCGGCTACTGCAACATCGCGCTGTGCGCGTTCAACCTGATCCCGATCCCGCCGCTCGACGGCTCGACGGTGCTCGCGAGCGTGAGCGGCGGCTACCGGCGCTTCATCGAAGGCGTGCGCAGCCCGGTGGTGTTCCTCGTCGCGTTCATGGTCGTGTTCACCGTGCTCGGCAGCCAGGGTCTGCACATCTACCGCCTCGGCGCGTCGGCGGCCGAGCGCTACCTGCAGTGGCTGTACTCGTTCGCGGGTCGGTAGGTGCGTGGCCGTGCTGCGGGCAGCGCGGCGACGCGGGCGTCGTGCACGTGCGACCCGACGGCCGCAGGCCGCCGATCGGCGCGGCACGCTGCGGCCGCGTGGGCCTTGCGCCGGGCGGCCGCCGGCCGCAGCCTGATCTGGGCCGCCATCCGCTGCCCGACTGCCCGCGTCCGAACCCATGAACCTGCGCCCGTACCAGGCTGCCGCTCTCGAGGCCGTGCGCACGGCCTACCGGCAGAAGCACCGCGCGGTGCTCGTGGTCATGCCGACGGGCACAGGCAAGACCGTGCTGTTCGCGGAGATCTCGCGGCTCGCGAAGGGGCCGGTGCTCGTGCTCGCGCACCGGCAGGAACTCGTCGAGCAGGCGCGCGCGAAGATCTCGGCGTGGTGCAACGACGTGGTCGCCGTCGAGATGGCCGGCCGCCGCGACTTCACGCGCCCCGACGGGTCGCGGCCCAGGATCGCGGTCGCCAGCATCCAGACCATGCGGCAGCGGCTGCGGCACGTGCCGCGCGACGCGTTCCGCATCGTCGTCGTCGACGAGGCGCACCATGCGACCGCCGACTCCTACCGCGCCGTGCTCGACCACTTCGACGCGCACCTGCTCGGCGTCACCGCGACACCGGATCGCAGCGACCGTGTGCCGCTCGGCGAGATGTTCTCGTCGGTCGCGTTCGAGTACGACATGCGCACCGCGATCAAGGACGGCTGGTTGTGCCCGATCCGCTCGTTCCTCGTGCAGACCCAGGCCGACTTCTCGGGCGTGAGGAAGGTCGCCGGCGAACTCGCCACGCGCGACGTCGAGGGCATCCTCACGCAGCAGCTGCACCTCGCCGAGATCGCCGCGCCGATCCTGCGCGAGCGCGGCTCGCGGCCGGCGATCGTCTTCGCCGCCTCGGTGTTGCATGCGCACGCGCTGGCCCGCGTCATGAACGAGCTCGCCGGCGATCCCGAGTTCGCAGCGGCCGTGGACGGCTCGACGTCGTTCGAGCTGCGCGCGCCGGTCCTCGACCGGTTCCGGCGCGGCCTGGTCAAGGTGCTCGTCAACTGCGCGCTGTTCACGGAGGGCTTCGACGTGCCCGAGATCGCGCTCGTAGCGATCGCCCGGCCGGTGCTGTCGCGCTCGTTCTACGCGCAGATGGTCGGCCGCGGCACGCGCATCGCGCCGGGCAAGGCCGACCTGCTCGTGCTCGACTTCGTGCCGAGCAACTGCCGCCACTCGTTGGCGCAGGCCGTCGACATCTTCGCGGCCGCGGACCCCGAGGTGCAGCAACGCGCCCGCCGCATCGCGGCCGAGGCCAGCGCCGAAGGCGGGGCGATCGCACTCGAACGGGCGCTCGAACTGGCCTGGCAGGAGCAGGAGGCGCAGCAGGCCTCCGTCGCCTACCAGCTGAAGAAGCGCGATCCGTTCGCGGCGGTGGGCATCGACCTCGCCGTGTACGCGCGGCGTTCGCGCGGCGGCGAGCGCGCCTCGCCAGCACAGCTGCAGTTCTTCGAACGGGCCGGACTGCCGACCGAACAGGTGGCGCAGCTGTCGAGCCGCGAGGCGGAGGCGCTGCGCGAGGTGCTGCTCGAACGCAAGGCCGTGGGGCTCTGCACACCCAAGCAGGCGAGACAGCTCGTCGCCCACGGCATCGATCCGCGCGATCTCTACTACGACGAGGCGAAGGAGCTGCTCCGGGAGCGCAGGGCGAAGGCGCGCGGCGAGTGAGCCCGCGGCGGCGTTCAACGCAGCCTGCGCAGCGCGTCGCGCAGCCGTTCGACGACCGCGTCGTCGAGCCGGAATTCGAACCGCTGCTCGCGCGCGTCGCCGATGTCGATCGGGGTCGGGTCCTGGTGGACCAGCGTGCCGCTCGAACCGCCGTGTCCGTCGTCCCGCGACACGATCAGCTGCAGCACGTAGCGGCCGCGCACCGGCAGCAGCATCGTCGCGACGTCGCCGTCGGCGAAACGTGCCCGCGGTCCCGCGAACCGTTCGCGCACCTCATCGCGCACCCAGACCTCGACGTTCTCGCGCGGCACGTCCGCGGGCAGGCCGCGCACGGCGACCTGCAGGCTGCCCGCCGGTTCGAGGCAGACCGTCTGTTCCTCGGGCCACTGCTCGATGGCCAGCGGTCGCTTGCCGGGCGCCTCGACGGTGGCGCGCAGGGGGACCTCGCGGCCGATGCACAGCTGCACCGTGCCCGTGCCGTCGGTCTGCCTCGCCATCGACGGCGCCTCGATGCGTGCGCCCGCCACCGGCACGGCCTGCTCGTCGACGACGTGCACCGCGACGTGCTTCACGAGTGCGCCTGCATCGAGGCGCTGCAGGCGCGTGTCGGTGCAGTCGCCGCGAGCGGGCACCTCGAGCCCGTCGAGCACGACGGGCGTGAAGTGGTCGGGCGCCGGCAGCAGCAGCGCGTAGCTCCCCGCCGCCAGGTGTTCGAACACGACTTCGGTGAGGCCGTTCGCGGTGCGGTTCGTCGCACTCGCCATCACGGGGCCGGACTTCGAGAGCACGCGGCAGCTGCTGCGCACGTCCTCGCCCGCGCCGATGCCGAGCACGTGCGCGACGAGCCGGCCCTCGCGCACGGGGCCGCGCGACGCCGCCGGCGACGCGCGCCGGAGCGTGAGCGTGACCTTGCCGTCGACGCCGCGCACCGCCTCGCTCGCGAGTTCGCCGTGTTGCGCCTTCGCGACGAGCTGCAGCGCGGTGCCGTCGTCGCCGCGCACGAGCGGCCCGGTCGAGCGGAAGCGCCCTTCGGCGTCGGTCTCGAGCAGGTATCCCGTGTTGGGTGCAACGTCGGGCGAGACCACGACCGTCGCGCCCGCGACGCCGCTGCCGGTCTCGTCGACGACGCGGCCGCTGAGCTGCGGTGCGTGCGCGGCGAGCACGAACTCGCCGAGATCGATCGCGGCGCTGCGCAGCGACAGGTCGAACGACCGCGTCGCCGCATGCTCGCCGGCATCGAGGTCGACGCGGCGCAACGTCGAGCCCGGCAGCGCGCGGTGGAAGTCGACGACGAAAACGTCCGCGTCGGCCCTCGACGCGTAGGCGGTCAAGCAGCCGGCGTCGGTGACCACGCGCACCTGCAGCCCGGAGCGCAGCGCGCGCTCGCCGGCACCCGGGCAGCGCAACGTCACGAGCGGCCCCAGTTCGACGTCGTGCAGCGCCCATTCGCCGTCGCGCCGCGGCCCGGAGCACTGGACCAGCGCACCCGATCCGAACGGCGAATAGCAGGTCAGCTCGAGCCCGAGCCCGACGAGTTCGAACGTGAGGCCGATCGCGGCATCGCTGCGTGCGTCGGCCTGCCCGCACAGCGGCGCGTAGCTCGTCGGGTCCATCATGGCGACCGCGTGCACCGCAGCGCGCACGGGCACACCGCCGCGCACCTGCCGCAGGCGCAGCGAACCGTGCGGCGGCAGCTGCAGCACGACGCTGCGCCGTCCGGCCAACGACTCCGCGATCGAGGGGAAGCCCTGCTTCGGCCCGACCCAGCCGGCCGGCGCGATGGTGGCGCGCGCGGTGAAGTCCTTCGGCACGCCGAGTATCGCCTTGCCGGTCGCATCGGTGATCGCAACCGCGAGGTCCTTGCCCGCGGCGTGCAGCGCCACGGGGAACCCGGCCAGCGGCGCACCCGCGGCGTCGAGCACGCGCACGCCGACCGGCTCGTTGCTGCCGACGCCGAGGTGCAGTTCGTCGTCGCTGCGCTCGGCGTTGCCGCAGACGAAGAACGGTTCGCCGACCACCACGTGCCACGGCCCCGAGGCGCGCAACCTCGCGACGCCCTCGGGGTCGGTGCGCGCCAGCCTCGCGCGCCGCAGCCTGCGCATGGGCAGGTCCTCGGCGCACAGCCAGCCCTCGGCGTCGACGCGCGGTGCGTCGTGCTCCGGCCCCAGCACGTACAGCGTCACCCCGGGCCGGGGCAGGCCGTCGGCGTGGCCGGTGACGCGCACGACGACGGGTACGGCGACCGGGTCGTCGGCCTGCTGCGCCGGCGCGAGGCGCGCGAACGTGCACAGTGCGACGGCGAACGCGAACCGGTGGGTGGGCATGAGTGCGGAGCGGAGTCCAGGATACCTGTATCGCGGCCGGCGCGTGGCTCCGGTAAGCGTTCGGCAACGTGGTCCGGCAGCGCGCCGGAAGGCCGGAATCTCAGGGCCGAGCACAGAATCCGTGGAGGCCCGCAGCCCCGACGCGCGTGCACGATTCCCCGCTCGATGGTGGCCGATGCGGGCATCGAACGGGGGCGACGGCGGTGTCGCCGCGTGGACCGTGTCCGTCCCGCGACGACGGCCGTGGTCGGCGCCCGGTGAGATGCGCCCGGTTCGGGGCCAGAGAAACCAGCGCCGTGGTGATGGGGCTGGCCCGCTCCGCACGGATGGGTGGGCGTCATGGTCCCGCTCCTGATCTTCTGGTTCTCGTTCGCTCTGGCGGCAGCGTTGCTGTTGGGTCGCATGCTGGGTAGAGCCTCGCGCCGCGCGCAGCCCCCGGCCGACCCGGCGCCGCACGCGCACGACGTCGCCGAACCGCGATGTGGACCCTTCGCCGACTTCCGCGCCGCGTTGCTCGCGCTCGAGCAACGCGGCGAACTCGTCGCCAAGGTCGCGACGCTGCGCTGGGTGGGTGGCCTCGAACCCGAGCAGATCGCGGCGCGCATGCAGATCAACCTCGCGACCGTCGAGCGGTGCCTGGAGGTCGCCGAACAGCCGCCATCACCGCGAGGTGCGCGCGCCGGTGCGGAGCCAACGGGTTCACGCGCGTGTTGCACGCCCCGCGACGGCCGTGTGGTGTCGCCGCCTACTGCGTGACCGCTGCGATCGCCGGGCTGAAGGCGAGTTCGCCGGACCAGCTCACGCCGACCGACTGCAGGTGGAAGCCGATGCCGGCCGGCACGCTGGTCGGAATGACGAACTGCACCGTGTCGACGCCGCGTGGGCACAAGAACACGGGCACCGGTGGGCCCGTGACGCCCGCGGCGAAGATCGTCGTCGGCGTGCCGAGCAGCAGGCCGTTGGCGATGCCGGGAATCTGCATGCAGGTGCTCGTCGGCGTGCCGATCGCCATCGCGTAGGGCGAGAACGCCGCCGCGTTCTGCGTGAGGTAGTAGGTGGCGCCGCGCGTGATGCCGCCGCCCGGCAACGGCTGGCACGGCACGGGGCCACAGATCTGCCCGATCGGTGTGTTGATCGAAGGTCCGCCGAGCGTGAGGCCGACGTCCTCGGACGTGGTCTGGGCGAGAGCGGCTCCCGCGATCGACGTCACGGCAGCCAGGAACCGATGGGCGCGCATGGGGAACCTCGGTTGTGGTGGGTGGTGCATGGGTTCGCGACTTCGAAGGCCCATGCTACCGGACGGACCCGGGGGCCGGGAGCGGGGCCCGCGGGCCGTGCTATCGCTGGTCGCGCTTCGCCGACCACTCGGCCGCCTGCTGCGGTCGCTGCCAGGCTTCGTAGAGCAGCACGAGCTCGGCGATGGCCTTCTGCGTGCGCAGGTCGTTCGGGCCCACCTTCGCCTCGAGCAGCCGCTCGCCCGACAGCAGCGCCGCCTCGGCCTCGTCCAACCGGCCGAGCTCGCGCAGGCACGCGCCGTGTTCCTTGCGCACGACGCCGAGCAGCCAGTGGTCGGGCGGCAGGCACTTCTCGGCGAGCTCGAGCACGCCGCGCGCGTGGGCTTCGGCCTCGCCCGTGCGGCCCTGGCGTCGGATCGCGGCCGTGAGGTTCTGGCCCGTGATGACGACGTCGTAGCCGGTGACGATGCCCGCGGCCTCGCGCGCCTGCACGATGCGACGCAGCGTCCGCTCCGCCGCCGCGAAGTCGCCCTTGTCCTGTTGGCCGACCGCGACGTTGTTGAGGGCGGCGAGCGTGCGTGGGTGTGTCGGGCCGAGCACGCGCTCGCGCGCGGCCGCGACCTCCTGCATCTCCTTCGTGTACTCGTCGATGCGGCCGCGCTGGCGCTGGTGTGCGGCGTGTTCGTTGAGCACGGCCAGGCGCGCCGGGTGGTCGGGGTGCAGGTGTGCCTGCGCCGCCGCCAGCGTGCGATCGAACATCGCATCGGCCTCGTCGAGCCGGTTGTTGGCCGCGAGCGCCATCGCCAACGACGAGCGCGCCGTGATCGTCGACACGTCGTCGTCGCCGTGCGCGCGCTCGAACGTCGCCAGCGCGGCCTCGGCGAGTGGCAGGGCCTCCGCATTGCGGCCGAGCTTGAGCAGCACCGAGACCAGGTTGTTGCGCGCGATCGCGGTCTCCTCGTGGTCCTCGCCCAACGTGTCGAGCCGCGCCCGCAGCGACGAGAACAGCTCCGGTGCGGCGAGTTCGAGCCGGCCCTGCTCCTCGTAGCAGATGCCGAGGTTGTTGCCGATCGCGATCCGGATGCCGTCGTCGGCCGCGATGCCGTTCGCGTCGGCGACGCGGCGTCCCGAGAGGAAGTGCTGCTCGGCCTCGGCCAGCATGCCGAGGCCCAGGTAGGAGGTGCCGATCGCGTTGTGCAGCGCCACCTCGATCGGCGGTGACGGCGCCTGCGCCGCGAGGTCCGCCGCCGCGGCGTCGACGACGTCGGCGAGGCGCACGTCGCGGCCTCTCGCCTCGCTGTAGGCGCCGCGCAGGATGCGTTCCTGGAAACGGTTGACCGCGGCCAACGTCTCGGACTCGTGCCGCGTGCGGCGTTCGGCCGCGGCGACGCGGCTCCAGCCCATCGCGGCGACGACGAGGCCGACCGTCGAGGCGAGGAACACCGTCGCCGCCATCGCCAGCGCGAGGCGATGGCGCCACGCGAGCTTGCGCAGCCGGTACACGGTGCTCGGCGATCCGGCGAGCACGGGCGAGCCGTCGCGGTGCCGATCGAGATCCGCGATCAGGTCGGCCACCGTCGCGTAGCGGCGCTTCGGATCCCGCTCCATCGCCTTCTGCGTGATCCAGTCGAGTTCGCGCGCGACGCCGCCACCGAGGCGCGAGGGCGGCGTCGGATCGCCGGCGCGCAGCAGGTCGATGGCGCGAGCCGGTGCGACCCCTTCGAGCGCGAACGCGGGCCGGCCCGCGAGCAGCTCGTAGAGCAGCACGCCGAGCGCGTAGACGTCGGCGCCGACGTCGTCGGCGCGACCGTGCCGTTCGAGGCGTTCGGGGCTCATGTAGGCCAGCGTGCCGACCATCTCGCCGGTGCGCGTGTGGTCGTGGCGTTCGGGCGAGTCGAGCAGCCGCGCGATGCCGAAGTCGATGACCTTCGTCTGGCCGTGGCGATCGACGAGCACGTTCGCCGGCTTGATGTCGCGATGCAGCACGCCACGCTGGTGCGCGAAGTGCACGGCCTCGCAGACGCTGCGGAACAGCGCGACCTTCTGCGCGCAGTCGAGCTGCTGCTCGCGCGCGTAGCCGTCGATCGGGCGCGGGTCCTCGACGAGTTCCATCGCGAACCACGGCCGTTCGAACCCGCCCTCGCGGCAGGTGCCGACCTCGAGCACCTGGGCGATGCCGGGATGGCGCAGGCGCGCCAGGATGTCGACCTCGTCCTCGAAGCGGCGTTGCGCGCGTTCGCTCGGGAACGCGACGGCCAGCGTCTTCCAGGCGACGCGGCGGTTGGGGCGATGCTGCTGCGCCTCGTAGACGGTGCCCATGCCGCCCGAACCGATGCGACGCAGCACGGTGAAGCCGGCCACGGTGCGGCCCGCGAAGTCGGCGCCGGTCCACAGCGTGCCCGGCGACTGATCGAGCACGGGCATCGGCTCGCCGTCGTCGTCGGCCGCCAGCAGCTCGAGCACCTCGGCGCCCATCGCGTCGTCGCCGTCGGTCTCGCTGCGCACGTACGATTCGCGGCGCTCGGGCGCGAGGCCGAGCGCGTGCTCGAACAGGCGCCGGATGCGCGCGAAGCGCTCATCCGGCATCGTCGGCCTCCAACTCGCGGCGCAGCCAGGCGCGCGCGAGTCGCCAGCCGCGTTCGACGGAGCGCAGCGAGGTGCCGATCGCGTCGGCGATCTCGGCGTGCGACAGCCCGCCGAACACGCGCAGTTCGACGATGCGCACGAGCTCCTCGTCGATGTCGGCCATGCGCTGCAGCACTTCGTCGACGGCGAGCAGGTCGCTTCTGCCGTCGCGCGACTCGAGCAGCTCCGGGGCCAGCGTGATGCGTTCGCCGCCGGCGTTGCGCTTGTCCGAGAGCTTCGCGCGCGCGTGGTCGACGAGGATGCGCCGCATCGTGCCGGCGGCCGCGCGCACGAAGTGGTTGCGGTCGAGCCATGGCTTCCTGACCTCGCCGAGCCGCAGCCACGCCTCGTGCAGGAGCGCCGTCGGTTGCAGGGTGTGGTCGCTGCGCTCGCCGCGCAGCAGGCGCGCGGCGATGTCGTGCAGGTCGGTCGCGGCCGCGGCGAACAGGTCGTCGCCCGACTGCGCCTCGTGTGCGCGCTGGCCCCGCTCGGGAGTCACCATGATCCGGTAGCCTACCCCGTCCATGGCCGACCGCTGAACCGGCCGGCTGCCCGTGCGCCCCCTGCCGGTGCGCCGAGCGGGCGATGGCATGCGCACGTCGCGGCCGGCGGCCGGCGCGGCCGGTGCCGTTGCCGCGGCTGCGGGTGGCGGCCGCGGCGGCGTTCTTCGCGCCGCACCGCGTGCACCCGCTATCATTCCCGGCCCGCCGCGCGCCTCCGCCGCGGCGCAGACACGCATCCGGAACCCATGTCGAGCTCTACCCTGCCCTCCATCGTGCTGGCCGCCTGCGTCGGCGCCATGCTCGCGCCGACCTCCTCGGCCCAGACCACCGTCGGCATCACGAGCGATCGCGACAACTCGCTCTATCAGGACGTCAACGGGGCGACCAGCAACGGCCAGGGCTTCCTGTTCTGCGGCCTGAACGGCACCGGCGAGATCCGCCGCACCTTGCTGCACTTCGATGTCGCGGGCAACGTGCCCGCCGGGGCGGTGATCCTCTCGGCCGACCTGCAGCTGTCGGTTGCGCAGTCGAACGTCGCAGTGCCGATGAACGCCGACGTGCACCGTGTGCTGCAGGACTGGGGCGAGGGCGCCTCGTTCGTGGCTGGCAACGGCGGTGCGGGCGCTCCGGCCGCACCCGGCGACGCGACGTGGACGATGACATTCTTCGGCCAGCCCGGTGCGCTGTGGAACACCGCCGGCGGTGACTTCGCGGCCCAGCCGAGCTTCCACTTCGCGATGCCGCCGACCGGGTCCGTGCAGACCGCGCCGCTGCCGGGCCTGATCGCCGACGTGCAGGCCTGGTTCGCGAATCCCGGCCAGAACTTCGGCTGGCTGCTCAGGCTCGACGAGCAAGCCGCGTCGACCGCGCACCGCATCAACTCGCGCGAGTCGGCCAGTGCTCGGCCCACGCTGCGCGTGAGCTACCTGCTGCCGGGTGCCACGGGCACCATCGGCACCGGCTGCCCGGTCGGCGCGGGCACGTTCGCGGTCGACTTCGCGGGCGCGGCCATCGGCGGCACGACGGTGTCGATCCTCTACCACGATGCGCCGCAGAGCAGCGTCGGCGTCAACTTCTACTCGCTCGGCATCGATCCGATCGGCGCGCCGCTGTTCGCCAACTGCACGGTCTACCTGCCGCTCTCGCTCGACATCTTCCCCGCCGACCTGTTCCCGACGGACGCGCTCGGCAACGGTGCCAGCGCGTTCGTGGTGCCGGCCGGCTTCCCGGGCCAGCTCGTCAGCTTGCAGGCCGCCGCCATCGACGCCACGCCGCTCTGCATCTCGGCGAGCAACGCGGCGGTCATGGTGCTGCTGTAGGCGATCGCGACCTCGGGCGCCGCGCGGCGCGCCGACCGCAGTAAGGAAAGCGAACGAACCGGCTCCTCGGGTGCGAATCCACCACCGGAGTCCGCATCCATGCCAGCCACACGCCTTCTCGCTGCCGCCCTCCTGTCCGCTTCGCTCGCCGCCCAGGCCCAGGGGTTGACGTTCAACTTCCACGGCGTCGCCACGGGCTCGAACCAGCACTCGGCCCAGTCCAGGTTCTTCGTGCGCGCCGTCTCGTCGGAGGGCAATCGGGCCGCGACCGTGCCGCTGTCGGCCGGCATGGAAGAAGCGCAGCTCGCGGCGCCGCTCGTCGCCGAGGCGGCCGCCAACCAGCTGGGCATCGTGCCCATCGTCGCCGCGGGCACGGTCCTGGGGTTCCGGCTCGCGACCGTCGACGGCGCCGCGCCGGCGCGCGGCTGCCTGTTCGGCACCGACGACACGGGCATCACGGGCTTCGTCGCGGAGATCGCGGGCGGGCCCGTCGCGCGCTTCCACGGCTGCGCGTTCGCGAAGGCCGGCACGAACGCGACCGCGGCGGGCCTCTTCGGCATCGAGGTGGTCGGCAAGAGCACGACCGATGGCCACGTCTTCGGCGTGTTCGAGCAGGTCGCCATCGCCGCCGGCGACAGCGCGGCCGTCGTCAACGACCACATCCGCGCGGCGCTCGTCGCGGGCGGCTGCCAGGTGTTCGACATCGCGATGCCGTCGTCGGGCAGCGTGCTGGTGCTGACCCAGCCCGGCTTCGGCATCGATCGCTTCGACGGCCTGATCGGCTCGCAGGTCGGCCACCAGTTCCGCGTCTTCAAGATCGTCGTCACCTACAGCGGCGCGGCGCTGCAGATGCCGCGCGTGGTCGGCCTCGGCTGGTTCCCGACGGGCGGCTTCGCCGAGTACGGTCGCGGCCACTCGCATCTGGCACCCGAACCCTGGGTGAACGGCCAGGGCGGCTTCGCGCCCGGCGAGAGCTACGACGTCGGCGTGCACTTCGCGCGGCCGACGGCGGGCCTGCTGGCGATCGCACGCGAACGCGCGGGCATCGCACTGCCGGGCGGAGCGAGTCTGCTCGTCGACCCGGCGACGATCGTCGGCCTCGTGCCGTTCCTGACGGGCCCGAGCGGCAACACCGTGCATCACGTCGACACTCCGCTCGACCCGATGCTGGTCGGGCAGACGCTGCACTACCAGGGACTCGGCGTCGGTGTCGGCGGTCTCGCGACGACGAGCGGCCTCTACTGCCGCACGTGGCAGTGATGCCGGGTCGCACCGCCGCCTGGGCCCGCGCCCGGTTCAGGTGCTGGCCGATGGCCGCGCCGCGTCGCGGCCGGTCGCCGCGAGCACTCCGTCGACCCTGGCCAGCAGCTCCTCGAGCGTGAACGGCTTCTGCAGCAGGTCGATCGCCGGCACATCGAGTCGATGGCTCGTCACGAGTTCCTCGGTGTGCCCGGACATGTAGAGCACGCGCGCCGAGGGCTGCAGTCGCTGCAACCACTGCGCGACGCCGGGGCCGTCTTCGTCCGGCATCACCACGTCGGTGAGCAGCAGGTCGGGGGTCAGGGCGTCGCGTTCGACCATCGTGCGCGCCTCGGCCGCACTCTCGGCGACGTGCACGCGGTAGCCGGCGCGTTCGAGGTGCCAGCTGACGATCCTGCGGATCTGGGCGTCGTCGTCGATCACGAGGATCGACTCGCCGCGCGTGCGCCGCGCCACCGGATCCCGCGCGCCTTGGTCCACCGTCTCCGGCGGCGCCTCGATGCGCGGCAGGCGCACGCGCAGCGTCGTGCCGCGGCCGGGACTGCTCTGCACGCTCACGCTGCCGCCCGCCTGGTGCACGATGCCGTGGCACGTCGCGAGACCGAGACCCGTGCCCTTGCCGTGGCGCTTCGTCGTGAAGAACGGTTCGAACACGTGGCGCGCGGTCTCGGCGTCCATGCCGACGCCGTCGTCGGTCACGGTCAAGTCGACCCAGTCCCGGTCGCCATCGCGACAGGTCGCGACCGAGATCCGCATGCTGCCGCCGTTCGGCATGGCGTCCTTGGCATTGACCGCGAGGTTGACGAGCACCTGCTCGAAGCGCGTCGGATCGATGCGCACGCACACGGACTCCGCCGGCAGGTTGGTCTCGATCTCGACGTCCGCCCCGACCAGGTGGTCGAGCAGCGGCAGCGCCCGGCGCACGCGTTCGGCGGTGTCGAGCACGCGCGGTTCGACGACCTGGCGCCGCGCGAAGGCCAGCAGCTGGCCGGTCAACGCCGAAGCTCGCCCCGCGGCGACCTGTACCTGGCCGAGGTGTTCCTGGGCGGGGTGCGCCGGGTCGACCGCGAGCTGGGCCAGGCCCGTGAAGCCAGAGATCGCGGTCAGGATGTTGTTGAAGTCGTGCGCGATGCCGCCCGAGAGGCGCCCCAGCGACTCCATGCGCTGGGATTCGATGAGCATCGATTCGGCCTGGCTGCGCCGGTCGGATTCCTCGCCGAGCCGGCGCATCGTCGCCTCGAGTTCGGCCTCGCGCAACCGCGAGGCCGCGTAGGCCTCGCGCAGCGCGACGCCGAACCGATCGATCAACACGCACAGCACGAGGGCGATCTCCAGCGCACGCGGCAGCTGGCCCTCGGCCGGCACCAGGCCGGTCAGCGGTGCCGACCAGACGTGGTCGTGCAGCTCGCCGAGCCCGAACGCGAGCAGCAACGACGCCATCGTCGCCCACAGGGCCCAACGACCGAGCAGCAGCGCCGCGAGCACGAGCAGCACCGCGTAGGTCCGCACGAAGAAGTGCTCGTGGTAGTTGGCGCCGCGCAGCGCGAAGCTGACGACGAGCAGGCCGACGAAGACCGACAGCAGCAACCGGAACGCCGGCTGTGGGCGGCCGGATCGGATCGCATGCAGCGACCACGCCGAGACGGCCAGGCAGGTGAGGTCGGCGAACGGGCCGTACCACGCGGCGAGGCTGCCGTAGTCGCGCGCCGCCACGAGCGCCGTCGACAGCTCCCCGAGCGCGATCACGAGCATGAGGCCGATCAAGAACACCTGGACCGACTGGGCGGTGCGTCGCTCCACGTCGTCGGCGATCGGCAGGTCGCGCAACCAGGCGGTGATGCGGCTCCAGATGCGGGGGGAGCGCAGCTTCATTCGAACTCGCGGTTCACAAGCGTGCTGTGTAGGAGATTCGCGGATGCGGCGCCAGCGGTGCCGACGCGGCTGGCGTCGAGGACTCCGCCGCCGGGCGCCGAACGTCAGGTGTGCCGGCGGCGGCGGTGACACGGGCCGATTGCGCGCCGTCGCGCGCGGCCCGGCCGCTATCGTCGGCACCGGCGCCGCGCGGCGCCGGCCGACTCCGCCATGAACCTCCAACGACTGTTGCAGATCACGTCGCGTCGCGTCGTGCGCGTGGGTCTCCATCTCGCCGGTCTGCTGCTGGCGGTGCTCGCCACGATCGTGATCGGCTTCGCGGTGCAGGCGCGCCTGCGCCTGCCGGACCTGCAGCCCTGGCATCGCATCGTGCTCGCCGAGGAGTTCCACGCCGGTGCTGCGACCGCGTCGACGACGTTCGCCGACTACCTCGCGCGCGAAGAACGGCTGTTCGCGGAGCTGCAGGCGCGCGTGCTGCAGGCGCCGGGCGCCGCCGATCGCGGTCCTGCCAACCGCTACGACCCCGCCAGCGTGCCGGGCCAGCTCGCCGCGAGCGAACACGGCAACCGCTCCTACGAACAGGTGCCGGCCGAGGTGCGCGGCGCGGTGCTGCTCGTGCACGGGCTGTCCGACTCGCCGTACAGCATGCACGCGCTCGCCGATTGGTACTTCGCGCGCGGCTTCTACGTGCTGTCGCTGCGGCTGCCCGGTCACGGCACGTTGCCGTCGGGCCTGCTCGACGTGCGCTGGCAGGACTGGTACGAAGCGGTCAGGCTGGCGGCCGTGCACGTGCGGGCGCGGGCGGGCGGCAAACCGTTCCATGCCTGCGGCTATTCGACCGGTGCGGCGGTGCTGACCTTGTTGGCGGCGCGCTCGTCGACGGACGACTCGCTGCCGCGGCCGGACCGGCTCGTCCTGCTGTCCGCGGCGATCGGCGTGTCGAAGTTCGCGGCGCTCGCGAACGTCGCCTCGGCGCTCGCCTTCGTGCCGTACTTCGAGAAGGCCGACTGGCTCGACGTGCTGCCCGAGTTCGACCCGTACAAGTACAACTCGTTCACGGTCAACGCGGGCAACCAGATCCACCGGTTGACGCAGGAACTGCGCGCCGAGTTCGCGCGCGCCGCGGCCGCTGGCAGGCTCGCGCACATGCCGAAGATCCTCGCGTGCCAATCGGTGATCGATGCGACCGTCAACGCGGCCGACGTCGTGCACGAACTGCTGCAACCGTTGCCCGCGGGTGGGCACGAACTGATCGTCTTCGACGTCAACCGCAGCGAGAGCTGGTCGTCGCTGATCGCGCCGGGGCCGCGCGAGGCGATGCAGCGCATCCGCGAGGCGCCGGAGCTGCCGTTCCGGCTGACCCTCGTGGGCAACGAATCGGCCGGATCGCAGCAGGTGGCCGCTTACACGCGCGAGGCGGGAAGCCGGGAGACCAAGGTCGAAGCGCTGGCACTGGCCTGGCCCCGCGGGGTCTTCTCCGTCGGTCACGTCGCGTTGCCGTTCGCGATCGACGACCCGATCTACGGGCTGCTGCCGCGCGCCGTGGAACGTCTGCCCTGGCCACTCGGAGCCACGGTGCCGCGCGGCGAGGCCGGTGTGACGCTGGTGCCGTTCGGCGACCTCGCGCGGCTGCGTTGCAATCCGTTCCTCGCCGTGATCCTCGATCGCGTCGGCGCGGCCGTCGACGCGGATCTGCGGCACTAGTCCGGGCTAGTACTTGGTCGGCACGGGCGGCGCGCCGCCGCCGAGGGTCCAGCCCCAACCCCACTGGCTGCTGGCGGCGGCTTCGGCCACCTGGATCGTGCGCACCATGGCCTGCGCCTCGGCGTTGTCGGGGTCGAACCTCAGCACCCGGCCGGTCCAGTCCATCGCACCCTTGTAGTCGCTCTGCACGACCAGCATGTTCGCCGCGTGCAGGGCCGATCGGATCGCGCTCGTCTGCAGCCGGCTGCCGATCGCCGCCACCTCCTTCGCGAGCTCCTCGTCGTCCGGGTACTTCTCGGCCAGTTCCTGAGTCGCCTTCCATGCCGCCTTGTAGGCATCGATCGACTGCTCGCACTGCCGCGTCGCCTGCACGGTCTTGCGGGACTGGGAGATCCCGGCCGTCTGGTACTTGTCGCCCTTCTCGATGCGCTCGTAGATCGGCTTGAGCCGCTTCTCGATCGCGTCGCGCGCCTTGGCATCGAGCTTTTCCTGCCGTGACACACGCTCGCCCTCGGCGGCCTTCTGCGAGAGCCCGTCGACCGACTCGGCGAGCGCGGCCAGGCTCTCCTCGGTGCGTTGATCGGACAACCGCGTGGTCAGCAGCTTGAGCAGCTGCTTGGCCTTGGCGAGATCCGCCGCCGCGATCGCGGCGCGGAGCTTGGTCTCCAGCGTGTCGGCGGCCCAGGCGCGCACCTTGGCCGTGTTGGCCGCCTCTTCGGGCGTGCCCTTCACCTTCTCGATCGCCTGGCGGGCCTGGGCCCCGGCCGGCGGCAGCAGGTCCAGGTCGGCCGCCTTCTTCGCCATGTCGAAGTGGTCTTCGAACGAGTCGGGCTTGCGCGTGGCCACCTCGAAGCGGAACGCCGAGTCGGGCGAGAAGTCCGACAGCTTGCGCGTGACGACCATCTCACCGCCGAGCACGAACACCCGGAAGCGGGCCTTGTCGCCGTTGAGTTCGAGTGGCTGGATGCGTTCGGTGCGACCGTCCTTCATCGTGGCGTCGATCGTCGGGGACTCCTGGGCGGCGAGCGCCGCCACGGGGAGCAGGAGGAACAGGAGAGGGGTCTTCATGATCGTGTCTCGGGCGGCGGCGCCGGGTGGACGCTGTGACAGGTCCGGCTTCGAGGCACCGAACCAGGGGCGATTATGGCAAGCCTGCTCCGGCAGGAGAAGGGCGCGCGTCGCGGCCGTCGCAGGTGCGCGACGAACAGGCGCCGGCGGCTCGACGTCATCTGCGCCCCAGGAACAGGAAGCCGGTCACTTCGCCTGCCTCGGCGAAGCCGGCGCCGGTGTAGAGCGGGCCGAGGGGCGTGTCCAACGCGAAGAACACGCTGCCCGAGAACACCAGATCCCGCCACTCGTCCTGACGCCGCTGCCAGACGTTGCCGACCTCGAACGACGCACCACCGTAGACCGGGATGGCGCCTTCGACGATCAGGCCGCGCGCCTGCAGCGAGCCGAGGGCCGCGTGTTGTCCACGCAGGGAGTCCTGCGGCAGGCCGGACAGGCGCAGGAACCCGCCCAGCGAAGGCTCGACGTAGATCGGCCGTGTGCCCGCGATCGTCGAGTCCCACTCGATCCTCGGCAGCAACGTCACGGGACCGAACGTGAAGGCGTGCGAGCAGTCGATGAGCAACGACTGGTAGTTCTCGTCGGAGCCGAGTTCCGAGAGGCCGGTGCGGTACTCGGTCTTGGCACCGCCGCCACTGGTCACGAAGTAGGGGGCGTCGAACGTGTCGATGGCGAAGCGCGCGCGCAGGTAGCCGTCGTCGAACTCGGTGTTCGGCACCGGCAGGCTGCTCAATCCGACCTCCGTGTCGCCGCTGGCGCGCCCGTAGCCGAGCCGCAGCTCCGCGGTGTTGCCGAACGCGACGCCGCCATCGACGCCGAGTTCGCCGTACTGCACGCTCTGCTCGGACGTCTTGTTGCCGTTGACGTACAGATCGACGTCCTCGGTCGTGCCCTGCGCGCGCGGCGCGACGAAGAACGTGCCGCTGTTCGTCAGCGGTTGGTAGAGCTCCGACGACAGGCTCCGGCGCTGGCCGACTTCGACGACGTTGCGCAGCTCGGCCCCGAGCGAGTTGAGCTGACGCAGCACCAGCAAGCCGGCGAGCTGGTAGGTGCTGTTGTCGAAGTCGGACTGCAACGACAACCCGAACTGCAGGAAGCTGGGGCCCCAGTCCTTCTGCTCCGCGGCGACCCGAACGTCGACGCTGTCGTCCTGCCAATCGTGCACGTCGAACCGCACGCGCTGGAAGTCGTCGATGGCGAACAACCGGTCGACGCCGGCGCGCAGTTCGGTCGGGGACAGGGCGGTCTGCGTCTCGAGCGCGAGTCGCTGCTGGATCAGGCCATTGTCGAGGCGCGAGCCGTTCTCGATCTCGACCGAACGCACGATCGGCGCCGGTCGCGGCGGCCGGCGCTGCTTGCCGAGGAACCGCTCGTATTCGGCCGGCGACACCGACCAGCGGCGCAACGTCGCGGCCTGCGCCAGCGCGGCGGCGTGGCCGATCGCGATCGACTCGGCGGCGCGGCCGAAGTCGGCGGCCGTGATGTCCTGGAGGTCGGGTCGGATCAGCAGATCGCGGTCCGTCATCGTCGCGAGGCTGCGGTCGACGTTCTGCTGGGTCAGGATCGAAACCACCTGCTTGCTCACGTCGAAGACGTCGACGATCGTCTCCCCCTTGGCCAGCGGCGAGCCGATGTCGACCACGATGACCACATCGGCGCCCATGGCCCGGGCGACGGCGATCGGCACGTTGTCGGCGAGTCCGCCGTCGAGCAGTTCGCGTCCGTCGACGACCGCCGGCGCGAACACGCCCGGCAACGACATGCTGGCGCGCAGCGCGTCCGCGAGGTTGCCGTGGTCGAGCACGACCTGCTCACCGGTGCCGATGTCGACCGCAGTGCAGCGAAAGGGCAGCGGCAACTCGTCGAAGCTGCGCAGGTCGTGTGCTTCGAGCGTCAGGAAGCGCAGCTCGGTCTCGAGGTTCTGGCCCTGCACGAGCCCCTTGGGCAGCCGGATCGCGGCATCGCGCACACCGAGCCGCAGCTTGGCGAGGTAGCTGCGCGCCTCCTCACGGCGCCGGAACGGCAGCCCCGGATGGTCGGGGCCGTCCTGCAGCAGATAGGCCCAGCCGTGCGGCAGTCCCTTGCGCGTGACCTGGCGCTCGAGCTCGGCCGGCGACAGACCATAGGCGTAGAGACCGCCGATGATGGCGCCCATGCTCGTGCCGGCGACGCAGTCGATGGGGATGTGCAGCTCCTCGAGCACCTGCAACACGCCGACGTGCGCCGCCCCGCGCGCGCCGCCGCCGCTCAACACGAGGCCGATGCGGGGTCGCGGCCTGGACTCGACCGGCTCCTGCGTGCGCCCGGCGACACCGGTCAGGACGAGCAGCAGGATCCCGGACAGGCGAAGTCCGCCGATCGTGCGGCGGCGTCGACCGCTTCGGAGGGTTGGTCCCATGGGCCGCAAGTGTCGAAGAAGCCTCGCGCCGCGCGAGGGTTTTCCGGGAGCGTGCCGCTCGAGCAGCAATCGGCCATGGCCGGCTCGCCGCGTGCTCCGGCGCGATCGCACGGCTGTGGGGCATTTCCCGCGAGCAAGTTGACTGGGACGAAGGTCGCGGCACTCTGTCGCACCGAGGCACCCGGGTTGCCTTGCTGCCCATCACTCCGCTGATCTGCGTGCAAACATGTGCGATCCAGGCCGACGGCTCCCCGTTCGATTCGCGGCGCGAACCGCCGTTCTCGGCTGTTGGGCCGCGCTCGCTTCGTCCTGCGCGCTGTTGCATCTGAAGCACGAGGTGACGTCGATCGCGGCGCACGGGGTCGTGATGGTGCACGTCGAGAATGCCGCCGCGGGTGTGCCCACCTACGCGGTCGCCTGGGTGGTCGACGACGCGGGCAGCATCGAGCCGATCGGCCTGCAGCCCGTCGGCGACGATGGCGTGGCCATGTTCCTGCTGCGCCACGACAAGCGCTACAACGTCGGCGCCTGGTCCGACACGAACGGCGACAAGGTGTACGACGGCGGCGAACCGGCGGCTTCGGTGCGCGACGTGCAGCCGCTGCCGCTCGACACCACCTCCGAGCGGGCCGGGCCGCTGCCGCTGCGGCTCGACGCGAGCAACGGCCTGCCGGCCGGCCAGCGCTTCGTCGTGACGGACAACGAATCGGAACTCGGCGACGCGCTCGCCATCCACGTCGGCGAGGTCGTGAGCCTCGACGACCCGCGCTTCACGGTCGAGAACGGCGAGATGGGCATGTGGCGCCCGTTCGAGTTCCTGCAGCGGTTCGGCGTCGGCATCTACTTCCTGGGGCCGTACGATCCCCAGAAGCTGCCCGTGATCTTCGTCTACGGCATCTCGGGATCGCCGCAGGACTGGCGCGTGATGCTCGAGTCGCTGGACACCACCAAGGTGCAGCCCTGGTTCTTCCACTACCCGGGCGGCATGCGCATCGAACGATCGGCGGGAGCGCTCGTCACCGGCATGCTGATGCTCGAGCAGAAACTCGGCTTCGCGCGGCTGGCGGTCGTCGCGCACAGCATGGGTGGGCTCGTCTCGCGCGGGGCGATCCAGCGCGCCGCGGAGCAGGCCGGCTCGAACTTCATCCCGCGCTTCGTCTCCATCTCGACACCTTGGGGCGGGCACGAATCCGCCGCGGACGGTGTGCGGCGCCTGAACTACCCGGTGCCGTCGTGGCGCGACATGGACCCTCAGAGCGACTACCTGCGGTCGATCCTGTCGCGGCCGCTGCCGGCCGGCACGCAGCACGACCTGATCTTCAGCTTCAAGACCACGGGCGGCTTCGGCATGCCGAACGACAACGACGGCACGGTCGGTGTCGCGAGCGAACTCGTGACGAGCGTCCAGGAGCAGGCGCACAGCGTGTTCGGCCTGCCGCTGGGTCACGCCGAGATCCTCACCTCGCCGGTGACGCTCCGGCACGTCGAGGCGGCGCTGCGGGTGCCGTAGGCGCCGTCGCCCCGACCGCGATGGCGCGCCGCGCGAGCCTCCGCCTGCCGTGCTTCTCGGTGCGGTCGTGCCGACGCGGTAAGATCGGACCTCCGCCCCCGAGCCGAGAGGAACGCCGATGCGAGGGACCGTCCTGCTCTCCGTGCTGCTGCTGCCCGTCTTCGCCGCCGCGCAGGTCGCGCCCCCCGCGAAGCCCGCGCCGGCCGCGCCCACATCGCCGTGGGTCACCGACTACGAACTCGCCTGGTCCCGGGCCCGCAACGAGAAGCGCGACCTGCTGATGGTGTTCATGGCGCCGGCGGCCGACGGCTCGGACCAGAAGCTCGAACAGGAGATCCTGGCCAGGCCCGAGTTCGCGACCGAGGCGGGCAAGCTCTTCGTGCTCGCGCGGTTCGACTACCCGCGCGACGAGAGCAAGGTCCCCGAGGTGCAACGCCGCCAGAACGCGCAGCTGTTGGCCAAGTATCGCGCACCGCGGCTGCCGGTGGTCTGGCTCGCGGACGCGACCGGCCGGGCCTACGCCAGGTCGGGCTACCTGCCGGGCGGCGCTGGCGTCTACGTCACCATGCTCGCCGACAAGCAGAAGGCGCAGCAGAAGGCGGCGGCCGCGCTGGCGCGGGCCGCGACGCTGCGCGGCCTCGATCGCGCCAAGGCGCTCGCGGAGGGACTGCGCTGCCTCGATGACGCCATCGTCGCGACGACCCACTACAGCGAGATGCTCGAGATCATCCAGCTCGATGCCGACGGCGCGGCGGGGCTCCAGCCGGAGTTCGACGCGATCGCGCGCGACGCGGCGGCATCGACGTTCCTCGTCCGCATGCAGGACGAACTCGGCGCCCTCGCGGCCGCGCAGAAGTGGGAGGAGCTCGACAAGCGCATCGCGGCGGCGCGGGAGCAGCACGCGGGCGAGCGGTGGGCCCAGCAGTACCTGACGTTCCTCGACGGTGTGCGCAAGGCCGACGGTGAGCACGACCACGCGGCGGCGCTGGCGCTTTTCACGTCGGCGCTGCAGCTGGCGCCGCGCAGCGAGGTGGCGCCGCAGATCGAGCTGCGACGTCAGCAGGCGGAGGCGGCCGAGAAGGTGGAGCGGCAGCGCCAGGACGCGGCGGCGAAGCAGCCGGTCAAGAAGGGCAAGAAGGACTGATTCTCCGGCGCGATCTCGCCAGGGCCGGGTTCCCTGCGGCGGCCGCCGCGCGCGCATGCGGCCAACCGCAGAACGCGATCGTTTCGGCGCGAACGAGCCGTCCGCGTCGTCTCGCGGCGGCGAGTTACAGATTCGCCACCGCAACGCATGGTCGTGCCCGATTGACATCGGTCGCGATCCCGCGAGGCTTGCCACGCCGCGGTCCCCCCGCGTCCATCCACACCCAAGGTAATCAGCACATGTCCCTGCCCCGCTTCGTACTCGCCGCCCTGTTCGGCTGCGTGCCCGTATTCGCTCAAGAATCGTTCTGGATCGCCAATCGTGCCTCGTCCGACCTGATGCGCGTCTCCTCGTTCGGCAAGGTGCTCGAACGCGTGGCCATGCCGACGACGTTGCGCAGCGCCCACACGGCGCCCGACGGCAAGGTCTGGGTCGTGCGTTTCATCCAGGGCACGTTCGACATCTACGACCCCGCGACGGGTTCGATCACGCCGGTGACCTCGCAGAACGGCAGCCCCTTCCAGATCGCGTTCGATGCGCAGGGGCACGCGTGGATCACGGGCGGCACGGGCGTGCAGGAGTTCGACGCGGCCGGCAACTTCGTGCAGTCGATCGTGCTGCCCGTGACGGCGCCGCTCGGCATCACGATCGACGCCGATGGCAACAAGTGGATCGCGCACCGCACGACCCCCGCGTCGGTGTCGCGCATCGACAGCGGCGGCGTCGTCACGAACTTCCCGTTCGTCGGAACGACGACCATGCTGCCGGTCACGACGGTCGCCGACTTCCGCGGCCTGCTCACGTCGAGCCACATCTGGGTCATCGGTGACAGCTCCGGCGATCTCGTGGAACTCGACGCGGCCGGCAACACGCTGCACATCTACCCGAGCGGCGTCACGTCGCTGAGCGGCCTGACGTTCGATCTCGGCGGCAACATCTGGGTCTGCAGCTCGGCCGGCGCGCTGATCCACATCGATGCGAGCACCGGCAACGTGATCAACAACTTCTCGCTGCCGCTCGGCGCGCTCGCGCTCGCGACCGACAGCGAGGGCCGCGTGCTCGCGACGACGCGAGTCACGTTCTCGGGCGTCGGCCCGCCCTGCGAGGTGCGCCGCATCGATCCGGCCACGGGCGCCATCGAGGTGCCCGGCTACCTTCAGTACAGCGGCTTCAACGGCTCGGGAACGCAGTCGGCGATCAGCACGCCGTTCCAGTACAGCCTGGTCGTCAACCCGTTCGGCGACCTCGACGGCGACGGCGAGGTCAACTACGTGGAGATCACGGGCGGCACCTCGCCGATCGATGCGGTGTCGACGAGCACGTTCCGCGTCGAGACGTTCGGCAACACGGGCATCGGCAACGCGGCGACCGTGGCGGTGCAGGCTTCGCCCGTCACGCTCTGGGTGCTGGGCTACTCGCTGGGGCTGATCCCGCCGACGCCGGTGCCGGGCTTCAACGGCAACCTGGTCATCGATCCGACGCAGCTGGTCACGACGACGTTCGGCGTCGGCAACGGCAGCGCGAGCATCGCGATCGCGAACGATCCGATGCTGGTCGGGTTCGAGTTCTTCGTGCAGGGCGTGACCGTCGCCGCCACGCTGGACTTCAAGAACGTGTCCGGCGTCACGATCTGGTGATCGCCCGCCGGAGCGGTAGGAGGTCCTGAGCGAGTTCGCCCAGCGGCGCTCGGCAGCGGTGGGCGACCTCGCTCAAAAATCGATGACGATCTGCAGCAGCTCGAAGGAGAAGAAGTTGGACTCGCCGGCGAGATCGTCGGGCATCAGGTTCCAGCGCACCTCGCTGCCGACGCGGTAGTGTTCGCCCGTCAGATAGCGCACGCCGGCGCCGAGGTCGAGCAGCAGGCCGGTGTCGCCGCTGCGGCCTTGCTTGTCGAGGCTCGCCACGCCGACGCCGCCCGTCACGTACGGCAGGATCGAGAAGCCGGAGGAGTTCTCGACGATGGGCAGGAAGTACTTGAGCTGCCCCGTGACCGCCACGAGATCGACGTTGTCGTCGAAGCCGTACAGCAGCGATGGGCCGAACGTGAGCTTCTTGTCGATCGGGAAGTCGAGGGTCCCCGCGACCAGGATCGTGGAAGGACCCGTCGTCAGGCCGACACCGATCGGCAGCGAAGTGTCCTTGGGTGCACCTTCCTCGCCCATCGCAGGTTCGGCCGGCGTCGCCGGCAGGGATCCCGTCCACGTGGGCTTCGTCCAGCTTGGTTGCACGGGGTTGCTGGCACAGGCTGCCAGGCACGCGAGAAGCACCAGGGCGTGGGTCTTTGGCATGGAGGGATTGGAACGTTAGATGGATCGCGTGAAAAAGCCACTGTGAGCCAAACCGCCCCACTCGGCGGCGCCCTCCGATCGACCACGCGAGGCCCGAGCGGTTCGAGAGCACGGCGATGTGCGCGATGCTGCGCGTCGGCGAGACGATC
>DASUFY010000191.1:0-18685 GCA_036274315.1 Planctomycetota bacterium | reverse complement strand
GTTCCTCGACGCACTGCGCGAGCTCGACCGGGCCGCGGA
The DNA here is from genome assembly GCA_036274315.1 of Planctomycetota bacterium. GTDB lineage: Bacteria > Planctomycetota > UBA1135 > UBA1135 > UBA2386 > DASVAL01. The sequence continues at coordinate 18,646 of DASUFY010000191.1, read as the reverse complement.
CCTGATCGACGTGCCGCCGGGCGTCGAACTGGTCCGCAAGGACGTACCGTTCTGCCTCGTCGGCGTGCGCGGCGGCGCCCGCGATCGCGCCGAGGCGCTGCTGCTGCTGGCCGAGGCGCGCCTGACGGCCGCCTGGAACGTCGTCGTGCAGGACCGGACGGCGTGGCTGTTCCCGCGCCGGGTCGAGACACCCGCGCCGTACTTCCCGTACGCGCTCGGCGCGGCAGAGGTCTGGGGTCGGTGGTGCTACGTCGACGAGGCGCCGTTCGCGAGCGCCACCGCAGCCGACCTCGAACGGGCTCTCGTCGCAGCCGGAGTGGAGACGCCGCCATGAACGCCGCCGCGCCGGCGGGCGGCCGCGGCCCCGCTGCTGCGCTGCGGCGAGCCCTGCGCACGCTGGCGGTCACCGTGAGCGTCGTCGGCTACACGGTCCTGGCGCCGGCCGGTTACGTCACGTTCGCGTTCCTGTGCTGGTGGTGGCGCAAGCAGCCGCTGCAGTGCGCGCTGCGCCTGCAGCGCTGCACCGGCTGGGGCTTCCGCTTCATGCACGACTGGCTGCGCTGGCTGCGCGTCACGGACTTCAACCACCGCGGCGCCCTGCCCGGCCTGCCGGCCGGCCCGTGCATCGTGATCGCCAACCACCCGACCCAGATGGACGTCACGGCGATCGGTGCCTGCCTCGGCGGCGCCTGCACGATCGTCAAGTCGACGGTCTACCGCCGCCGGCTGATCTACCCGCTCATGGTCGGAGCCGGCCTGCTCGAGGGCCCCGGCACCGACCCGATCTCGGTCGGCCGCGTCATCGACGACGGCGTGCAGCGCCTGCGTTCGGGCATGCGCATCTTCGTGTTCCCCGAAGGGTCGCGCACGCCGCCGCACGGGCTGCGGCCGTTCGGCCGCGTCGCCTTCGAGATCGCCTGCCGCGCCGCCGTGCCGCTGGTATCGGTCGGCATCCGCTGCCAGCCGCTCTACCTGTCGCGCGAGGTGCCGCTGTTCCGCCCGCCCGATCGGTTGCCCGTGCTCCGCCTCACGCTGCTCGCCGTCGACGATCCGTCGACCGTGGGCGGCGACAGCCGGGCGCTGCGCGAACGCGTCGAAACCCGGTTCCGCGCCTTCGCCGGCGAACCGCCCGCGCCGATCCCGCCGCCGCCGGACTGAGTCGCGGCGCGCCGTCAGCCGCCTTCGACGTCCAGCACGAAGCCGAAGTCGCGAACGGCCGCCTCGCCGTCGCAGCGATGGATCGCCCCGTCGATGAGCTGCAGCACCATGCGATCGCCGACCTGGCTGTAGCTCATCGGGCCCTGCGGCACGCCGTGGCTGACCTCGAGCCGGCGCTCGTCCATCGCCGCGAACAGCACGTCGAACGGCCGCGTGCCCGGCACCCACTTCTCCGCCATGAGCAGGCCGTGCCCGGGCAGCACGGTGAACACGACCGTGCGCGGATCCGCGGGATCGCGCAGCGCCTGCGAGCGTGCGAAGGCCTCGGTGACGCCGCGCGCCTGCGCCTCGGTCGAACACGAGACGAGGTAGTGGAAGAACGGCGCGTCGAGCGGCACGTACTCGACGGTGCGCGGGTCGAAGGCGACGACGCCGCGGTGGCCGTGCAGCTTGCTGCGCGCGACGGGCACGTCGCGGTCGATGCCGAAGCTCGCGTGCGGGCGCCGCAGCGGCAGGCGCTGGTCGATCGCCACGAACTCGACGGCCTCCGACGACGGCGCGTCGTTGCGCAGCCCTTCGACGGTGCGCACGCGCGCGCCGCTGCCGTCGGCGAGCACGCCCGTGATGACCGCGAGATCGTTCTCGCCGAGGCTCGCCTTGGCGACCGGGTGCTGGCTGCCCGTGATCGTGACGATCTGCGCGCCGAGCAGCGGATCCCACGTGCCGAAGCAGCCTTCGCTGTACTGCTGCGCCACGGCGCCGGTCAGCGCGGGCACGTCGACGAGGTCGGCGATGCGCACCATCGTCGTGAAGAACCGCCTCGCGCCGAGTTCGCGCGAGGCGCGCAGCATCGCGGCGGGCCCCGTCGCACGCCGCCAGACCGCACGCGGCACCGGCTCGCCCTCGACGCGGTGGTTCGTGACCTCGCGTGTGCTCAGGTGCGTGGCGATGCGCTGCGCGATCTCGTCGTAGAACCGCACCGGGCAGGCGGCGTCGATGCGCGGATAGGCGCCGGCGAGATCGAACAGGTAGGCCGCGCTCGGTTCGTGTTCGCCCACGACCATGACGACGCGCAGGCTCTTCGACTGCGCCTGCAGCAGCCGGCCCATGCACATCATCGAGCCGCCGCGCAGGCCCTGCTCGCGCAGCACCTGCCACGCGTTCGGCGACAGACCGGGCAGATCGAAGTCGGCCGGTTCGGGCGGGTCCTTCGCGAGCGCCGCGTCGAACCGGCGCAAGAGCTGCCGCAGCTGCACGTCCGTCACCTGCACGAACGTGTAGGTCGCGGGCTTGGCTTCGAGGCCGAAGCGCTTGCGGCCCGTGAACAGCGGCGCCTGCCGCCACGACACCGGCTCGTGCAGACGCGCCGTGGTCAGGAACGCACCGGTGCGGTCATCGGGAGCGGCGGCCCAGACGTGGCCGCGTTCGCGCATGGCCTGCTCGACACCCGCCATCACCTCGTCGAGCAGCGTCGTCGATGGTCCTGGCACGGCCGCCACGTGCACGGGCCGCAGGAAGAGATGCTGCGGCGGCGCATTCTCGGGTGGCTTCACGACACGCAGCTTAGTCGCGCGGCGGAAACCCGGTCAATACGGGCGCTGCCGACCATCGAGATGCAATGTGCGTACGAGCCAGTCGCCGATGCGCGGCGAGATGGCGTCGGCCCACAGCAACAACCCGCAGTGCCACGGCACGACGACCTCGGGGCTGCGACGGCGCAGCGCCCGGAGCACCGCGCTCGCGACGCGGGCCGCCGGGATCTTCGCCGAGATGGCGGGCACCTCGAGGTCTTCGACCATCTTCGTGTCGACGCGGCCCGGGAACACCGTGCAGACGTGCACCCCGCGGCCCTCGACGGCCTGGCGCAGGGTGCCAGCGTAGGCGGCAAGCGCCGACTTGGCCGCCGCGTAGGCGCCGTCGTGCGGCATGGCCCGCTTCGCGTCGAAGGACGTCACCAACACGAGGTGCCCCGACGCCTGCGACAAGAGCCGCGGCAGCACCGCCTCGATGAGGTGGAAAGATCCCCAGAAGTTCACCGCGAACGCGGCCTCGAAGTCGGCGCGCGCGATCTCGTCGGCGGGCTTGCGGTGGTAGGTGCCGGCGTTGGCGACCGCGATGTCGATGCGGCCCCAGGTCGCGACGACCGTGTCGACGAGGTGCTGCACGGAGCTGCGCTCGCGCACGTCGCAGGCGACGACGAGCGCCGCGCCGCCGGCCGCGCGCACGGCCTCGGCGACACGCTGCAGCGCGTCGACCGACCGCGACGCGAGCGCCACGGCGTGCCCTTCGGCGGCCAGCGCCAGCGCCAGCGCCGCGCCGATCCCGCTCGAAGCACCGGTCACGACGGCGACGGAACGCGGCGGCAGCTCTTGGCGAATGGCGGCAGTGGTCACGACGGCAACGGGCGGCGCAGTATGCTCGGCGCGCCGATGGCGCGCGACCTCGTTGGTTCGAATCAGGCACCGCTGTCGCTGCTGGTCAATCCGGCGGCCGGGCGCGGGCGGCGCCAGGCGGAGCGGCTCGCGGCCGAGTTGGCCCGCGCGGGCATGCCGTTCTCGCTGCAGCGCAGCGAACGGCCCGGCCACCTGCGCGAACTCGCGGCGGCGGCTCGAGGACCGATCGTCGCGGTCGGCGGCGACGGCACCGTCAACGAGGTCGTCGATGGCCTGGTGCCGCGCGACGGTCGACTGGGGCCGCTCGCGATCCTGGCCAGCGGGCGCGGCGACGACTTCGCCGCGAGCGCAGGCTTCGGCAGCTCGGCCGCGCACCTCGTCGAACGGCTCGCGGCGCGCTCGACGCGGCTCGTCGACGTCGCCGTGGCGGCGATCGAATGCGAACACGGCCTGCTGCAGCGCCGCTTCGCCAACTACCTCGGCATGGGCTTCGACGCCGAGGTCGCGCGCGCCGCGGGGGGCATGCGGTTGCTGCGCGGCCGGCTGCTCTACCTCGCGGCGACCGCGCGCGCGCTGTGGCGGCAGCGCGCGATCGACTGCGACGTGAGCTACGAAGGCACCGCGGACCTGCCCGCCGTACACGAGCACGTGCAGATGCTGTTCGGTGCCGTCTGCAACGGCCGGCGCGTCGGCGGCGGCCTGCGGTTCGCGCCGCACGCGGAACTCGACGACGGGCTGCTCGACGTGCTGCGCGTCACCTCGGCCTCGCGGCGGCGCACGTTGTTGCTGCTCTGGAGCCTCGTGCGCGTCACGCACCTCGCGGACCAGCGGGTCCGCCTCGAACGCTGCCGCGCCGTGACGTTGCGCAGCGCGCGCCCCGTGGTCGTCGCGCTCGACGGCGAGCCCGTGGCGTTCGCGGCTCGCTCGGTTCGCGCCGGGCTCGCACCCGAACGCCTCGAGCTGATCGGGTGGTGACCCGCGGCCGCCGCTAGTGCGCGGCGCTGCCCAGCAGGTCCGCGCCGGGCATCGACAGCAGGCCGAGGTCGCGCGCCTTGCGCTCGCGCCACAGGGCTTCGACGCGCTGCGCCGCGATCTGCTTCAGGCCGTCGGCGAGCTTCTGCGCCTTCGGCGAGTCGGGCCCGTCCTTCGCGCGCGCCTCGTCGAGCTGGTCCTGCAGCTGCAGCGTGCGGCTGTCGAGCGCGTCGAAGGTGTCGAGCACCGCGAGCCATTCCTTGACGGCCTTCTGCGGGTCCTTGGCGTAGCGCTGGCCGAGCACGTCACACATGCCCTTCCACACCTCGCTCGGGTTCTCGTCGCCCGTGAAGCCCACGGGCAGCGCGGTCGGCGACGCGAGCAGGAAGAAGCGCGGCCGCGCGCCCTTCCAGGTGTAGCCCGCGAACACGTTGTGCAGCGGGTGCGACGGCTCGATCACGTGCGCGGGCAACCGGACCGTGCGGAACCACTTGGTCGCGAGCAGCGAACGGTCGTTCGAGAGCAGGCGGCCGAGCAGCTCGTCGTCGGTCAGCGTGCAACCGATGTCCTCGCGGAACACGAACAGGGGCCGGCGATCGTGGCCTTCCCACAACAGCTGCAGCGCCGTCTGCAGCGGCAGCGCACCCGCAGCGGCGGTGCCGTTGCCCGTGCGCGGCGGCGCCACGGGATGGCACCACTCGAGTGCGAGCCGCTCATTCGCCGTCGCCTGCCGTTCGAACGACAGGTTCGGTCCGCGGCGCCCCGTGCGGCCGGCCATGCCACCGCGCGCCGAGGGGCCCGCGGGGCCACCGGTCGCCGCCGGCGGTGCCGACTGGCTCGGCGGCGACGCCGTGGGGCCGGCAGGTCCTGGCGTGCTCGGCCCGGCCGGGGCCGGCGCGTCGGATCCCGACGGACCATCGCAAACGGGCTTCGGCGGCGGCGGGGGGGGCGGAGGTGGCGGCGGCGGCGGGGGCGGCGCGTTGGCGGGCGGCATGTGCGGTTCGCACTGCGCGCGCAGCCCGCCGCCATGACTGACCACCAACACGAATGCGAGCACGACAACGGGGATCTTCACTTCCTGGCTCCTTGCGGCTCGCGGCGTCGACTCTCACGGAGTCGGCGGCGCGAACATGAACGAATGGGGCGCCGGCCGACATCGCAGCGCGAAGACGGGCGGCGCGGGAGAGTCACTTGGCAGACACGGAGGCGCCGCGCACCGCGGCACCGCCTACGGGTTCCTGGGGTTGGGCCTTCCTGGAGCTGGGCCGGGGACACCGAGGGCCGGTTCCCCGTGCGGACGATGCCCATATCCAGGTGCGGAGCAGCGGTAACGCCGTCGATCGGTGTGCGTCGCTGGCGGCGGCCGGCGCCGCCGCGCGAGTCATCCCGTCGATCGCGTCACTTGACGGCGGCGGAGGCGGCGGCGAGCTGCGGCATCTTGAGCAGGCCGAGGTCGCGGATCTTGGCTTCGCGCGCCAGCAGCTCCTCACGCTCTTCGGCGTTGCGCGCCAGGCTGTCGGTCAGCTTCTTGGCCTTCGGCGAGTTGGGGCCGTCTTCGGCGCGCACCGCGTCGAGCTGCTCCTGCAGCGCCAGGCGCTTGCCGTCGACCCCGTCGAACTGGTCGAGCAGCTGCAGCCAATCCTTGACCGCGCGGCGCGCGTCCTTCGCGTAGCGCTGGTCGAGCACCTCGAACATCGCCTTCCACAGATCGGTCTGCGTCTGCGCGCCGTCGAACACGATCGCCTTGGCGCCCGGATGCGCGAGCAGGAAGAAGTGCGGCAGGCCCTTGTTGACGTGCACGCTGTAGAACACGTTGTAGAGCGGGTGGCCCGGGTTCGAGACGTGCGCGGGCAGGCGCACCATGCGGAACCACTTCGTCAAGAGCAGCGTGCGGTCGTTCGACAGCGAGCGGTTCAGCAGCGCGTTGTCGGTGCCGGCGCACTCCATGCACTCGCGCAGCACGAGCAGCGGCCGTTCATCGCCCGGATCCCACATCAACGCCATCGCGTCGGCGGCGGGAATCGGTCCGGCCGCGGCGGTGCCTTCCGTGTGCTGCGGCGGCGTCGGGTGTTCCCAGTCGATGCGCAGGCGCTCGTTCGACGTGTGCTGGCGCTCGAACGTGAGCGCGACGCCGCGGCCGCCCGTGCGCGGCCCGGTCGCGCCGCGCGGCGTGATCGGTCCCGAGACAGGTCCTCCCTTCTGCGTCGTGGGATTGCTCGGCTGCGGCGACGACGGGCCGGCCGGTCCCGGAGTCGCAGGACCCGCAGGGCTCGGTGCCGACGGCGAACTCGAAGTCGGCGTGCCGGGTGCAGGACCGTCGACGGGCGGGTTCGGCGGCGGGGGCGGCCCGGGCGGCCCCCCCATGTGCGGCGCACACTGTCCCGGCAGCACGATCGAGAGTCCGAGAATGCACAATGCGTGCGTGAGTGAGGACTTCATGGGCTAGCTGGCTCCTTGTTGGCGGCGACCGTTAAGGATCTAACCTCGAGTGGCGTGAGCATAGTGGCGGAGGGCGACGGGGTCACTTCCTCCCCCTCTGATTCAGCACGTAGGCCCGCCACTGTTTCTCGAGGCCGTCGGCGTCGACTCCGAAGATGCTGACGAGCAGGTCGTGCTGGCGCACCTCGACTTCGCGCCGGGAGGGGGTCCGGAGCCGCTGGTGGAACGGGTCCTTCATGGCCCGCAGGAAGGCCATGAAGGCCTCCTTCTTGGCATCCATGAGGAAATCGGCCAGCGCCCAGGACTCGATGTGCTGCTCGAGCGTGAACTCGCCGATGCTGGCCCGGTTCAGGAACGCGCTGAGCGGTTCGAACGCGTTGTTGGCCAACAGCCCCGGCGCGCGCTTGTCCCACTCCCAGAAGTTGCTGCGCAGCGTGCGGTCGCGGTCGTCCTTGCGGTCGTAGGTCGGGAAGCGCGGGGAGACGCGGCGCGCATGCCAGTGGGCGAGCCCTGCGGGCAACCAGGCGGGCAGCTCGTGGCTGAACGACCGGTAGCACGAATAGAGGTTGTGGGCGACGTTGAACACAAGATGTGTGTGCAGCGCGAGGTCGTTGGCAAACAGGCCGTTCGCCGTCTCCTCCGCGCCCCCGTAGTACATGCAGCCGAACGGGATGTCGTGGTAGCGCAGCGGGTCCGCCATCTCGTTGCCCTGGTAGGCGCGCGTGTAGCGCGCGTGGCTCGAGTTGCGCAAGAGCAGCAGCACCGTGAACTTCTGTGGCATGCCCAGGTACGGACCGAGGCCGCGGAACGTCTCGGGTGACGCCGGATCGTCGGGCACCTCGGGGAAGCTCGCGTCGGTCACGCCGAGCAGCTCCATGACCTCGGCGTAGAGATCCTCGAGCCGCTGCGCGATCAGGTGCGTGCGCAACCACGGGTCGAGCTCCTTCGTGTCCGGCTTGAGCTTCGGCAGCCGCTTGCTCAAGCGCTTGAGTTCCCCCTTGGTCTTCGCGACCCAGTCCTCCTCGCCGCCCTTGAGGCGCAGCGGCGACAGCGCGCAACCGATCCGGAAGTGCGCGGTTTCGATCCAGTGCAGCGGCTCGGTGCCGAGCAGGTTCTCGACCGCGGTCGTGTCGTGCCCGCTTCCGAACGGGAACGGTCCGAGCGAGACGTAGCCCGCTTTGCGCAGCGCCGCCTCGTCCCCTTCCGTGTACGGGTCCGGTGGCGCGTAGCGCCGCTGCGGATCGTCCTGCGCGCGGGCGAAGCACGGCGCCAGCCACACGAGCAGCACCACCACCGCCGCGCGCCACGCCCGCGCGCGGCCGCGACCGGCACGATCCGGAGTGTTCGACGGGCGGCGAAGGTCGGCGGGTGCGGGCGACTCCCTCACGATGCTCACCATGCTCGGATCGTAACAACAAGCGCGGGGGCGATGACAAGCGGCCCAGCGGGTCGCTGCGGGGGCGCGCGCGTCAGCAACTATGGGGCCGCTTCGCCGGCGCGGCGGTTCTGCGTGCAGGCCCCCGTGACCGATGCTGCGCGGGTACCTATGGTGGAGACCGGTCGCCATCCCATCCCCTCGGGGCGCGCCCCCGAGCCGTTCGACCAACCGCCCGAGACCTTCGCCATGAATGCAGCTCTCCCGATCCGCTCCACGTTCGCCCTGCTCGCGCTGGCCACTGCGGGCAGCGCCCAGGTCACCTGGACCACTCTCGCCGGCACCGGTGCACCGATCGCCTTCAACGGCCACTGCTGGGACAGCGCGCGCAACCGCCTCGTCGCCTTCGGTGGCGAACTGGCCGCCGTCTTCTCCGACACGACGACCGAATGGACGGGCAGCCAATGGATGGTGCTCAATCCCGCGGTGCGACCCTCGGCGCGCACGCGGCCGGCGATGGTCTACGACGAGGGCAACCAGCAGACGGTGCTGTTCGGCGGCTTCCTCGGCCCGGGCTCGTTCTCCAACCAGACCTGGCGGTGGAACGGCACGACGTGGTCGCTCGCGAGCCCCGCGAGTTCGCCGTCGGTGCGTTCGGGCTCGGCGATGGCCTTCGACAGCGCCCGCCAGGTCGTCGTGCTGTTCGGTGGCTTCGTGCCGTCGGGCGCCGACGTCGGCGACACGTGGGAATGGAACGGCTCGACGTGGACGCAGCGGTTCCCCGCCGGCGCCACGCCGCTCGCTCGCGGCGCGCACCGCATGGCGTACGACGCCGCGCGCGGCGTCACGGTGCTCTGCGGCGGCTACACCACGCCGGGCGGCGCCACGCTGTCGGACACCTGGACGTGGGACGGCACGTCGTGGACCCAGCGCCCGAGCCTGCCCGGCACGCTGTGCGACCAGGTCTTCGCCTACGACACCGGGCGCCGGCGCGTGGTGCTCTGGGGCGGCGTGCGCATCCTCGGCCCCACGTTCACCGACCTGAACCAGACCTTCGAATGGGACGGCGCGGCGTGGACGCCGCGCAGCCCGCTCGTCGTGCCCAACGCGCGCAACTCGACCGCGAGCGCCTACGACACCGGCAACCACCGCGTGCTCATGGCGGGCGGCACCACGTCGATGGCCGCCGCGTTCGCCGACACGCTCGCCTACCGCCCCGTCAACGCCGGCAGCGCGACCCCGTTCGGCAACGGTTGCCCAACCACCGGCGGCCCCGTGCAACTCGACGCGCCGAGCCTGCCCTACGCCGGCAGCAGCTTCGTGCACGAGATCGGCAATGCCCCGGCGGCGGCCGTGATCGGGCTCATCGCCTACGGCCTCTCGAACACGAACTGGAACGGTGTGCCGCTGCCCGTCGATCTGGCCGTGGCCGGCGCGCCCGGCTGCTTCCTGCTCATCAGTCCCGACGTGACCGCGGTCACGCTGCTGACGAACGGCACCGGCACCGTGACGTGGGACATCCCCAACCAGCCCGCACTCGTCTCCCAGCAGTTCTTCACCCAGGCCATCGTGCTCGATCCGAATTCCCCGCTGGCGTTCCAGATCGGCGTCAGCTCGGGACGCGCCTGCGTCATCGGCGCGCTGTAGCCCGACGCGGTCTGCCCCGGTGAAGCGCACCGGGCACCGGGCTCGGGTGGCGGTCGGGGCGCGCCGCTGTGCTACGCTGGCCGCCCTGATGGACCCCCGGATCGAACGCGCTCGCGAGATCGTCGAGCGCGAGGCAGCGGCCGTACGGCAGGTGGCGGAACGCCTCGGACCGCCGTTCCTGAGCGCCTTGGACATGATCCTCGGCCTGCGCGGCCGCGTCGTCACCGCCGGCATGGGCAAGGCGGGCTTCATCGCCCAGAAGATCTCGGCGACGCTGGCCTCGACCGGCACGCCGTCGATCTTCCTGCACCCGGCCGAGGCGATCCACGGCGATCTGGGCCGCATCGAATCGGGCGACCTGCTGCTCGCATTCTCGAAGTCGGGCGAGACGCAGGAACTGCTCGTGATGCTGCCGCACGTCAAGGCGGTCGGCGTGCCGCTGGTCGCCATCACGCAGGATCGGAGCTCGACGCTCGGCCGCCACAGCGACCTCGTGCTCGAGATCGGGCCCATCGACGAGGCGGGCCCGTTCGGTCTCGCACCGAGCGCCTCGACCACCGCGATGATGGCGCTCGGCGACGCACTGGCGCTGGTCGTGCAGGAAGGCCGGCGCTTCGGCCCCGACGAGTTCGCTCGCTTCCACCCGGGCGGCGATCTCGGCCGACGCCTGATGCGCGTCGGCGAACTCATGCGCCAGGGCGAGCGCAACCCGCGGGTCGAGACCGGTGCCACGGTGCTGCAGGCGATCGAAGTGATGACGCGAACGCCGGGCCGGCCCGGCGCGACGAGCGTGGTCGATCGCGACGGCAAGCTGCGGGGTTTCTTCACCGACGGCGACCTGCGGCGCCTGATCGAGCGCGGCCTCGCCAACCCGCGCGAGAGCCGCATCGACGATGCGATGACGCGCAATCCGCGCTCGATCCAGCCGGACACGTTCGCACTCGAAGCGCTCGCGCTGTTGCACCAGTTCGCCGTCGACCAGCTGCCCGTCGTCGATGGGGAGGGCCGGCTGCTCGGTCTGCTCGACGTGCAGGACCTCCTGAATCTCAAGATCGTATGAGGCCGGAGCTGGCATGACTGGCCTCGTCCCCGTGCCGGGCAGACCGCGACCCGAGCAGCGTGTGCTCGCCGGCATCGAGTTCCTGCTGCTCGACGTCGATGGCGTGATGACCGACGGGCGCATCCACTTCGATCGCGAAGGCGGCGAGTACAAGTCCTTCCACGTGCACGACGCGGCGGGCATCGTCTACTGGCATCGCTGCGGCGGCCGCTCGGGGCTGCTGTCCGGTCGCGGCGGCGAGGTCGTCGCGCGGCGCGCGCGCGAGCTCGGCATGCACGAGGTGATGCTCGGCCGCACCGACAAGGTCGAAGCGTTCGGCGAGCTGCTGCAGCGCCAGCGCCTCGACCCGCTGTGCGTCGCGTACGTCGGCGACGACCTGCTCGACCTGCCGGTCCTGCAGCGGGTCGGGTTCGCCGCGACCGTGCCCGAGGCGCGCGCCGAGGTCGTCGCCGCATCGCAGTTCGTGACGCGCCGTTCGGCCGGCTTCGGCGCCGCGCGCGACGTCGTCGAGGAGCTGCTGCGCGCGAAGGGACGCTGGCAGGAGATCGTCGACCGTGGGGGGCGACCGTGAAGCGGCTGCTGCTGTTCCTGCTGTTGCTCGGCCTCGGCATCGCCGCCCTGCGGCTCGCGATCGGCGACGACGACGCGCTCGGTGGCAAGCTCCCGGCGCCCGATCGCCAGCCGCGACCGAACACGCCGGGCCTGCCCGTGCACCAGGGCAACGTCGGCGCGTCGGTGGCGCAGACCGGCTACCTGCGCCTGCCGCGGTACCGCACGCTGGCGCAGCCCGACGGCAGCCAGGTGCAGCAGCAGGTGTTCCTGCTCGAGGCCAAGGACAGCCAGCCGATCGGCGAAGGGCGCCAGCAGCTCGAAGGCGTCGACGTGACGTTGTTCGACGCCGGCGCACCCGCGGCGACGCTCGTCGCGCGGCAGGCGTTCGTCGAGCTGGCGCGGGACGCCAACGGTCGACCCTCGCTGCGCGAGGACAAGGACATCGACCTGCGCGACGCCGTGTTCACGACGCTGCCGGGCACGAAGATGGCCGGGCTGCGGCTCGAGCTCGGCAACGCCAGGGTGCTCGTCGGCGAACACGACCTGCTGATCCGCACCGCCGATCCGAACGATCCGGTGCTGCTCGTCGTCGAAGGCGAGCACAAGGGCACGCTGCGGGGCAAGGGCCTGCGCGCGACGCTGCCGCGCGAACGCACGGGCGACCTGCAGAGCGCCGACATCGAGATCCTCAGCGATCCCGTGCTCGAGACCGATGGGCTCGTCGTGCGGGCCCGCGGCCGCATGCACTACGTCGAGCACACCACGCAGGGCGCGGCGACCGTCACCGTCGACGACGACGTGCAGCTGGAACTCGCGAGCGGCCGGCTCGCGCTGCCGGGCTTCGGCGGCGACGAGGTGCCTTCGGCGGATGCAGGCGGCACCGGTTCGACCGCCCACGGCGATCGGTTCGTCGGCTGGCTGCTGCGCGACCGAAACCGCGTCGCCGACCGCAGCGAGCGCAACGATGCGACGTGGCGCATGCTGCAGTTGACGGGCGCGCCGGCGCGCGTCGACGTGCCGGGTGCCCAGGTGTTCACGACGCGTCTGTCGATCCAGCCGGGTCCGTTCGGCGAGGCGTACCTGATCACGGCGCACGGCGGACCCTCGCGCATCGAACAGCAGGATCTCCGGGACGGGCGCACGAGCGATCCCGTCGTCGGCACGTCGGAGCGCCGCATCCACCTCGTGCAGCCGGGCCAGGGCCCCGGCGCCGTGCATCGCTCGTTCGGCTTCCCCCAGTGGACCCTGGGAGCGCTGCAACACCTGCAGGTCGTGGTCTTCGAAGGACGTTCGCGGCTCGTCGAGGGCGCGCGCAGCCTCGACGCGAGCCGCGGACTGCACGTCTTCCGCTCCAACGAGGCGGGCGCCGACGGCGGCGTCGTGCGCGGCTTCGGCGACGTGCGCGTCGAGCAGCCCGCGACGAAACCGGGCGAAGAGAACCTGCTCGCGACGGGCAACGACGGGTTCTGGCTCCAGCGCACGGGATCGTCGCAGCACCTGCGGCTCGGCCCGGAGCTGCCCGCGGACCCCGAGCAGCCCGGCCAGCCCTGGCGCTCGCATCACTACGACGTGCACTACGGCGACGGCCACTTGCGCGGTGTCGGTTGCTGCGACGTCGAGCGCACCGGCCTGCGCACGCACCTGCGGCTGCGCGCGCCGGCCGCCGAGATCGAGGGGCGCCTCACGGGCGACGACGCGGACCTGACGGGCGTGCGCCGGCTCGACGCGCTGCTCGAAGCGCGCGAGCTGCTGGCGCTCGACGTCGCGGGGCTGCCGGCGAGGTGCAGCATCGTTCGCGGCGACGAGACGCTGCAGGCCGCCGCCCCGCACATGGTGCAGCTCGGACCCCGTTCGCTGCGGCTGCTGCCGGTGCCGTACGGTCCGGAACGTCATCTGTGGGTCGCGCTGCCGCCCGAGTGCACCGAGCCCGAACTGACCCGCACCGTGGCCGCGAGTCCCGGCAAGCCGGCGCAGCGCGTGTTCCTGCAGGGCCCGCAGATCGACATCCACCACGCCGGCGGCAACCACGTGCTCGTCGATGCCGCGGCCGTCGCCGACTGGCGCCCGTTCGTGCGCGCCGAGATCGGCAACCCCGGCGGCGGCGCGCCCACGACCGTGTCCTGCAATGCCGAACGACTGCGCCTGCTGCCGTTCGTGCTGACGCCGGAGATGCGCCGCCTGCACGCCGGCGGGGCCGTGGGCCCGCTCGCGGACGTGCTGTTCCACAGCGTCGGCAATCCGTGGCTGGTCGTCGACGACGTGCGCGACTTCCATCTCGAGGACGACCGCTACGGGCTCATCGAAGGCCTCGGCCACCGTTTGCTGCTCTCCCAGGGTGCCGAGGCCGCGCTCTTCGTCGGTGATCCGGACACGATGGCGCCGGCCGAGGTTCGGCGCACCGACGGCGGCCGCATCGTCACGACGCGCGGCGCGCAGGTGCGCGTGCTGCACGACGAGGGCGTGCGCGTGCAGGCGCTGCGCACGTTCGCGGACCGACCGACGTTCCTGTTGCCATCGGTGACGTTGCACGAGCCCGGCAAGGACGGTCTGCTCTCGCACATGATCGCCGTGTGCCGTGGCAACATCGACGTGCTGCCCGAGGAGGTCGTGTTCGGCGGGCCCGTGGTCGCCCAGGGACTGAACGAGGACGGCAGCGAGAACCCCGACGGCGTGCATCTCGAGGCCGAGCAGCTGCGCATGCAGCGCCAGCCGCAGACCGGCGAGATCGTCAAGGTCACCGGCCGGGTCGTGACCCTCGATTGGTCGAAGATGAAGGCGCGCAGCGCCAGTGCCGAGCTCGACGCGCGCTGGAACCGCATGACCTTCAGCGATCCGGCGGACGCCGTCGTCTCCATGCCCGACGGGCGCGAGTGGCGGTCGCCGTTCATCGAGGTCAACTACGAGACGATGTCCGTCAAGTGGCATCCCGGCCGCCTCGTGCAGAAGGACCTGGCGCAGGACGTCGCCAAGTGAGGCGCCCGCCGCTCGGGCTGCTCCTGGTCGGCGCGGCGTTGGGCCGCGCCGCGCCCGCGCAGGAGGAGCCGCACGCGACGCCGCCCATCGCACCGCAGGCTCCGACGACGGTGAGCCAGGACCACAGCTACTCGTACGAGGGACCCGGGATCTCGAACGAGCAGGGGGACTACCGCGAGCTGCACCTGATCGGCGGCTTCCGGTTCGTCGCGCCCGGGCTGAAGCTCGACGTGCGCGGCACGAACGCACTGATCCTGTCGGACCGCGAGGCCGCGCGCGCGCTGTTCGACCAGCCGTCGTCGACGGGCCTGCCGCGGCGCGGCATCTCGGCGCCCACGCCGCGGCGCCGTCTGTCGCCCGAGCAGATCCGGGAGCGGCTCGACCGCTCGCTGCAGGCCATCGGTCGATCGAAGGAGATCCCGACGACACGCACCACCGAGCAGGCGATCGACACGTTCCGCTACCTCTACTTCGAGGGTGGCGTCACGATCGTGCGCGACGGCATGGAGGTGCTGCGGTGCGACCGCATGTGGATCTCGCCGCTCGACGACCGCATCGTGGTCGAGAACGCCGAACTTCGCTACCTGTCGCCTGGCGCGAATCTGAGCAGCCTGCTCATCGTGCGCGGCAGCAAGCTCGTCAAGCAGGGCGATCGGTGGACGGGTCGCGACGTGACGCTGACGACCTGCACCGCGGCCGAACCGCACGCGGCGCTCGCCGACGGCGAGGTCGAGATCATCGAACGCGAGGGTGAGTTCGAGGTGATCGCACGCGGCCAGACCCTGCAGGTCGGCGGCACGAGCCTCGCGCCGCTGCCCGACGGACACTTCTTCACCGGCAGCCAGTCGGCCTTTCCGATCAAGCGCGCGGGCGCCGCCTATTCGCAGAAGGAAGGCGTGCAGGGCGGGGTCGTCCTCGGGCTGCCGTGGAACCAGACCGGCGGCGCGCTGCACGAGTGGCTCACGGGCCGTCCTGCGAACGAGTTCCGCGGCGACTGGGACCTCGGCGTCGGCTGGATCGAGACGCGCGGCGTGCCGTTGAAGGGCGGTGCCTCGTACCGCGCCAAGGGTCTCTACGAGGGCCGGACCGACGGCTTCCTGCTCGACGACCGCGGCGAGAACATCCGCGAGATCACGAAGGACTTCGGCGGCAACACGATCGACAACGATGGGCGCAGCCTGTTCCGCACGCAGAACCGCGTGTTCCTGGGACCGTCGACGCACCTCGATCTGGTCGCGTTCAAGGCATCCGATCCGGCCGTCTATCCGGAGTTCTTCCGCGGCGACTACCGGATCGACGAGGTGCCCGAGACGAGCGCCTACGTGCACCACGCCGACGGCAACCGCATCCTCACGGTCGGCGTGCGCTACAACCTCGACGACTTCAGCTACCGCGACAACCGCGCCCTGGCCGAGAGGTTCGTCGAGGAGCTGCCGGTCATCACCTACGACTGGATCGCCCAGCCGATCGGCGAGACGCCGTGGGGAACGCCGATCGTCGTCGACATGGCGACCGAGATCGGGCAGCGCCGCAGCAACTACGACGACCTCGCCGGCACGCGCGTCGGCGACCGGTCACTGCGACTGGACCAGCTCATCGAGGTGTCGGCACCGTTCCATTGGGGCGACCTGAACCTGCGCCCCTACGCGTCGGGCCGCGGCACGTACTACGACAAGACGGTCGACGGCTCGAGCGAAGGGCGCATCGCCTGGGAAGCCGGTCTGCAGCTCGGCACGCGTCTGTCCCGCACCTGGTCGTGGCTCGGCGACGACGGGCCGCACGCCGTGCGTCACGTGATCGCGCCGAAGATCACCTATCGCAACCGGTTCCGCGTCGACGACAACTTCGCCGACGACGGCACGCCACCCGAGTTCTTCGTCTTCGACGGCAAGGATACGCTGCACGAGGAGCAGTTGGTGCGCGTCGAGGTCCGCAACCTCATCCAGCGCATGGAGAACGTCGGCGACAAGGCCGACGGCCACCGCGAACCGCGCGACTTCCTGCTGTTCGATCTGGCGCAGGACATCTGGCCCGACGCCAAGGCCGACAACAAGGACGAGACGATCAACGGCGTCACGCGCAAGGGCGGCACGCTGGGCCTGCTCTACTACGACCTGCTGTTGCGCCCGCGCCTCGACTGGCTGCCGTTCGACACGTTCGCGCTCGCGTTCTACGGCGACTACGACTGGCAGGACGGCATGCGCACGCTCGACACCGAGGTGCAGTTCGGACCGATCGCCGGCATCACCTGGACCGCCGACTATCGCGAGGACTTCCTCGTCGAAGGCGCCGTCGGCGTGACCGCGAACACGACGCTCATGGATCGATGGTCCATCTACGCTTCGAGCCAGCGCGACCTCGCCCTGGACGAGTGGCTCAGCTACACGTTCGGCCTGCAGCGCAACGACCACGATTGGTCGATCGCGGCGTCGGCGAGCTACAACCCGTTCAGCCAGGAGACGACGTTCCGCATCGAGTTCGTGCCGCGCTTCGGCGGCCTCAACAGCGGCCACCGCGATCTCTTCGGCGGCGGCGACGTGCAGACCAGCAACTTCGCCACCTCTTACTGAATCAGCACAAGGAGGCGAGAGCCACGCCGCTCCGCGGGCGGAACTCAGAACCGGTCTCTCCCGCTCCCAGGGCGCCGTGAGGCGCCCGCCGGAGCGGTAGGAGGTCCTGAGCTGGTTTGCCTTGCGGCGCTGCGCGCCGCAAGGCGACCCAGCTCAGAAGGACCAGCCGACCGACAGCACCACGCGGTTGTCGGCGCGTTCGAAGCCCGGTGCCGGCGTGTTGTCCCAGTCGAGCACGTGCGCGACCGATGCGACCATGCTCTCCGTCAGACTCGTGGTGATCTCGGTCTTGGCCTGCAGGTACGTGTCCTCGATCCGCTCGGTCGACGGGAACGCTTCGACGCCGTGCACGAGTTTGGTGTGTTCGCTGAGCGCGTACGTCAGCTTGTAGGCGATCCGGGCGGCGAGGTAGTCGATGGACGGGGAGGTGGCCGTGCGGTAGTCCTCGCTGACGTACGAGAGGCCCACTTCGGTCAGGAATGTCGCTGTGCTGTCCTCGACCCAGGTGTAGCCGATGCCGGCACCACCCGAGAAACGCAGCTTGATGTCGGCCAGCGTGTCGCCGAGCACGCGGGCCGTCGCCAGCGCGTACCACTTCTTGTTCAGGAAGTAGTCGTACTTGAGGCCACCACCGGCGCGGCGCTGGGTCAGCGTTCGCGTGCCGCGCGTCGCCGTGAACGTGTTGTCCTTCTCGTCGGCGTAGTCCCAATTGGCATCGAACGAGATGCGATCGATCTCGGCGCGGCGCACCGCGTCGATCGTTGCGCCGACCGCGCGGTTGTCGGTGTTGCCGTCGGTCCACAAGGCATTGATCTTGAGTGAGCCCGTCCAGCTGGGTTCCATCTTCGGCGGCGGGTTGATCATGCCGAGGTTGTCGAGCCCGAGCGACGTCGTCGCGCCTTCGAGGCGCAGGTTGCCGCCCTCGATGCCGACGATGCGGCGCTTCAGCAGGTCGCCATCCTTGGTCTGCAGGTCCACCTGGGCTTGCGTGACGAGGTCGCTGACCGAACTCATCGGCACGGTGACGTCGCCGAGCACCGGCGAGGCGATGGTCACCTTGCCGTCGGCCATCGACTTGATCGTGCCCGTCAGCACATCGCCATTGGCGAGCGTGATGCGGTCCTGGGCCATCGCACAGGAGAGCATGCCCGTGAGCATTGCGGCGTTGAGGAGGTTGCGCATGGGGAGTTTCCGGAGGGCCGGGATCATGCGCATGTCATGCAGGCGCTCAAGCAGAAAAACCCTGCGCGGGCAGGGGCGACAATCCTCGCTGGGCACGATGCGCGGACCGGCTAATCTGTCGGCATGGACCCTGCAGAGGCGCCGACGACGACCGTCTCCACCCAGCGGGACTTCCGCGCCTGGTTGCGCGACATGCCGCGATGGAAGAAGGTGTCGCTCGCCGTGGCCATCGGCACGACGGTGATCGGCGGCATCCTGACGCTCGCGCACTCTGGCTCGACGCCGACCGGCACGGCCGAGAACCCGCTCACGACGAACTTCGCGC